>JBAXFK010000202.1:0-8786 GCA_037139955.1 Rhodospirillales bacterium
TGCTGCTGCCGGTGGTGGTTTGGGGCGCCGGGTTTGCGATCGGCGGGCTGTTCGTCCTGGCCGCTTTCGTGCTGCCCTGGCTCGCTGCCCGCGCTGCTCGGAATGCCGGCGATGCCTTAGCTAAGGCCGCGAGCGGGCTGCGGATTGCCGCGCTCGATTCGCTGACTGGGCTGCGAGAAGTCCGCGCCTTTGCCGCCGAGGGGCGCATGCTGGCTTTGGTCCAAGCGCGGGAGTCCGCATTGCTCGCCGCGCAACACGCGTTGGCCGGACGGGTGGCCTTCGCTGGCGCGCTAGCGTTCCTATGCGGGCAAGCCGCGCTGCTGGTCGCACTGTGGCAGGGCGAGTTCCTGGCCGTCTTCCTTGTGGTCGCATGTTTTGAGGCTATCGGCGGCCTTTCTCGTGCCGGCGCGCTGCTTGGGCACGCTGGTGCCGCCGCCCGCCGTGTGCTGGCGGCCGCCGATACCCCCATTCCCGTGCCCGACCCGGTCGTCGCCGATCCGATGCCGGCCGACACGCACTTGCGGTTCGAGGGCGTGGGCTTCCGCTGGACATCCGACCGCGCCCCGGTTTTCGACGGCCTCACGTTGGACATTCGCCAGGGGGCCCGCGTCGCGTTGCTCGGACCCTCCGGTGCGGGAAAATCGACGCTGGCGGCGCTAGCGCTTAAAGTCGCCGCGCCCCAAGTCGGGCGGGTGCTGCTCGGGGGCACGGATATTGCTGCATTGCCCGCTGCGGCGGTGCGTGCACGGATCGGCTGGCTATCCCAGGCTACGCACCTGTTCGACGACACCATCAGGGCAAATTTGCTACTGGCACGTCCCGAGGCGTCCGACGACGATTTGTGGGCGGCGCTGGAAGCCGCGCGCATCGCCGAAATGGTCCGCACCCTTCCCGAGGGGCTGGACGCCTGGGTGGGCGAGGGCGGCACCCGCTTTTCCGGCGGGCAAGGACGACGACTGGCCCTGGCCCGCGCGCTGCTGTCCCAGGCGCCGATCTTGATCTTGGACGAGCCCTGTGCCGGCCTGGATGCAGAGACGGAGCGGGAATTCCTAACGGTGCTGAACGGCGTTGCCGAAGGCCGCACAGTCGTGCTGATCGCGCACCGGTTGCTCGGGGTGGAACGACTGGACCGGATTTTCCGGCTATCGGGCGGCAAGGCGGTCTCGGCGGCGGGTTAGGCGGCCAAAAACCAGTCCAAAATCCCCGCGTTCTCGTCCCTTGGGTAGGTGTGCGATAAATCCGCAACCTCGCGGTACACCACCGCCGCGCCGGCTGCTTTCAGCGTTCCGGCGGCGGTGCGGCCGACCGAGACGGGGAACATCCAATCCAGCGCACCATGCACCAAGTATATCGGCAAATTTCGTATGCGTTCCAGTTCGCTCATGGCGATCATCATTGGGTGGAAGCTGGCCGCGACGGGCGCGAGGTGGGTGAACGGGGAGTCCCTATCCAGCCCGCCGAGCAGCGTAAACGTTCCGCCGTCGCTCATGCCGGTCAACAAGCGTCTCTGCGGATCTAGCGTGTAATGGCGACCGAGTTCTTCCAGTATGCCGGATAGGTTTTCGGTGTCGGTTTCCGGTTCCATGAGCGACCATGTATCGCTGCGCGCGGTGGGGGCGACTAGAATAAAACCACGGGATCGAGCTTCCCGCAGCCAATTCCATAGGAACAGGCGGCCGTGCCCGGCGCCGCCGTGGAGGGCGAAGACGACAGGTGCGGATTTGGAACGATCTATCCATTCCGGTACGTAAACCGAAAATCCGCCGCGCATGCCGACATCGTTCGAGGCATGCAACACACCGGAGCCTGCCGGTGTGTCGGCAGGCACGTCGTCTCGGCCGGGTTCTAGGAAGAATCGGCTGACGGATGGCAATAAAGCGGCGATCGGATACAGCGCTTCCTGCGCGCGGCCGGTTTGGCGCAGCGCTCGGCTGGCGGCGAACATTGGGTTTGTTTCGGTCTGTGCGGTCCGCAAACCGTGTGCCGCCCGTAACGTATGAAGGCAGGCCAACGCCAGTCGGTCCCGGAACGGATGCATCGGCTCCGGCCAGTCGGCGGCGTCGAGTTGGGTGTTCGCTGCGTGGAGGAGCGCATCTCGGTCGCCGAGGCGATCGACCAGCGACTGTTGCAGCGGCGGGTGCAAATACCGTGCGATCCCCTCCAGGGCATGCAGGGTACCGAGCAGCGGGGGCAGCAGGGAGACGAGCAAGTCTTGGATGGGATCGGTCATGGCCGGTCTTTCAGAATTTAATGCGATCGACCCCATAAAATTTGCCGACCTCGTCGACGCGTTCCATGCTTGGCACGGAATTGAAAAAACCGTGCCGGCTATGTTTTATTCCGGTTGCACGATATAAATCCACCATCAATTCGGCCATTTTCAATGTGCTGCCGAGGCCGTCGACGATAGGCACATCGTCGACACGAGATATACCGTTGCGAGCCATCAACAGATTGAGCGGAACCTCCCCGGGAATGATGACGTCTGCACCGGTTTGCGCGATGACTTTGCGGGCGGATTCTTGAAATTGCTCGATGGCTTTGGCGGGGTTGGTGTAGGCTTCCAAAACGCCGCCGAATCCGAGGCCGGATACGACCACGCCTGCGCAACGATCGGTCAGCCCGTACTGGCGAATTTGTTCTTGGTACATAGGGACCATGCGGTCGATGAAGAGCATGATAGCAAAACGTTGGCCGAACATGGTGGCCAGATGGCAGCAGGTTTCGCCCATGCCGATGACCGGTATTTCGAGCATCGATCGTGCCTCCCGCAGCATCGGGTTCGGCAGCGTACACATCGCATAGGCGTCGAAGCCTTGTTTTTCGGCGGCTCGGCCGGCGGCGATCCACTGATGGCCGTGAATGCCGAACGTGTAATTGTAGCCGATATCGTTGCCGGGGTAATTGCTGGGATAGGTGCCCGGTGCCTGTCCGTGCAGGGCAATTTCAGTATCGGGACGTAACACCTTGGCGGCGTGGGCGCGGATGGCCTCGGGGTAGCCTGGAAGGTCTTCCAGGACGGTGAAACTTTGGTGCCAGATACGCATGCCCATGCCGAAACTCCTGTTTAGAACCAGCCCCAAAGGTCTTCTTTCCGCTCCAGCTCTTTGCTGGCGCCGTCGAATACCACGCGTCCCGCTTTAACGACGATGGCGCGCGTTACGATGGCCAGGGTAGCTGGAATGTTCTGTTCCACGATCATGACCGTGGTGCCGGTTTCTTTGTTGATCTTGGTCAGACTCGCCATCACGTCGCGCACGATAATCGGTGCCAGACCGGTGGACGGTTCGTCCAGCAACAGGATGCTGGGCTTGGTCATCAAGGCCATACCAAGCGCCAGGATTTGCTGCTGCCCGCCGCTGAGCGAGCCGGCCGCCTGATTGCCGCGCTCCAGCAGGATGGGAAACAGCGCATAAATATCTTCGACTTTCGATTCCGGGTGGTGCAAGCCCGAAATCGTTAGGTTCTGCCGCACCGATAATTCGCGGAATACGTTGTGACCCTGCGGCACGAAGCCGATGCCGCGACGGGTATTGCGGAATACCGCGCCGGGAACGATGGCCTCATTGCGATAAGACACCGACCCGCCGATCTCGGTGACATCGCCGACAGCGCAACGCATCAAGGTGGTTTTTCCGGCCCCGTTATGGCCGAAAATGGCCACGGCCTCCCCCTCGGCGACGTCGAAGGAAACATCGCGTAGCACCGGGACGCCCGCGTAACCCGCCGAAACCCCTTTGTAGGACAGCATGGTGCGTCAGACCCCGAAATAGAGTTCGGTGAGGACCGAACTGGAAATCAATTCCTCCACCGTGCCGTCCTGCAAAATCTTTCCCTGCGCCATGAACACCGCTCGGGAACACAAATCGCGGATGAAGGATACGTTGTGCTCGACAACGCAGACGGCGCGGCCGGCTTCGGCTTCTTGGCGCACGATGCGCTGCATGGTTTCGTAGGCTGCCCCTTCGACCCCGGCCATCGGTTCGTCCAACAGCAGCAAATCGCCGTCGTTCATCAATGTGCGTGCGAGACCGATGAGTTTTTGTTGCCCGAACGGCAAATCCACCACAAGGCTGCCGGCGGTTTGTTCCAATCCCATGCGGGTCAGGATACCCAAGGCGCGGTCTTTCATTGCAGCCTCGGCGGTACGGACTGCGGCGCGATCGAAGGTCAGGCGGGCGATGGATTCGCCGGGGTAATCGCGCGGACCGATCAGCAGATTGTCCAGGACGGTCATGGTGCGGAATAGCAACATGTTTTGCCAGGTGCGGGCGATACCCATACGGGCACGCTTATAAAGCGGCGCGCCATCGATTTGATTGCCGTTCAGGAAAATCGAGCCCGCGTCCGGCTTCAACACGCCGGAGATCAAGTTGAACAGCGAGGTTTTGCCCGCGCCGTTCGGCCCGATCAGGCCCAGAATTTCGCCGGATGCAATGGTGAGATGCACATTGTCGGACACGACAATGCCGCCGAAGCGCTTTTGCAGGCCCTCGACGCGCAGAATCTCGGTCATATTGGACGCCCTTTTGTCCCAAGGATACCGGCGGGACGGAGGAACAGGAATGCAAGCACGAGCAGGGTGAAGATGATGCCCTGCATGGGCGCCATGATGGACGGGGGCAATTGCAGGAATGTAATCGCTTGCGGAATGGCCAGCAGAAGAACGGCTCCGACGACCGGCCCGTAAACCGTGCCCATGCCGCCCAGCACGACCATAGTCAGGATGGCGGCGGACGCGAGTACGTCGAACTGATCTGGGCTGACATATTGGAAATAATAGGCGTAGAGCCCGCCCGCGCCGCCGGCCATGCCGCAGCCGATAGCGAAAATGGCGATTTTCATGCTCATGGCATTACGGCCCAGCGCGGTGAAGGCCAGTTCTTCGTCGCGCATGGCGGAAATCGCGCGACCGTAGGGGCCGTTGACGATGGCGCGAACGACAAACACGCAAGCCACGGCTGCGGCGCCGCAGATGGCCAGGAACGCCGGTCCGCGCATCGGCCCGACCAGCGTGCTGGGAATCGCCGAAAGCCCGCCGGGGCCGCCGGTGAACTCCAGGTTTTTGATCAGTTGCAACAATCCCAGTTGGAAGCCCAGGCTGGCGATCAGCAAATAATCGCCCGATACGCGCAACGACGATCCCGCGAGCAGCACGGATACGACGACGGCGGTTCCCATGCCTGCGATGACATTGACGAAGGCCGGGATTTCCGGGAAATCGACCGCCATCAGGCCGGCGGTATAGGCGCCGACTGCGAAGAAAATAGGGTGTGCCACGGTGGATAAGCCGCCGTAGCCCAGAACCAAATTGTAGCTTGCCGCCAGGATCGTATAGATCGCGATCGAAATGGCGATGGTAATCGGGTAATCCATCAGCGCGCCCACCGAAAACGGGGCATGCGGACGCCCCGTGGGAACAGAATAATCGTCGCGAACAGGAATCCGTACAGCAGCAGATTTTGCCAACGCGACCCGATGAATAGGATCGAGAAACTCTGAATGAGCGCCAAGAAAATGGATGCCCAAGCGGCGGCGAATACGCGCCCAATGCCGCCGAGCAGGGTGCCGATCACCGCCGACAAAACCAGTTCCAACGGGGAATTGGGTACGATCCCGCCGTGCGAGCCGATCAAATACATCGCGGCCACAATGAACAGCGCCGCTACGATCGCCACCACCCGATAAGCCCGCCGTGCCGAAATTCCATACAATTCGGCCAGCCGCGCATTATCGGCCACGGCGGTTAAAAATTGGCCTTCTTTGCTATAGCGCATGAAGACATAAAGCGCGATCAACCCGATTGCCGTCATACCGATGCCGGTCTTATCCCAATCGCTGATTGCGATTCCGCCGACGATATCGATCGGGGAAAGGATGCTTCGGTACAGCGTTTCCGGCTCCGTCCCGAACACCAACGTAATGACGTAGATGATGAATTCGGAAAGAATCAGGGTGAAGATGAAGAATGTGAGGTTGCCGGACTGGCGATCTCGCAGCACCTGAAGGCCGCAGACTTCGATCAGGTAAGCGGCGCCGGCGGTGAAAACGACCCCCAGCGCCACTGCCGCGAACAGCGGTAGGCCCAGGCCGTTCAACGCGTAGAACATGGTGTAGAAGGCGATCGCCATCTGCCCGGATTGCGCGAAATTCCACAACCCCGTGACTTTCAGGGTCAGGGCAAACCCCACCGTGAGCAGCACGAACGGGGCTGCGGTCGCGATCCCCGTCCAGAGGATCTGCGCCAGAATAATCGGTTCGAACACGGTCGATTACAGCGTGGCGAGGGGAACGAACGCGCCTTTTTCCACCGTCAGCAGATAGACCGGCTTATTCACCCGGTGCCCGTCGAGCACCATTTGCCCGGTCATCGGGAGATCGAAGGTGCCGATGGTCAGCAACGCTTCCCGCAGGGTATCCCCGGTTGCTACCTGACCTTTTTTGTCGACATATTCGTACAGCGCCTTGGTGAGGTACACCATGTCGTATTGGTATTGCACGTAAGGCAGTCCGTTCGGCACCCGACCTTGTTCGGCCTTCCAACGATCCAGGAATTTGCCGACATTGGGGTTGTCGTTCACCCCGGGCGCCAGCGATGTGACGATAATGCCCTCGGCGGCCGGCCCGAGCTGTTGCACGAGTTTGGGGTTATAAGCGGCGGAGTAGCTGGTGATTCGCTGGGTCATGCCGAGTTGCCGCATTTGGGCGATGACTTGGGGTGTGTCGGCGGTGAGGCCGTGGACATGCACGATTTCCGGGTTCGCGGCGCGCGTTTTCAGCAGCATGCCGGTAAATTCGGTGGCTTTGGGGTCGTAAGCCTCGAACGCGACGATCTTGCCGCCGGCGGCAATAAAGGTGTCGCGATATAGCTTGGCGGCGTCGATGCCGGTGTCGTTATTGATATACAGCACCGCTGCGGTTTTCTTGCCCAGCGTGGTGAAAACATATCTCGCCAGCTTGGTAATATCGACCTCGGCCAGTGGGAAGGCGGTGTAGACGTAGTCGCCCAGAGTGGCGATTTCGGGGGAGTTGGCGCCATCGTTGATCATCAGCACCTTTTCGCGGTTGGCGATCGGGGCCTGGGCTTTTACGACCGCAGACCACGCGGTGTAAAACATCGGCAATTTCTCCACCCCGATAAACCGGTTCGCTGCGTTGATGCCCAATTGCGGTTCGGCTTGGGTGTCCAGCGTGATCAACTCGATCTGGCGGCCCAGGATTCCGCCAGCCGCGTTCACATCGGCGACGGCCTGACGCCAGCCCGTCGCGAAATCGTTGCCATACCCAGCCTGGGAGCCGGTCAGCGGCAGTGCGGACCCGATTTTCAACGGTTCCTTGCCTTGCGCGCGCACGATGGATGGGGCGGCAAGCAATGCGGCGGTGCTGGCCAGCAGGCTGCGGCGCGGCAGAAACGGGGTGCGTGTCATGGTAGTTTCCTTCGATCCCGGACGTACCCGGTTGTCCGGGTTGGCGGCAGTTAAGCGCACATTCCGGTGGCGCGCTACCGGGCAGTAGGATGATTGACTCGGCTTTCCGCCGCTGCCTACTGTCCAACCGAAATTCAAATCCCTGGGAGGGACTATGACACCGATGATGCGCCGCGTGCTCGCCGCTGCCGTTATGTCGTTTGCCGCGCTTTGCGGTCAGCCGGCAAAAGCAGCCGATACGATCAAGATCGCTTACATCGACCCCTTCTCGGGCCCTTTTGCCTCGGGCGGCGATGAATTCCTGAAAATCTTCAAGGTTCTGTTCGACCGCATCAATGCCCGCGGCGGCGTGCTCGGCAAGCAGATCGAGATCGTTCCGTTCGATAGCAAATTGCAGCCGGCGGAAGCGTTGATCGCGCTGAAAAGCGTGACCGATCAGAATATTCCTTTCGTCATGCACTGCACCGGATCGAATGTCGGCGCGGCGCTGATCGATGGCGTTGCCAAGCACAACGCGCGTAACCCGACCAATCGGGTCATTTATTTGAACTGCGGCGCCTTGGCCACCGAACTGACCAACGAGAAATGCGACTTCTGGCAATTCCGTTTCGCAGGTAGTGTGGAAATGCGGGCCGCGACACGCATCAAGGCGCTGTCGAAGGACATCTCTAAGGTTTATCTGTTGAACCAGGATTATCTGTTCGGCCAATCCGTGCAGGCCGATACCAAGAAATGGCTGGCGGCGCTGCGCCCGGACATCAAGATTGTCGGCGATGAGCTGATGCCCTTCGGCAAAGTGCAAGACTTTGCCCCCTATGTCGCGAAAATCAAGGAATCCGGCGCGCAGACCGTTGTCACCGGCAACTACAACCGCGATCTGAACCTGCTGATTAAAGAAGCCGTCAGCCAGGGCTTGAACGTGCGGTTCGATACCTATCTGGCCCATTTGATCGGTGGCCCGACGGCGATCGGTGCGGCGGGCGAGGGGCGTCTGACGTCGATCTTCGAATATAGCGGCAATGTCGGTCCGGATTTGAAGGTGCAGGCGGCCGAGGATTTCTCGGTCGAATGGCGCAAGCATCACGAGACGGATTTCTCCACCACCAACTTCATGACCATGCTGGACATGCTGATGGCGGCAATTACCAAGGCGGGCAACACCGATCCGATGAAGGTCGCGCTGGCGCTGGAAGGCATGCAGACCACCGACCTCGTCGGGCAGGAAAACATCATGCGCAAGGACGACCACCAATTGCTGATGCCGTACTACGCCGGTGTTTTCACCAAGGATGTGAAGTACGATTCCGAGCACACGGGGCTGGGGTGGAAGACGTATTTCTCGGCTTCGGCGGCGGATTT
>JBAXFK010000203.1:0-8759 GCA_037139955.1 Rhodospirillales bacterium
GTGTGTCCGGGACCAGCTTGAAGGTCGTGTCTGGCGGTTCCGTCAGTACGTTGAACAACACGGGCGGCACGATCCAGGCGACTGGCAGCGCGAGCACTGCGGCCAGTATCGCCGGTAGTGTGGCCAATTTGGGCAATACCGGGCTGATTCAATCGACGGGCAGCAACGGCGCCGGCCTCAGCGTCGCCAGCACCGGCGCGCTGGTCAATGCGACCAATTCGGGTACGATCGATGCGTCCGGCGCGGGCGGAACGGGCCTAACCGTCGTGGCCGGCGGGTTCTTGCAGGGTATTACCAATGCGTCGACCGGTACGATCTCGGCCAACGGTGCGGGCGGGACGGGTGTGGGCGTTGCCGGCATTTTGACCGGCTTGGTTAACAGTGGGCAGGTTCGGGCGACAGGAGCAGACGGCGTCGGCGTCAGCGTTCTGGCCGGCGGCAACCTCGGTAACCTGACCAACAATGCAGGCGGTTCGGTTGTTGCGCAGAATACCGCTCTCGCGATCGCCGGTGCGCTGGGCACCCTGACGAATACCGGCTTGTTCCAAGGTACCACTTCTGGCGTTTCGGTTTTGACCGGCGGTTCGCTAGCGGCGTTGACCAATAACAGCGGCGGCACCTTGGCCGCGACCGGCACCGGGTCTTACGGCCTGAACGTGGCCGGCAATGCCGGTAGCGTGACCAATAACGGTCTGATCACCGGCCCGGGCGGCGCGGTCGTTCTCTCGAGCACCGGCACAATCGGCACGTTGAGCAATACCGGTACTCTGTCGGGCAGCGACACGGGTGCTCAGGCGTTGAGGATTACCGGTAATCTTACAAGCTTGGTCAACAGCGGTCAGGTACAGGCGACAGCCGCGAACGGCGTCGGCATCGCAGTTCTCGCTATAGGTACCATAGGTAGCATCGCTAACAATACCGGCGGTACGGTCGTCGCGCAGAATACCGGTCTGCAAGTCGCCGGAACGGTCGGCACGCTGGCCAATACCGGCTTGTTCCAAGGCGCCACGTCCGGCGTATCGGTTCTGAGTGGCGGCACGCTTACGACTTTGACAAACAACAGCGGTGGCACGCTCGCCGCGACCGGCGCTGGCACATTCGGTCTCAACGTGGCTGGCAATACCGGCACGGTTACCAATAACGGTCTCATCACAGGGCCGGGCGGCGCAATCAAACTCGCGTCGGGCGGCTCCGTGGCTGCGATTGTCAACGGTGGCACGGTGTTGTCGGCCGGGACTGGCATCAGCCTTGGTGCGGGTTCGACCCTTACGGGCGGGATCACCAACAATGCCGGCGGTACAATCCAAGGCGGCCCGGCGAATGGGTCGGGTACCGCGATCGACAATTCGGCACGCTCGGTGCCGCTGACAGTCAACAATGCTGGCACGATCGTCGGACAGGTCAAGCAGGGCACGGGCGCCGATATCTACAATCTGACCGGTGCCGGCGTGCAAACCGGCAATATCGTCGGGCAACTCGGTGCTGGCGGTGTCGTCAACCTCAGTTTGGCCGGTGGCGCGATCTTCACTGCCGGTGGGACGATTTCCAACGTCGGCACGGTCAATCTGCTGAACGGTACGCTAAACCTGTCGCCCACGGGCAACACGATCTCCGGCGCGAGTGTGGTCAATTTCGCCAATGGCTCGACGGTCGGCCTGAATGGCACGATCGGATCGACAGCAGTCAATAACAGCGGCTTCCTGAACGTCGGCACGAACAGCCCGACGATCGCTGGCAACTATAGCCAAGGTGCGACCGGTCAACTCGGCATCACCGTCGTCGGTTCCAACACCGGATCATTGGTTGTTGGCGGTGCGGCGACGATTTCCAGCACGGGTACGGGTATCGTTCTGCACTTTATCGGCGCAAGCTCGATCGTAACGTTTAACGCCGTGACGGCGGGTAGCATGACGCTGTCCCCGACCCCGACGGTGTCCAGCGACAGTGCCGATCCGTGGCTCCAGAATCCCTTGGCATCCAGGTCCGGTAACAATCTGGCGATCAGCTTTGCGGCGCCTAACGCAAGCCAGATCGACTCGGCGTTTCAAGCAGCGACGACCGGAACGACGCAGGGGTTGAGCAGCACGGGGCTGCAAAACGAGCTGAATGCACTTGGCGCCGTTCAGACACTCATGGAAAACTTGGTCGGCAACCGTACCGTTGGCGAGAGCATTCTCAGCGCGCTGAACTCTATGACGGCGGCGCAAAGGACCCAATTCTTCGCGCAAGTTCAACCGAGCCAGCTTGGAACCGCCCAGGCGCTGCTGAGCTCGGCGCTAACGAATAATGGCGGTCTGACCACTTCGATCGACAATCGTGTTTACGCGTTGCTGGAACATGGGGGCATGTCGGCGGGCGACGAAACCGGACGCGGTTTCACGGTATGGGCACGCCCGTTCGGTGAGACGTTCTCGCAAGGCGTGAAAGAAGGGGTAAGCGGATTTACCGCTAACTCCTACGGTGTGGCGGCCGGTGCCGATACGCTGGTTCGCCCGGATTTCCGTCTAGGCGCGGCAATCTCGCTGTCGCAGACCGACATTAGCTTCTCTGGCTATCAAGCGGGGAACAAGACGGGCGATCTTCTGGCGCAAGCCGGTGTCTATGGAACATGGTTCAAAAACGGGTTCTTCGTCGATGGTATCGGAGCTTTCGGCTTCCACTGGTACAATACGAAGGAAAACATCGTCGGCTTCGGCACGCAGCGTAATTCGGACTACAGCGGCGTGCAGTTCAGCACGAAGCTGACCGGCGGTTACGACTGGCAGACCGGCGGCTTGGTCGTGACTCCGAATATCACGTTCCAGCAAATCCATCTCGGTGTGGACGCGCATCGCACGTCCGGTGGCGGGTTATTCGATCTGAACGTGGCGGCACAACAGGTCGATGTGATGCAGCTTAAATTGGGTGGGCGCTTGGCTTACCCGGTCGCGCAAACAAGCGGTTGGACATTTACACCCGAGGTACATGCCTATTATGTGCGGAACCTCATCACCAGCCGCATCGTGACCTCCGCGGCCTTCCCGTTGGGGGGTGTGTTCACGGTGGCTGGACCCGCACGCGACGCCGACTTGGCCAATTTCGGCGCCGGTTTGACAATCGCGCAGAAGGGCCCGTTCGTTCTGAGTGCTGTTTATGACTACACCTACGGTCAGACTACGACCGACAACTCCTTCTTCCTGCGATTGAAGACGGCGTTCTAGGCGAATGCTTCTACCCGCGCGCCCAACGAATGGACGCGCGGGCGAGGGCATCGATCGTATCGACCACCGGGGCATTCAGCCCGCTGGCCGGCCCTGCTTGAATGCCGAGCGGTATTTCGGTGCAACCTAGGACGACGGCATGGGCGCCGCGCGCGGCGAGGTTGTTCGCGACGCTCGCCAAGGGTTCGTAAGCCTCCGCCACACGGTTGGCCTTCACCAATGCGATAGCGGGCGTCACGTAACGCGCCATTTGCTCGTCATCGGGCGTAATGCAGTCCCAACCGCGATCGGTCAGGCGCTCCTGATACAGTCGCATTGCCAGAGTTGCTGCGGTGCCCATCAGGCCAATCCGGCCGGGCGCGATGCCCATGCGCGCTAAATCGGTCGCGGCTGCGTCGACGATGTGCAGAATTGGCAGATCGGCGGCCTCGGCCATTTCCCGGTACCAGCCATGTGCGGTGTTGCAGGGAATGGCGATCGCGCCGGCGCCGGCTTGTTTCAGTCCGGCAATACCGCGCAACAGCCAGGGTAGGGGATCGTCCCCGCCGGACAGTTTACCGCGTGTGCGATCGGGGACCCTCGGGTCCGACCACAAAACGGCGGGGATGTGATCTTGGTCGCGTTCGGCTTGGGTCAGCAGAGTCAGACGCAGCATGAACTGAGCACTCGCCAACGGACCCATACCGCCGAGAACGCCAAGAATGCGATCGACCATGCACTTTACCCCCGTTTTGCCGCCTGAATGGCGCTGTCCAGCGCGCTCAGAAAGCGGGAACGGTCCTGCTTCGTCAATGGGGAGGGGCCACCGGTGACCATGCCGATTTCGCGCATGTGCTGGGAAACCGCCCGTCCGGCGAGGGCATTACCGATATTGTCGGCGGTCCAAACCTTGCCGTTTGGCGCCAAAGCACGTGCCGATTTGGTCAAACAGCGGGCGGCCAGGGGAATATCGGACGTGACGCAGACGTCGGTGCGCTCGATCCGTTCGGCGATCCAGTCGTCGGCGATGTCGGCACCGGCTTCGACCGTGATGAGTTGCACCAACGGCCGACCCGTGGGACGGATCGGCCGGGAACCGTTGGAGACGACGAAAACCCGTAATCCCAGGCGGTCGGAGACCTTATAGACCTCCTCCCGCACGGGACAGGCATCGCCGTCGACGTAGATCGTTGTCGCCATTTAAGCTGCGGAACGTACGCCGCGTTGCACGTAAGGGCGACGCTGCGCGTGCGCTGGCTTCGCACCTTGGGCTGGCTTCGGACCGCGATTACGATTTTGGCGGGGATCGATCGGGGCGGTTTGCGGTTGCGGCGGTCCGCTGCCCTCGGCCACCGGGATCGGACCGCCGATCAGGCGTTCGATAGCGCGCAACGTGCCGCGTTCCGACCCGTCGCAGAACGTGATCGCGTGGCCCGCAGCGCCGGCGCGCGCGGTGCGGCCGATGCGGTGGACGTAGCTCTCGGGTTCGACCGGGACGTCGTAGTTGATCACATGGGACACGCCAGTTACGTCTATCCCGCGCGCGGCGATATCGGTTGCGACCAGCACACGCGCGCGGCCGGAGCGGAACTGGTCGAGCGCCTTTTCCCGCTGCGGCTGGCTTTTATTGCCATGCAGTGCGTTGGCGCGATGGCCGGCGGTTTCCAGGGTTTCGCACACTTTGTTGGCGCCGTGCTTCGTGCGGGTGAAGACGATCACGCGGCTGAGGGCTGGGTCTTCCAGCAGCTTGCCTAGCAGTGGCAGTTTGCCGGAGATGGGCAGATGGTAGACGGTCTGGTCGATCTTCGGTGCGGTTGCTTCGATCCGTTCGATTTCGACGCGCACGGGATCGCGCAGCAGGCCGTTGGCGAGGTTGGCGACCTCGGCCGGCATGGTGGCCGAGAACAGTGCGGACTGGCGTTGTGCCGGCAGCACGGCGACGATCTTACGGATGTCGCGAATGAAGCCGAGGTCGAGCATACGATCGGCTTCGTCCAGCACGAACTGACGAACATTCGACACGTTCAGCTCGCGGGTCTGCATTAGATCGCAGACGCGGCCCGGTGTGCCGATCACGATATCGGCGCCGCGGCGCATGGCTTCGACTTGTTTGAACCGGCTGGCGCCACCGATGATGACGACGGTGCGCAGGCGGGATTGGCTGCCGAAGGTGCGAATGGCCTCATCGATTTGCAGTGCGAGTTCGCGTGTCGGGGCCAGGATCAGCGCACGTGTGCCGAACGCGGCGGAACGGACATTCTCGGCGGTAAGGTGTTGCATCAGCGGCAAAGAAAAGGCGGCGGTTTTACCGGACCCGGTCTGTGCGAGGCCCAATAGGTCGCGCTTGGCGAGCAAGGCCGGGATGGCTTGTTCTTGGATGGGGGTGGGAATGGTGAATTTATGCGCGATAAGCGCGCGTTGAAGATCCTCGGCGAGGCCGAGGGTCGCAAACGTAGTTTGGGTCACGATGTATGGTAGCTCCAGCGCCGCCGGACCATTGGTCGGGTGCGGTCGCCTGAATGTTCGCCGCCCCGCGCGATAATGGGGACGAACGCGTTTCAACTGAGATATTCCCGGGAGGGCCGGCCGCAAACGAACCAGCCAATCGCGCAATCGCGGAAAGACAAGCGCTATATGGATCGGATCGGCGAAAATGGCAAGGAAATTTCGCAGCGCACAAAAACGGACTTAGGCTCGTGGCGGCGGCAGTTCCAGCCCGACACCGCGCAAATGACCGAACAAGGCGGCCAGACGGGCGCGATCGGCCTCGGGTAACGGCGGTTTCAGGATGGATTCGATGTTGGTGCGGAGATGAGCGGGGCTGCCGGTGCCGAACAGCACCACATTCGCGCCGGGCTCGTGTCTCACATATCGGTACGCGGCATCGGTCACGCTGCTTGCACCGCCCTCATGCAACAGAAAATCGAGCGGATTGTCCCGTGCCGCCAGCTCCGCCGGAACCAAGCCGGCGGCTGCGAGTGCCTTCACGGCATCGGATAGCTGGGCGGGGCGGGCGAAGATCGAGCGGACGGCGAACATCATCAAGGTGCCGACGCCATGTGCGAGGGTATAGGGGAAGACCTGCGTGCGTGCCACTTGGTTCATCAGGTTGAACGCGAACATCGCCGTGTCCCAAATGTCGTCGCGGGCCGCGCGATTGAGCATCGCCTGCTCATGGTCGTTAGGGGACGTTTCGGTAATGCCGAGAAAGCGAAATTTACCCTTTTCCTTCTCCCGCAGCAAAGCGGGTGCGATCTCGTTCTTCACGTGGTCGTAGGCCTGCGGCGGCACAGCATGCAGTTGGAACACATCCACGTAATCCACGCCCAAACGCCGTAAGGAGCCGTCGAGGCTATCCAGGATCTTCGCGAGTGCGAAGGTTTTGTCGCTGGCCGGTTTGGATGTCTTGGTGCAAATCACCACGTTATCGCGGTGCACGCCGCGCAACGCCTTGCCGACCACTTCTTCCGTGCCGTAAATCGACGCTGTGTCGACGAGATTGACCCCTAAATCCAACGCTTGGCGCACGATGCCGATCGCGTGATCGTCGCCTAGTCCGGCGGTGAGACCCAGACGACTGAAGCCGCCGCAGCCTAGACCGGCAACGCTGACGCGTAACCCTGTGCGGCCGAGCGTGGTGTAATCCATTTGTCTACTCCGAGGTCGCGATTGTCCGTCTCTACCACAACCTTCCCGCTCGGTCTGCAAGGTCACCGGGGTGCTCGCGGATTGTTCCCCGAGAATACGATCGAAGGCTTCCGCGCCGCGCTCGCCTTGGGGCTCGATGGGATCGAGCTGGATGTAGGCATGACGGCCGATGGCGTGCCGGTCGTGTCGCACGATCTGCTGCTCAATCCCGATATTGCTCGGGGGGCCGAGGGTGCGTGGCTGTCGGAGGCGGGGCCGGCCCTGCACGATCTGACGCTGGAAGCCTTGTCCGCGTTCGATGTCGGGCGGTTGCGGCCAGGATCGGCTTATGCGGCACAATTTCCGCAGCAACGGCCGGTCGACGGTGCCCGTATCCCGACGCTGCGCGATGCCCTGCGCATCGATGGCGTGCCACGCTTCGTTATCGAGCTGAAAACCGACCCGCGCTTTCCCGACCGAACAGTCTCGCCCGAGTTACTGGCGGACGCGACATTGGCGGTGGTCGATACAGCTGGGGCGGCGTCGCGGATCGATTTGGAATCCTTCGACTGGCGCGGTCCGCGCCATGTGCGCCGGACCAGGCCCGATATTCGGCTGGCATGGCTCACCCGACCGGAGACGGAACGCGACGCCCATCTATGGTGGGGTGGCCCCGTGCCCGCAGATTTCGGTGGATCCGTACCGCGCGCGGTTGCCGCCGAGGGTGGGTCGATTTGGGCTCCCGAACACGCCGCGCTGACCGCGGATTTGGTTGCCGAGGCACATGCGCTCGGTTTGATGGTACTGCCCTGGACTGTGAACGATCCGGCGGCGATGCGGCGGTTGATCGGCTGGGGGGTAGACGGCCTCATTACAGACCGCCCGGACCTTGCCCCCCGTTAACGGCGGATTAGCAGCGCAGGAAATTCGCAGTGATGGATGTCCGCTTGACCAGCGCGCGCAAGGCCGGGTTTTGTTCGCTGTTCTCCTCGGTCAGGGTTTCCAGCGGCATGAAAAATTCATGCGCATGCGGGAGTTGCGTCCGCATGAAACCGGTGTAGTCCCGGCTCTTGAGGCCGTACAGTACCCGCATTTCCCTAACGGGTAGGGTGGCGGGCTGGGTGGGTTGTTCGCGGAAGATGCGGGTGACACGCCAGCGTGGGGTAGGGTCGTCCTCCATCACCGGGGCCAGCAGCCAGGGTACTGGGCAGAACGCGAGCATGGAATGGGTGCTGGGGGCGAAGCGCGACCGTTTATCCAGCAGGTTTTGGGTGGTGCTACAGGCTTCGATGGCAAAGATATCCGGCATTATGTAGCAGATACACCTAAAGCGTTGACGTAGCGCATTTGGTATCAGACCGCAAAACACCGAAGATATCTTCGCTTAGTCGAAAGGCGTTAGATGGTCGTGTCGTGCATCAGTTCAGGTTGCCACCAAGCCGGAAGGAGATGGCGTGGCGGCATAGGGAATCCAAGGCGATCCCACATCCAAGCCCCAGCCCCACGACTGAACGTCATGCGGGCTGTGTTGACTTGGCTTATGTTCGCCCGAAGTTCCGCCAATGACCATTCACCCCACGGGTGCTTTTGCAGGGGGACGATCCCCCCTGGCATAGCGTACATGCCAGTGCGGCGGATCGACGGGAGAACTTCCGATGTGATCCACTTCCGAAACCGCGTCGCGGGTTCCTTCCGACTTTTTAGGATCAGCGCGTAAAGGCCCGATTCATAGACCACACTCAGCTGCTGATACCCGCCAAGGGTATAGATTGAAGCTATACCCTTTTCGTCGTCATCGAGACCCTTCACTGCATCTGAAGCATTCATGACGCCGAGTGCTCGACAAACGTCCGTCGTCACCCAAGCAAGCCTGAAGTTTTCGTCAATCACCCTCACTGTGATATCGCCATCGAAGAGGAAGGGTGTTATGGTTTCGTGTGTCATGTGCGATCC
>JBAXFK010000204.1:0-8714 GCA_037139955.1 Rhodospirillales bacterium
CCATCGAGGTGGGGTGGTGGATCAGCCCGATCGCCCCAACCGAGGCCAAGGCATCGTCGAGGCCCGCGAAAGCCGGCAGCGCCAACCCGTCCACGACGACTTTCGTGCCGGGTGTCAACCGATCCAACGCGACACAAGCCGAGTCACGGGCAATCGCATCGGTGGCTGGATAGGTGCCGGGCAGTTCGGCCACCACGACTTGGTGGCCGAGGTCGCGCAAGCCCGCAACGATCCGGCGGTCGTAGCCGTAGCCGCCGGATATAGCGGAAAACGGGGCGGGGACAATCAGGGTGACGTGCATAGCGCGCAATCTAGCGCGTCATGCACGCCGATGCGACCCTTACGAACCCTCGATCACATTCCCAAACCGGACCCAGGTCTTGCCGTCCCATTTCTGGAGCTGCATGGCCTTGATCGGATGGAAATTGGTCGCGCTTGTGTTCACTTTGATGCCCGGTAACAGCACGGGATCGTAGGCATCGTTCAGATTCGCAGCTTGTTTCATGATGTTCGCGCGGGAGAAATCGGTCCCGCACTGCTTCAGCGCCTGCCACATCACCATGCTCACGCCATAGGCAAAGACGTGGTTGGCATCGGTCAGGTCCGAGCCCGGCATATACTTCGCCATGAACGCCCGCCATTCGTTCATCCCCTTGTCGTCAGCGAAGGCGGGGTCGGTCGGGTCCTTCATGTAACCGGTGGTGATAATGCCGACACCGTTTTCGGGCCCGGCCGGGGTCATGACAGCGCCGACCGAGATCGACACGTTGGTCATGAAGAAGGTCGGATGCCAATTCAGGTCGTGTACCTTCCGAATGGCCTGCGCGGCGAATTTAGGTGTCGCCGCGACCAACAGGAAGTCGGCACCCGAGGCTTGCAGCGCGGTAATCTGGCTGTCGATCGTCGCGTCCGACGTCTCGTAACTGACGACCTTCGCGACGACGGAGTCGTATTTCGCGCCCAGAATGTCTTTCACACCGGCCGGGTAATCCTTACCGAAGTCGTCGTTCTGATACAGGATCGCGAGCTTGCCCTTGGGGTTCTGCTCCAGCATGTATTTCGTATAGATCTGCGCTTCCGTGCGGTAGCTGGGCTGGTAACCCATCGTCCAAGGGAAGTGCTCGTGGTCGCCCCATTTGTCCGCCCCGGTCGAGATGAACAGATGCGGCACTTTCTTCTGGTTGACATAACGATGGATCGCCGAGTTCGTCGGGGTGCCAAGCGTTTGAAACAGGAATGCGACTTGGTCTTCTTCGACTAAGCGGCGCACCTGCTCCACCGTTTTGGGCGGCGCGTAGCCATCGTCGTAGGAGATGAACTCGATCTGCCGGCCGCCGACGCCGCCTTGTTCGTTAACCATTTTGAAGAATGCGGTTTCGGTCTTGGCGATCACGCCATAGGCCGATGCTGGGCCACTATAGGCGTTGGTATTGCCGATCTTCAGCGTGGTTGCTGTCACGCCGGGTGTATCGGCGGCGAAAGCAAGGCCGCTGAAAGCGAGCATAGCGCTCGCGATGGCTAGGCGTCTGAACACGAAATCCCTCCTGTTTTGGATTGCAGGGGTTGTGCCGCAAACCGGCTTACGTGGGAAGATATGCCGGCCGGCCGGCGTTGGCGTCAGGGAACAACAAGCCAGCGAGAAAGCGCACGATCCCGCCGCCGTCGCGCGATCGGACGGGTGCGGCGCGCCCGGCGCCGATGGGGATTTTGGCAGCCGGGCCGGTCAGCGTGTCGATCGCGACGCGGATCCGGCCCCGCGCGCGGTGCAGCAGCACCCGTTGGTTCTCGGGAGTGATGCCCAGTATCTCGCACGCCTCCTCCGCGTCGCGGCCTTCGATGTCGCGCAGCAGAATTACCGCTTTCTGCCCTGCTGGTAGCGCTTCGATAATGTCCTGCACGTGGTCCCAAAGCTGCCGACCGGCAACGGTGCGCTCCGGATCGATCTCGTCCCAGAGTCGCGGTGCCTCAGACCAATGCCCATCCGGCCGGAACGACGAGCCCGGCACCGCACGCTCCCCCGGCTGGGCGCCATCTAGGATCGCGGGCAGCCCGACGGTCCGCCCCTCCCGGCCGATACGGGTCCGCGCTCGGTTCATCACGATACTGAACAGCCAGGTGGTCAGCGACGATCGGCCCTCGAATCGAGCAATATTATTGAAAACGGCAAGCCAAGCGTCTTGCACGACTTCCTCGGCCTGCGCCTGGCTGCCAATAACCGACGCAGCGACGCGGGTCAGCGAGGCGTGGAAGCGCCGGATCAACGCGCTGTACGCGCCTTGATCCCCCTGCCGCAGCCGAGCCAGGAAGGTTGGATCGTCGAATTCGCTTTGAGCCATAGGCTCCCTTTATCGTAAGGCGATGACAAAAGGCATGTAACATATGTAATGTACTGGAGTCACACTCGCTAGAACGAAAACCCAAGCACGCGAGGCCACCATTCCTACCTGCAAAGATATGTCCGAACTGGCGACGGACTACCTGGAAGGCGCACTGCCGTGGCATGTGCGTCTGCGGGCGCGGCTCCATCTGATGCTTTGTCATGCCTGCCGGCGCTACTACGACCAGATGCGGCGCACCGTGCGGTTTTTAAGTCGGGCCCCGCATAACGCACCGCCCCCCGAAGTCGAGCAACGCATACTCGACGCGGTCGCTGCCCAGACTCAGCAGCCAAACGACGGCGGCTAATCGGACAGGCAATCGCCAAGGCTTTCGCCAGTAGCTGCCAATATTAACACCAAATGCAGTTTTCGCCCCATCGCGCCAGCGATTCGCGCGATGGTGAGTCATGCTTCGCGCCTCGGAAAAAAAGCCTGCCTGCGTTAACCTTTTATTAACCAGACGCATGTATGGTGACACCGTCGGCACCGTCGGTCTTCCCGACCGACGGCCGATCGAGGGATTGCGAACCATGCGCCTGCCCTGTGGGACCGACCGCAGCCCTGCCGCGCTTTCGCGACATCGCAAGTTTTTCTTGCAGCAACACGCCCCCGGTACGCTAGCGTACCTTACGCGTTGCCTGGGGACCAACCATATATCCTTTAGCAATGGAGCGGCTTGAATGAACACGCTCGACGATATCTTCACCGTTTATGCGCGCAGCTTCGAATCGCAGCGCGACGCCGAAATGTCGCTGGCAGATTATCTCGACCTCTGCCGCGCCAACCCGATGGCCTATGCCACCGCGACCGAGCGCCTTTTGGACGCGATCGGCGAGCCGCAGATGCTCGACACGTCTAAAGATGCGCGCCTCGGTCGCATCTTCATGAACCGGACCATGCGCGTTTACCCCGCCTTCGCCGAATTTTACGGTATGGAAGAGACAATCGAGCGTATTGTCGGATTCCTCCGTCATGCCGCACAAGGCTTGGAAGAACGTAAGCAAATCATATATTTGTTAGGACCGGTCGGCGGCGGTAAATCGTCGTTGGCAGAACGGTTGAAAGCACTGATGGAGAATTACCCCATCTATGTACTCAAAGCCGGCGAAGAACTCAGCCCCGTCTTCGAGAGCCCGCTCGGCTTGTTCGATCCGGATCGCACCGGCAGCCTTCTGGAAGACCGGTATGGCATTCCTCGCCGCCGGTTGACCGGAATCATGAGCCCATGGTGCCTAAAACGCCTGGACGAGTTCGACGGCGACATCTCCCGCTTCCGGGTACAGCGTATGACCCCGTCGCGGCTACGCCAGATCGCCATTGCGAAGACCGAACCCGGCGACGAAAACAATCAGGATATCTCGTCGCTTGTCGGCAAAGTCGACATCCGCAAGCTGGAAATGCATTCGCAGAACGATCCCGATGCATACAGCTATTGCGGCGGATTGAACCGCGCGAATCAGGGCATGCTCGAATTCGTCGAGATGTTCAAAGCGCCGATCAAAATGCTGCATCCGCTGCTAACCGCGACGCAAGAAGGCAACTACATCGGCACCGAGAATATCGGCGCCATCCCGTTCTCCGGCATCATTCTGGCCCATTCCAACGAGGCGGAGTGGCAGACCTTCCGCAACAACAAAAATAACGAAGCCTTCATCGACCGCATCTACGTGATCAAAGTACCCTATTGCCTGCGCTTGTCGGAAGAGGAAAAAATCTACAAAAAACTGGTCTCCCGCTCCGAACTGGGGTCTGCGCCCTGCGCGCCCTCGACGCTACAAATGTTGGCGCAGTTTTCGGTCCTGTCGCGGCTGAAAAAGCACGAGAATTCCACGCTTTTCTCGAAGATGCGCATCTACGACGGCGAGAGTTTGAAGGAAACCGATCCGCGCGCCCGATCCTTGCAGGAATACAAGGATGCCGCCGGGATGGAAGAAGGCATGGACGGTGCGTCCACCCGCTTCGCGTTCAAAGTGCTGGCAGCGACATTCAACCACGACACCACGGAAATCGCCGCCGATCCGGTGCATTTAATGTATGTGCTGGAACAGGCCATCCGCCGCGAGCAAATGCCGCAGGAAACCGAAAAGCGCTATCTGGAATTCATCAAGGGCGAACTCGCCCCGCGCTATGCCGAATTCATCGGCAATGAAATACAGAAAGCCTATCTGGAATCCTATCACGACTACGGTCAGAACCTATTCGATCGCTACGTGTCCTATGCCGATGCATGGATCGAGGATATCGATTTTAAGGATGCCGACACAGGACAAATGCTGAGTAGGGAACTGCTCAATCAGGAACTCACCAAGGTCGAGAAACCGGCTGGCATCGCCAACCCGAAAGATTTTCGCAACGAGGTAGTGAAATTCTGCCTGCGGGCGCGCGCCAACAACGCGGGTAAAAACCCGTCTTGGACGAGCTACGAAAAGGTACGGGAAGTGATCGAACGCCGCATGTTCAGCCATGTGGAAGAATTGCTGCCGGTGATCAGCTTCGGCTCGAAAAAGGATGGCGAGACCGAGAAGAAGCACACCGAATTCGTCCAGCGCATGACATCGCGCGGCTACACCGAACGGCAGGTACGCCGGCTGGTCGAGTGGTATATGCGCGTTAAACAGGCGAGCTAATATGCATATCGTCGATCGTCGGTTGAATCCCGGCGGCAAGAGCCTCGCCAATCGGCAGCGCTTTATTCGTCGTGCCCGCTCGATGATTCAGAAATCGGTGCACGAGGCATCGGGCGGCCGCAGCATCAAAGACGGCGACAGCGGCGGCGAATTGGTGTTGCCGGCACAAGGTGTACGGGAACCGTCGTTCCACCGCAGTTCCTCCGGCGGCATTCGCGACTATCTGTTGCCGGGTAACAAGAAATACGTCGTCGGGGACGAAATTCCCCGCCCCGAGGGGAACGGAGGCGGCAGCGGTTCGAACGCCAGCCAGGACGGCTCGGGAGAGGACGAGTTCCGCTTCGCCCTTTCGCGCGACGAATTCGTCGATTTATTCCTCGACGATCTCGAACTGCCCGACCTCGCAAAGCGCCGTGTCGCGACGGTGGAATCCGTGAGCTACGAACGGGCCGGCTATTCGGTCAGCGGGTCCCCCACCAATCTGGCGCTGCTGCGTACCGTGCGGAACAGCCTATCGCGCCGCATCGCCCTGCACCGGCCGAAACCGGAAGATTTGCAGGCCTTGCAGGATGAAATCGAACTGCTCGCCCCCGGCGAGCGGCGGCGCGCGCTGGAAGACGAACTCGCCCGTAAGCAACGCCGCACCTTGTCGATCCCATTTATCGATCCGCTCGATGTGCGATACAAACGGTTCGACACGGTGCCGAAGCCGGTGGCACAGGCCGTCATGTTTTGCCTGATGGATGTGTCGGGTTCGATGACCGAGCACATGAAAGACCTCGCGAAACGATTTTATATCCTGCTGTACATTTTTTTAAAGCGCCGGTACAAGAACGTCGAATTGGTCTTCATCCGTCATACCCATGTCGCATCCGAAGTGGATGAAGTCACCTTCTTCGACAGCCCGGAAACCGGCGGCACGGTCGTATCCACGGCGCTGGACGAAATGCAGCGGGTTATCGCGGATCGTTTCGATCCTTCGGCGTGGAATATCTACGCAGCGCAGGCCTCGGACGGCGACAACACTGCGTCGGACAACGATCGCACAGCCAAGCTTTTGGTCAACGCCATCCTGCCGGCCTGCCAATACTTCGCGTATCTCGAAGTTGGGCGCGACATCGAGCATTTCCCACCCGGGTTCATTCGCCGCGACAGCGATTTGTGGCAGACCTACGAAGCCGTTGTGAAATCCGGCGCATCATTGGCAATGCGCAAGGTAGGACACCGCCGCGATATCTATCCGGTGTTCCGCGACCTGTTCGCCCGCAAAGTCGGATCGGAGGTGGCAGCATGAGTGCGACCCTGAAAGCCCCACGCCCTTTGTTCGAAGGTGCTGAGTGGGAATTCTCCACTGTCCAGCGATGCCACGATGCAATTCAGGAAATCGCTGTCGACGAAATGGGCTTGTGTGTCTACCCCAATCGAATCGAGGTCATTGGCACCGAACAAATGCTGGACGCCTATTCGTCCATCGGGATGCCGCTATTCTACAAGCACTGGTCGTTCGGCAAACATTTCGCCCGCGATGAGGCAATGTACCGCGCCGGCATGCAAGGCCTAGCATACGAGATCGTTATTAATTCCAACCCATGCATCAGCTACATCATGGAGGAAAACTCGGCTACGATGCAAGCCCTTGTGATCGCACACGCGGCGTTCGGGCACAATCACTTCTTCAAGAACAATTACCTATTCAAGCAATGGACCGACGCCGACGGCATCCTGAACTACCTTGAATTCGCCCGCGACTATGTTTTGCAATGCGAGGAAAAATATGGCGAAGTCGCCGTTGAAGCGACTCTGGATGCTGCCCATGCGCTCATGAGCCACGGCGTGCATCGCTATCCCCGAGCGCGCGCGACCAATCTGCGAATGGAAGAAAAGAGAGAGCGGGAACGCCGACAGCACGACGAGCAGGTCTTCAACGACCTCTGGCGCACTCTGCCTGGCAAGGCGGCAACGCGGCACGACCCCACCGCGTTGGAACGTCGGCGCGCGCTGCTGCAACTTCCAGCCGAAAATCTACTGTATTTCATAGAAAAATCGGCGCCTCGCTTGGCCCCGTGGCAGCGCGAACTTATTCGAATCGTCCGACAGGTCGCGCAATATTTTTATCCGCAAGGCCAGACCAAACTCATGAATGAAGGCTGTGCCACCTTCGTTCACTACAAAATCATGAATCGACTGCACGAGAAAGGCCTGCTGACCGACGGCGCGATGGTAGAATTTCTGAAATCCCACACCAATGTCGTCTTCCAGCCCGACTACGACGACCGCCGTTATTCCGGCATCAATCCGTATGCCCTGGGCTTCGCGATGATGCAAGATATCGAACGTATCTGCATCGAACCCACCGCCGAGGACCGCCAATATTTCCCCGACATCGCGGGCTCGGGCGATGCGATGGCGGTGCTTCGCGATATCTGGGCCAATTATCGCGACGAGAGCTTCATTCTACAGTTCCTCAGCCCGCGCCTGATCCGACAATTCGGTCTGTTTCACGTGCACGACGACGGCGATGCTCCTCACCTGAAAGTGCGCTCTATCCACAACGAAAACGGCTACCGCGACATCGCGCGCACCCTCGCGCGTCAGTACGATGTGGGGTGGAGCACGCCAGACATCCAAGTTGTCGACGTCGATTTGGCCGGCGACCGCAAGCTGATCGTCCAGCACCGCGTACTGAATAAGGTTTTACTAGACGAGGCCGATACGAAGATGGTGT
Organism: Rhodospirillales bacterium; assembly: GCA_037139955.1. GTDB lineage: Bacteria > Pseudomonadota > Alphaproteobacteria > Acetobacterales > Acetobacteraceae > Rhodopila. The sequence continues at coordinate 7,731 of JBAXFK010000204.1, forward strand.
TGCAGCATTTGGCGGATTTGTGGGGTTACGACGTACTGATGAAAGAAGTCGACGCGACAACCGACGCGGTGCTGAAAGAACACACGATGTCGCCGCGTTCGGGGGCATTCGGTTAACGTCCCCTCCCCCCTGAGGGGAGAGGGGACGTTGTTTGTTATTTCCCCGCCATGGCGCGCTTCTTTGCCGGCCAGTCCGAAAGCTCGATACGCGGCAGTTCGAAACGATCGGTGACACGGGAATACCAGCCGGCACCGTGCAAGCGGCCGATCAAATCCAGTTTCGGCGTGTCGATATAGCACTTCTCCGCGTCCAGCACGCAGTCGTCCTGGACATAGATCGCCTTGACGGTACCCAGCACCACCGCGCGATCGATACCGACATCGACAATCACCAGACGTTCGCATTCCATCGCGACCGGTGCCTCGGCAATACGGGGCACTTTAATATGCTTGGACGGCGCGGTGGTCAGGCCGGCTTCCTTCAGTTCGTCGACGCCGCGTGGGAAATCGATCGCGGTGACGTTCATCGCGTCGGCCAGCGCAAAGCTGCACAGATTGACCACGAATTCGCCGGTACGGCGGATATTGCCGCCGGTGTCCTTCACGTCGCCGGGACCACGGCCACCGATGCCGAAAGCAACGACCGGCGGATTACCGGACATGGCATTGAAGAAAGAAAACGGTGCGGCATTGACGGTGCCATCCACATCCTGGGTTGTCACCCAAGCGATCGGACGCGGACCGATGGTGGCGACAAGCAGCTTGTAGATGTCTTTGTTGGTCGTGTCGGCGAAATCGAACAGCATTCTAGGTTTTCCCCAATAAAAATTCAGGCCGCCGGGAAGGCGGCCTCCATGGCGCGGCGATATTGGTACGCGGCGTCGGCTGTGTCGATGCGAATATCGTCCCAGGTCACCGGTTGGCCAGCCCGCACATCGCGCAGCAGCGGCACCCGATTTGCCAGACCGATCGGCAACCCACCGAC
>JBAXFK010000205.1:0-8694 GCA_037139955.1 Rhodospirillales bacterium
AGCACTGTCGCAGCGCCGCGAGTAACACCCAACGCCTCATGTGCGTTTGCGTGAAAATGGTGGAACGGATGCACCCCCGCGCGCCATGCTGGGGACCAGCGATTAGCAGCAAATAAGCGCTCGATGGCCACAGGATCGGCCGGCACTGCTGCGCGATAAACCAGCAACGGCAGTTTCGAATTCGGAATCGCCCCATCGTCGGCGAAAAAGAAGGTCAAGGGTTCGATCATCGGACAGCATCCTCGAAAACCGCATCTTCGTCCCCGTAGCCGATCGACCGCAACGCCCTGCCCCGGATGCCACGAAGGCCGGCCGCATGGATTAGCGGGGCCTCCCACCCATGGGTGATCCAGACCTCGGGGGCGCCGGTGTCGTCGATGGTGCGATTCAATTCGTTCCAGTCGGCGTGGTCGGAAATAATCAGCGGCAGTTCCGCCCCGCTGGATTTCGCCCGTGCTCGGACCCGCATCCAGCCGGATGCCGCTACGACAACCGGCTTCGGAGCGGATGGCACCGCGAAACCGGGCGGTGCCAACACGATCGCACCGGCCAGATCGCGCGCCGATGCGATGGGTCGCAAATCGCCCAAGGCCAGACCGCACGCCTCGTAAACCGAGCACATGGCCATCAGCGCGGGATGCAGCCAGATCGGTGCGTCCCACCCCGCGCGCCGCAGCAGCGCGATCAGCCGCTGACATTTACCCAGCGAGTAACAACCCACGACATGAGTGCGATCGGGAAATAATGCGATACTGTTCGACAAGCGGCCGATTTCCCCCTCGGCCTGCGGATGCTGGAACACCGGCAGGCCGAACGTGGCCTCGGTGACGAACACATCGCATGGGATCGGTTCGAATGGCGCACAGGTTGGGTCCGGCGCCCGCTTGTAATCGCCGCTCACCACCGCGCGGCTACCCCGATATTCCATCGCGATTTGGGCGCTGCCTAGCACATGACCGGCGGGACGCAGCCAGACGCGTACGTCGCCGACCGACACGGTGTCCCCGTAGGCCAGCGCCTGTTGCACCCCGCCGGCCCGCTTGGCGCCCATCCGCACCCGCATCAACGCCAGGGTCTCGGCCGTCGCCAGCACCGCTTTGTGCCCAGGCCGAGCATGGTCGGAGTGGGCATGCGTGACGATCGCTCGCTCCACCGCGCGGGAGGGATCGATGAAGAACCCGCCGGGCTCGCAATACAGCCCTTGCGGCAGCGGCTTCAACCAAGTGTCGGGATGCGGCATCGGGACAACCTATCGCAGGCGAACGGGGTATGCTTATTCTGCGCCATGCAGGGAACATTGCCAGAACCTTTTGCCGCCTGGTTCGCTGGCCAGGGCTGGTCGCCCCGGTCGCACCAGTTGGCCATGCTCGACGCCGCCCGCGCCGGGGACAGCGTTTTGCTGATTGCCCCGACTGGCGGTGGCAAGACGCTGGCCGGGTTCTTGCCCAGTCTAGTAGCCTTGCAGGAATCGCCAACCGAGCGGCTGCACACGCTTTATATTAGCCCGTTGAAGGCGTTGGCGACGGATATCGCGCGCAATTTGATGCGCCCGGTGACGGATATGGGCCTGCCCATTCGCATCGAAGCCCGCACCGGCGACACCCCCGCCAACCGCCGTGCTCGGCAAAAGCTGATCCCGCCGCAACTGCTGCTCACGACGCCCGAGAGTCTAGCGGTCCTGCTGTCGTCCCCCGACGCACCCACGTTCTTCGGCGGCTTGCAATGCGTCGTGATGGATGAGGTCCACGCATTGGCCGGCTCTAAGCGCGGGGACCAGCTAGCGCTGTGCGTGTCGCGGCTGCGCAGCCTAGCGTCGGGGCTGCGCTGCGTGGGGCTGTCGGCGACCGTGGCGCATCCCGGAGCGATCGCTGCGTTCGTAGGGGCCTCGCGCACCATCGCGGTCGCGGACGGGGCGCCGCCATCGATCGCCATGATGCTGCCGGAGGGCGAGCTTTCTTGGGCCGGTCGCATGGGGCTGGAAGCAGCGGCGCAAATCCTGGCCCGTATCGCCGATGCCGGCACAACAATCGTCTTCGTCAATACCCGCGCGCAGGCGGAACTGATGTTCCAAGCATTATGGAAAATCAACGATTCCACACTGCCCATCGCCCTGCACCACGGTTCCTTGGAAATCGGGCAGCGCCGCAAGGTGGAAGCGGCGATGTCGGAAGGGCGGTTGCGCGGGGTGGTCGCGACATCCTCGTTAGACCTGGGCATCGATTGGGGCGGGGTCGATCAGGTGATCCAAGTCGGCGCACCCAAGGGTGTGTCTCGGCTGCTGCAACGGGTCGGGCGATCGAACCATCGCATGGACGAGGCGTCCCGCGCCATTTTGGTTCCCGCCAATCGATTCGAGGTGCTGGAATGCGAAGCCGCGATCCTCGGCGTTGCCGCGCGGGAATTAGACGGCGATCCTCCTCGGCCCGGAGGGCTGGATGTCCTGGCGCAACATCTGATGGGCCTCGCCTGCTCGGCACCGTTTCTGCCCGACGATGTCTACGCCGAAGTCGTTACCGCCGCCCCCTACGCGGCCCTGTCGCGCCAGGATTTCGACGATGTGCTGGCCTATGTCGAGCATGGCGGTTACGCCCTTGCCGCCTACGAACAATGGCGCAAATTGTTCCGCGATTCCGAGGGCCGGCTGCATGTCCGATCCGCCAAAATCGCCGCGCAGCATCGGATGAATATCGGCACGATTGTCGAGGCACCGCTGTTGAAAGTCCGACTGACCGCAGGCCGATCGCGTATCGGTCCGATCCTGGGCGAGTTGGAAGAATATTTCGCGGGTTTGCTTCGCCCCGGCGATACCTTCATGTTCGCCGGTCGGCTGCTGCGATTTATTCGCGTGCATGAAATGGCGGTCGAGTGTCAGGAAGGCGGCTCCGGCGATCCGATGGTGCCCGCGTACGAAGGCGGGCGCATGCCGCTGACCACCAACCTCGCCGACGGGGTACGCGATTTATTGCAGAACGGCGAGCGTTACGATGTACTGCCGGAACAGGTAAGCGATTGGTTGCGTATGCAACGTATAGTCTCGCGCCTGCCCGGCCGCGACGATCTATTGGTCGAAACATTTCCGCGCGACGGGCGTTGGTATCTGGTCGCCTATTGTTTCGAGGGCCGCAACGCGCACCAAACCTTGGGGATGCTGATTACCAAGCGCATGGAACGGTACGGCATGGCGCCGCTGGGTTTCGTCGCCACCGACTACGTGCTGGGTATTTGGTCCGCCAACCGACCGCAGGATATCGCCCGCTTGTTCGAGCAAGATATACTGGGCGACGATTTGGAAACATGGCTTGCGGAAAGTTCGATGCTCAAGCGCACGTTCCGCAACGTCGCGGTTATTGCCGGCCTGATCCAGCGCAACCGACCCGGTGGGGAGAAGACCCGGCGTGCCGTGACGGTAAACTCGGACTTGATCTATAACGTTTTGCGGCAGCACCAGCCCGACCACATCCTACTGCGTGCCACCCGCGCCGACGCCGCCACCGGCCTGATCGATGTCGGCCGAATCGCCAGTATGCTGGCGCGCGTCAAGGGCCGAATCGTGCATATGGTGCTAGCACGAGTCTCGCCCCTGGCGGTCCCGGTGCTGCTGGAAATCGGCCGCGAGAGCGTACGCTCCGGCGAAAACGAGGACGCGCTTTTGGCCGAGGCCGAAGCTATTGTCGCCGAGGCCACCGGCGAATCCCCCCCCGGTTGGGCGCAGCAGGAGATGGTGTTGTACGCAGGAGAGTGCCGAGCATGACGGCTGCCCCAATTCATGTTGCGGGCGAACGCCTGATGTTCGATCCCGGTGGGGTCCTGGTATGGCCGGCGGTCGGCTTGCTGGCGGTTTCGGATTTGCATCTGGAAAAAGGCACCGCCTTCGCCAAGCGCGGCATGCTGCTGCCGCCTTGGGATACGCAAGCAACGCTCGATCGGCTGCAATTCCTGCTGCGCAAATGGCGGCCCAAAACCGTGGTGGCGCTGGGCGACTCGTTTCACGATCGCGACGGCGCCGGCCGATTGCCGTCCGCCGAACTGGACCGGCTGAACCGGATGGCGGATGCCTGCCGCTTCGTCTGGGTGCTGGGCAATCACGATCCGACCCCGCCGGCCGGCCTTGCGGGCGAAGCCGTCGCAGAATTCGCCGCTGGCCCCTTCGTGTTCCGGCACGAAGCCATTGCGGGTGCCGCGCCGGGGGAGATCGTCGGGCACCACCACCCCAAAGCCCTGATTCCCACACGAGGCACTGCGGTCAGCCGCCCCTGCTTCGTCACCGACACGCGGCGGGTGATGATGCCAGCCTTCGGGGAATATACCGGCGGCCTCGACGTCCGCGATCCCGCAATCGCGCGGCTGTTCCCGCGCGGTGGGCGGGCGTTCCTGCTCGGGAAAGAGCGGCTGTTCACCTTCGCTCTGAGCGAGGCCCGGAACCGCCCGCCGACCGACGCCCCGACCGATCCGCGCATGCGGGTCATGGGCCGTCCTGGATGACGTACCACGCTGGTCCCGCGCCGCGCAACCGGTTACCTTGTCCGACATGCCCTCCGATAACTTCGGCCCAGAATCGACAGATCGCCCGCGTATGCCGGTGAAGATCACCGATGTCGCAACCCTCGCCGGGGTGGCGCCCATGACTGTCTCGCGCGTGATCAACACGCCCGATCGGGTATCGCCGGCAACGGCGGCCAAAGTCCGCGCTGCGATCGATCGTTTGGGCTATGTGCCGAACCTGATCGCGGGCGGTCTATCGTCGCGCAAAAGCCGCATGGTCGCCGCCGTGGTGCCGACCATTGCACATCCGATGTTCGCCGACGTGGTGCAGACCTTTACCGATGCCATGCGCCTCGCCGGCTACGAGGTGATGCTGTCCCTGTCCGGCTACGGCGCCACCGACAAGGAAGCCCTGCTCCGCGCGCTGCTCGGGCGCCGCCCCGAGGCGCTCTTGATCGCGGGCGCGGCACATACACCGGGCGCGTTTCAGATGATTTCGGAATCCCATATTCCCGTCGTGGAGATCTGGGATGTTTCCAACCGCCCCATCGACATGTTGGTCGGGTTCGACCACGAAGAAGTCGGGCGCGAGGTAGCACGCTTCTTCCTAGCCAAGGGTCGCAACCGTTTCGCCACGATTTCGGCCGACGATCCGCGTGCGCTCCAACGTACCCAGGCTTTTGCCGCGGCCATGCGTCGCGCCGGCTGCACCGATGCCGGGGAAGCCATTGTCAAAGCCCCCAGCACGATTATGGCTGGGCGACACGCAATGGCGGAAATGCTGCCGATTTTGACCGAACCGGCGTCGTTGTTCTGTAGTTCCGACCTTTTGGCATTCGGCGCGATTGTCGAGGCCCGTTTACACGGACTGCCGATACCCGAACAATTGTCTGTCTGCGGGTTCGGCAATTTCGAATTGAGTGCCGCCAGCGAGCCGGCTTTCACGACCGTCAGCGTGCAAGGTGCCGAAGCCGGTGAAATCGCCGCCGGGTTCGTCTTGCAACGTTTAACCGGGAATGGTCCACGACAAGAAGGACACTGGCACGTACCGTTCCGCATTGTGGAAAGAGCAACCACCTAAACGCTTGGTGCAAGCACAGCTATTTTGCCCGCTTGCGCGCGCCTTCGGCGGATTTACGCTGTGGTCCCGGGACCTCGCCGGCTTGCAAACGCGCGGAAACGAAAGCCCGTAATACTTCGTTGATTCGTGTATGATAACCAGGGCCACCCGCACGAAAAAAGCGAACGATGTCGGCATCCAGACGAATATTGACCGGTATCTTTGCCTCCGTCGTGCTGAATACCACAGCAGTCAGCCACGCGTCCGGAGAACGACTGTCCCCGGATCGTCTTTCGACCGCCCCCCGTCGCGGCTGTTTGTCCGAGGTGCCAGTCGTCGCCCCTCGCCCGCGTTGTACCTTCGCCATGCTCGCTCTCCTACAGCGATCAATGTTGCCGTAAGAGCGCGACTAGTCCAGGGTATAAAACAGAATAGCCAACGAGCATAGCGAGTAGGTTTAAAGGATCAGTATAGACAGTCGTATACTAAAAATTCCGAATAAAGGCTAAATCCCGCCAAAAAAATAACCGTCTTCCAACGTCAAGTCGTCTACACGAATTGACGTTGGATCGGCCTCGGTCAGATTGCCAATTCGATCAAGAACGGGCCCGAACGGTTCAACGACTGCTTCAACAGGTCCGCGAATCCTTCGGCGGAGTCGGTGCGCGCAGCCTCGACACCCATCGCATTTGCCATCCCGACCCAGTTAATGTCGGGGTTACCGATGTCCATCATATCCAAAGCCACACGGCCCGGATTGGCACCGACATTCGCCAACTCGCCCAGCAGAATCTGGTATTTGCGGTTGGAGAAGATAACAGTGGTGACGTCCAGCTTCTCCCGCGCTTGGGTCCACAGTGCCTGCACCGTGTACATAGCAGATCCGTCGGCTTGCAGGTTCAGCACCCGCCGGCCGGGAGCGCCGATCGCGGCACCGGTGGCCATCGGAATGCCGCCGCCGATCGCACCGCCCGTAACGTTCAGCCAATCGTGGTGCGGTGCCGCCTTGGTGCTGTGGAAGAAGCCGCGGCCGAAGGTCACGGATTCATCGGCAATCACCGCATTGTCCGGCATCAACGCGCCCAGCACCGCCGCGATCGCCTCGGGCGTCGGGGCACCGCGGCCGGGTTCGGGCCGCTCGCCGTTGTTCGGCGCCGGCACCTTCGGCGCATGCAGCGCATCCGCCAACCGCTGCAACGCTTCGACAATATCCTGCTCGGCACGCGCCAGAACATGAATCTCGGCGTCCTCGGGGACCGAGGTTTGCACCTTGTTCGGATAGGCAAAGAAGGTCACCGGCTTGCGCGCACCAGCCAGGATCATGTGCTTGGTGCCGGCCAATGCCTTGACGGCCTGATCGACGACATAAGGCACCCGCTCCATCGACAAACGCCCCTGCCCACGCGCGATCTTGGCGTTGGAGCCTTGCGCGAACACCCGGCAGCCGGTCGCGACCTGAATGCGATGGGCATATTCCAACGCTTCCTCGGTCAGACCCGTGCCGCCCAACAGCAGGACGATGGCCGAACCGCCGCGCCGCAGAACATTGGTGGCTTCTTCGACTTGGTTGGGGGACACAAGCGGAGTCGGCACCGACGGCAGCTTTTCGCCGGGCACACCGCCATCGTTCCAGGACGTGTCGGAAGGCAGGATAAGCGTGGCGATCTGGCCCGGCGCGATCGTGGATGCCTGCACAGCGGCGGCGGCGTCGCGCCCGACGGTCTTCACATCCATCGCCGTGCGCACCCAACCGGACACGCCCCTCGCCCAACCCTCGGTATCCGCTGTCAGCGGCGCATCGAGGGGACGGTGATAGGTTGCGTGATCGCCGACGATATTCACGATCGGCGTGGCTGCACGGCGGGCGTTGTGCAGATTGGCCAAGCCGTTTGCCAGGCCGGGACCGCAATGCAGCAGCGTCGCGGCGGGCTTGCCGGCCATACGGGCGTAACCATCGGCGGCGCCGGTCACCACGCCCTCGAACAGACCGAGCACGCAGCGCATGCCGGGGACGCGGTCGAGCGCCGCAACGAAATGCATCTCGGACGTGCCAGGGTTGGAGAAGCAGGTATCGACACCGCTGTTCAACAGCGAGTGCACCAGACTTTCGGCGCCATTCATCCTTTGGGGTCTCCTGATTGGGGTTGGGCGCTTGGGTATCGTGTTCGGGGGGACTTGGCCAGGGGTTGGGCGAGGCGTATCGGTGCGGCCGGTTCGTTCCAGGAGTTATGGTTATGAAATTGATGAGCTTCCGCCGCCCGGACGGCACACCCAGTTGGGGCATCGTGAAGGGGGATGGGGTCATCGACCTCGGCAGCCGGGCGCCCTCGCTGAAGCATGCGCTGTGGGCGACAGCGTCTCTGGCAGACGAGGCGACCGCGCATGCCACCTTCGCTTTGGCCGACATCCAGTATTTGCCGCCAATCCCCGACCCCGAGAAGATCTTCTGCATCGGGTTGAACTACATGACACACATCAAGGAAGGCGGGCGCGACATCCCGACCAAACCGATGGTGTTCACCCGCTTCCCCAACTCCCAAGTCGGGCATGAACAGAATCTGGTGCGGCCCAATATTTCGAACACGTTCGACTACGAAGGCGAAATGGCCGTCATTATCGGCAAGCGCTGCCGCCACGTCGCCAAGGAAGACTGGCAGAGCGTCGTCGCCGGCTATTCCTGCTACAATGAAGGTTCGGTGCGCGAATTCCAGCGCCACACCAGCCAGTTCGTTCCGGGCAAGAACTTCTACAAGTCCGGCGCCTTCGGGCCGTGGATCGTAACGCCCGAAGAAATGGGCGATCCGACCAAGGCGCATCTGATGACAAGGGTGAACGGGGTCGAGCAGCAGCACGCCACGGTCGACGATCTCTGCTTCGATATTCCGACGCTGATCGCTTATTGTTCGACGTTCACGCAGTTGGAACCGGGCGATGTCATCGTGACCGGCACGACCGGCGGCGTCGGCGCGTACCAAACACCGCCGCTTTGGATGAAGCCGGGCGATACGGTGGAAGTCGAAGTCACCGGTATCGGCGTACTGCGCAACGGCGTGGTACAAGAGGGGGCCTAAAAAACCCCAGGAGTCGCGGCGGTACGCGCGAGAGCGCGGCCGCTAAGACGACGCAACCGAATGCTTGCCGTACCCCAGAAG
>JBAXFK010000206.1:0-8686 GCA_037139955.1 Rhodospirillales bacterium
GCCGAGCCCCTTGGTGAAGTCCAGCCAAACGGAATCGCAGCGTGCTGCCATGTCGGACGCCGGAATACCGGCCGCAACCACCGCGTTCATCAGCCGGGCGCCGTCCATGTGAGTTGCCATACCCCAGTCGTGGGCGGCGTCGAGGACGGCGTTCAACGCATCCAGCTTCCAGACCGCGCCGCCACCGAGATTCGCAGTTTGCTCGACCGACAACAGCGTCTGCGGCGGCGCATTGCGACGCTTTTCGCGGAAGGCGGCCTGCATGGTCGGCACATCGAACATGCCCCTCGGGCCTCGCAAACCGATCACCACGGCACCCGCTAGCGCGCCCGGCCCGCCGCCCTCGTTGGCGACAATGTGGCTTGCCTCGTGCGCCAGGATTTCATCGCCCGGCCGGCAATGCACCGCGATCGAAATCTGGTTGCACATCGTGCCGGATGGCAGGAACACCGCCGCTTCCTTGCCCGTCAACGCCGCCATGCGGTCGCAGAGTTCGTTGACAGTGGGGTCGTCGCCGTTCTGTTCGTCGCCGACCTCGGCCCGCATCATAACCTCCCGCATAGCAGCGGAGGGTTTGGTTTGTGTGTCGGAGTACAGGTTCACCCGTACCGGTGGCAGTGCGGGATTGGGGCGGGACGGGGCGTAAACCATGGCTTAAGAGGCTCCCAGAGAAGGCGTCGGTTCGGCGGCAACTCTTGTATCCGCCAGCCCTAGCGTGTCCAAGCCGTCTTCGATATCCGCCAGCCGATCCTCCCGCAGGATATGCCATTCCACCAGCTTGTCGCGGGCCCGCTCGGTTTCCCAGTCCGGGTGCCATTCGCCGTCGGCGATGTCGTCGTGGTCTTCCGGGCGGAGTTCGATCAGGTCGGGCAACTGTGCGAGCTTCGCAGTAAAAGCCTCGCACGCCCGCGTAAAAGCAGGGATGGCGTCGGGCAGCGGGTCGGTGAAGGATTTCACCGCGATCCAATCGTAGAGAGATTGCCCGGCTTTGGCCGCCCGCTTTTCCTCGTACATCCGCTGTCCGCTTTTCAATGCGGCGACGCGTTCGGCGATTTCGGCCGAGCGATCGGGGCTAACGTGCAAAACCAGATATCGAGAGCCGGACAGCGCCGCGGTGTCGCCGGGGGCAAAGAGCGAGGTTGTGTCGTCGACACTGGCGGGCGCGATATCCACCAGCGTACCATCCGGTTCTTGCCAAACCGCGTGCCGCTCGGCCGTCAGCAGAATGCCCGGCCATTCCCGCAGCCGCCATCCATAGCGAATGGCGCCAGCGTCTTCGGCAATTCGGGCGCGAATACCGTCCTCGGTCCAACCGTAAAGGCCAAGATGGTCGTCGCGCAGCTCGATCCGCACGGGTTCGCCGGCGCCGAGTTCGGCAAGGAAGCTGCGGACATGGGGCGCATCGGCATCGGGCACGATCTGGCCAGCGAAGATGCTGTCGTCGAGTTCGAGCAAGAGTTCGGATAAGTCGCGTTTGCGATCGAGGGTGAGGTCGGGCATGGGGTCTCAACAAATTTCAGGATGATCGGGATTTGTTGTAGCACCTTATTCCCGTCGCTTTTCAATGCACGCCGGCGCGTCTTGCAACGCAAGCTCGGTGGGTCCACTCCTCCCGCACGAAGCCTTATTGGGGTCCGCCATGTCCGTCGACACCGTTATCGAAGCCGCCCGCGTTTTCCTCGGGGACCGCATCACGACCAACGCTGCTTTACGCGATCACCACTCGCACGGGCAGGACACGCAGACCCCGGTGCAGCCCGACGCGGTGGCCTTCGTCGAAACAACCGAAGAAGTCGCCCGTCTGATGGCACTGTGTTACGCCGAGCACGTGCCGGTGGTGCCGTGGGGGGCCGGGACGTCGCTGGAGGGGCATGTAACGCCGGTGCGCGGCGGCATCACCGTGGATCTCTCGCGTATGACCGCCGTGCTAAGCGTGAGCCAGCCGGATATGGATTGCCGCGTGCAGGCCGGTGTGACCCGAGAGCAACTGAACACCCATCTGCGCGATTCCGGGTTGTTTTTCCCCGTCGATCCCGGAACGTCTGCCTGCACCATCGGCGGCATGTGCGCCACCCGCGCTTCGGGGACGAACGCGGTGCGCTATGGCACCATGCGCGAGAATGCGATGGGCTTAACGGTGGTCATGGCAGATGGACGGATTATTCGCACCGGCGGACGGGTGCGCAAATCGTCCACCGGCTACGACTTGACACGGCTGTTCGTCGGGTCCGAAGGCACGTTGGGTATCATTACCGAAATTCAATTGCGCCTGCACGGCATCCCCGAGGCCATGTCGTCCGCCACCTGCCAATTTCCCACCCTCGGCAACGCCGTCGAAACCGTTATCGCAATCATGCAAATGGGCGTACCCGTTGCTCGGATGGAATTATTGGACGACGTACAAACCGCCGCGTCGATCGCCTATTCCAAACTGGAAGGACTGGAACCCCTGCCCTCCCTGTTTTTCGAGTTTCACGGCACCGCCGCATCCGTCGCCGAACAGGCGCAGCAGGCTGAGGATATCGCGGCCGGCTTCGGTGGGCGAGCGTTTCGCTGGGCTACCGATCCCGCCGAACGCAGCAAGCTCTGGCAAGCACGGCACGATGCGCTATGGGCGTGTCTGGCGTTAAAGCCGGGACATAAAGGCATTGCTACCGACGCGATCGTGCCGATTTCATTGTTGAACGAGGCCATTCTGGGAGCAAAAGAAGACATCCTCGCGAGCGGTCTAACCGCACCGATCGTCGGGCATGTCGGCGACGGCAACTTCCACACCGTCATTTTGGTCCCCCCCGAACCGGACGGATTGGCGCGGGCCTGGGAATTGGACAAGAAGATCGTTGCGCGGGCCTTGGCTTTGGGCGGTTCGTGCAGCGGGGAGCATGGCGTCGGTATCGGCAAGCGCGAGTTCCTGGAAACAGAACACGGCGCGGATGCGCTGGCGGTGATGCGGGCGGTGAAACAGGCGTTGGACCCGCGGGGGGTGATGAACCCCGGAAAAATCTTCCTGAATTGATCCAGGTCCTGCCCGATCTGCTGGTGCCTGGCCTGCGCTTGGTCGTCTGCGGATCGGCCGCCGGCACAGCCTCGGCCGCCAAGGGCGCTTACTATGCCGGACCGGGCAACAAATTCTGGCCGATCCTGGCGGAAACCGGCCTGACACCAAGGTTGTTACGCCCGGAGGAGTTTCCGTTACTGGCTGCGTTCGGGATCGGCCTGACCGATTTGGCAAAACACGCATCCGGTCCGGACGCTGCGATAAAACGCCGCGATTACGATACGGAGGGATTGGCGACGCGTATCCGTGCTTACCGGCCGGCGGTGCTAGCATTCAACGGAAAGCGCCCGGCGTCGATTTTTCTGGGCCACCGCGTTCTTTACGGTTTACAACCGATCCTACCGGATTTTCCGCCGATTTTCGTTCTACCTTCGACGTCCGGCTTGGCGTCGGGCCATTGGGACCCGACGCACTGGCACGATGTCGTGTCCGCTATGCCGGTATCCGCACCGGCATCGATACAATCCCGCGAATGAGGTTGGAATAACCGCGCTTCGGTTCCTCCACCACCTCGATAACCGGGAAACGTTTAAGGATTTCTTCCCACAGAATGGTCAGTTGCATTTCCGCGAGGCGGTTGCCCACACAACGATGGATGCCGAAACCAAAGGAAAGGTGCTGGCGCGGACGGGCACGATCGACGATGAAGCGGTTGGCGTTCTCCACCCCGTCCTCATCCCGATTGCCGGAGATATACCACATCACCACCTTGTCGCCTTTACGGATCGACTTCCCGCCGAGTTCGGCATCCACCAGCGCAGTGCGACGCATATGGATAACCGGCGACTGCCAGCGGATAATCTCAGGCACCATGCTTTGAATCAGGGCCGGATTTTCCCGCAATTTCGCGTATTGATCCGGGTTTTTATTCAGCGCCAATAGCCCGCCGCTGATGGAGTTGCGGGTCGTATCGTTTCCGCCGACGATCAGCAGCAGCAAATTACCCAAAAATTCCGTTGGGCGGCTCGGCAGATCGCGCGTGGCTTCCCCATGGGCAAGCATCGAAATCAGATCGGGTTTCAACGGCTGCGCCGCGCGCTCTTTCCATAGCGCGGAAAAATACTCGACCGCACCTTGCAGCACCTCGTCCCGCTTGGCATCGGAATCGATCTCGGTCCCGGCCTGGGTGTTCACCGATGCAACGTTCGACCAATAGGTCAGTTTGCGCCGATCCTCGAACGGAAAATCGAACAATGTCGCCAGCATCTGGGTTGTCAGCTCGACCGAGACCAAATCGACCCAATCGAACACTTCTCCGCGCGGCAAACTGTCCAGGATGCGACAGGCCCGTTCCCGGATCGTATCGGCCATGCGCGCCAAATTCATCGGCGCCACGATCGGCGACACCACTTTCCGCTGCGCATCGTGCTTCGGCGGGTCCATGGAGATAAAACTCGGCCGCCGGAAATCCATCGGCACATCGCGGATCGCGATACCGCCCATCATCGCATCGGACGAATAGACTTGGTGGTTGGTATCGACCGCCATGATATCTTTGTATTTAGTTACGGACCAGAACGAGCCGTACATACCGCCCTCGGTCCAATGCACCGGATCGTCGCGGCGCAGCCGAGCGAAATAATCGGGCCAAGTATCGTCCTGATAAAGGCGCGGTTGACTGACGTCGATCGCATCGAGCGGCATGGTCCAGGGATTGTCGATAGTCACCGGCGCGTTCATGTTTTCCTCCCGACCGCCTTTTCAGCGTTTCCCAAGCGGACGGTAACGCGGTGTCGGCTCCGGTGCAAATTTGCACGCCCCGGTCGAACGCGGCGGGAAAGAGGCTAAACCCCGCCGGATGACCGGACGACCGGATGGCAGCGCTCAGACGGGGCTGGCGACCGCCCTTTTGGCGGCGCCTCGGCGGCGGTGCTGCACGCCCAGCCCCAGCAGCGCGATCGAAAACACCGCCAGGGATGTCGGTTCCGGAACGGATCCGGAGGCGACGCTCGGGGCAGCGCCAAAGGCTATTCCGATCGGGCTGCTCAGACCCGTGCTCGCAAAGACCGAAACAACGCCGCCCGGCGTGATCTCATCGATCGTGTTGTTATTCTTGTTGGCCACGAAAAGATTGCCCGCACTGTCGAAGGCCAGTCCCTGCGGCCCGCTCAGGCCCGAAGCGAAGGTCGAAACAACCCCGCCCGATGTGATCTTGGAGATTGAGTTGTTGGTAAAATTCGACACGTAGAGATTGCCGGCGCTGTCGAAGGCCATGCCATCGTCCAGCCCGCTCAGGCTTGTTACGAATGTCGAGGGTAGGCAAGCATTGGGGTTCGTGCATTTCCAGATCCTGCCTGCGGCGGAATCCGCGATAAAGAGCGCGCCCGCGCTGCTAAAGGCCAGCCCGAGGGGGGCAGTGCCCGCTACGTTGGCTGTCACGGCCGCCGACACAACGCCCAATGCGGTGATCTTGTCGACAATGCCGGCAGAGCCGAAGACGCCGGACACAAACAGCGTGCCCGCGCTGTTGAACGCAAGGCTTTTGGCAAGCGGCACCGTAGCGAAGACCGAGCTCGTACCGAAATTATCGATTTTTTCGATTTGACTGGTAGACGGACTGCTTGCGTCAGGAAGCGACGCGTAGAGATTGCCCGCACTGTCGAAGGCAAGCGCATAGGGATTGACCGTGGTGGTGGCGAAGACCGATCCGACGCCCGCTGGGCTGAAGGCCATGATCGTATCGTTGCCGCTATTGGCGACATAAAGCGTCTGCGGTGTGGCCCGAGCCGGCTCGGCGGCCAGTAAGCCGAGGCAGCATCCAATTGCAGCGTAACCGATGGAGCGCATGGTCATGTTGGAACCCCCTATCTGGATACTTTGGAAAAACTATTGCAAATGTCATGACAAATGATAAAATTGCATTATATCAACATGCTATTCGGACTGCTCAATCGCCCACGCGCTCAATGCGTAAAATTTTCCGACACGCGGCGGCGGGCATTTCGCGATGGGACACCGTTCCCCCGGATCTCCGCCCGCTCTTGACGAAGCCGGAGACGCAATGGCGTCCGTCAGCCGGACGGGTTCCGACAGCGCACGATTTCAACATCTTCTTGCATAATGTTGCCACGGTGCAGGATATAATGCGCCTATGTCGCGTTTTCCCGTCCTTGCTCTGTTGCTCCTGCTGGCCGCCTGCGGATCGTCCTCGGGGCCGGATCGCGTGGGTGGCTATGTCGGCGGCACCGTTCCCCTCGAATGCGCGCCCTTTGCCCGCGCACTGAGCGGGGTGAAGCTATACGGGCCGGCCGGGGATTGGTGGTGGAAGGCGCAGGGCAAGTACGCGCGCGCCTATACGCCCGCAGTCGGTAGCGTTTTGGTCTTCGCCAAGACCGCTCGGCTGCGCGACGGACACGCGGCAGTGGTGTCGAAGGTGATTTCCAGCCGGCAAATACTGGTCACGCAAGCCAACTGGGTGCATCACCGGGTGACAGAAGACCAACCCGCGATCGACATCTCCCGAGCCGGGGACTGGAGCGAGGTGCGGGTCTGGTGGCCCCCTTCGGGCCAGATGGGCACGACCGAATATCCCACCCTGGGCTTCATCGCATCCAACCGCCCGGCGTCGCACGAGATGTTGGCCGCGCGCACGCCAGGGGCAATTCAGATCGCGCTGAACGGCGATTAGTCGCCGAGCAGCCGGCCGCCGCCGGGCACCTTGTCGTCCATTTTCATGATGCGCATCATCGCCCATAGCGCCGCTTGATTGGTGGTCACGATGGGCTTGCCGAATTCTTTTTCCCACGCGGCGATCGACGGCATGGTGGGGAAATTGCCGCCGGGAACGACCAGAACCTCGATCTCGGGGGTGTCGATGCGACGGAAAGCATCGCGGG
Organism: Rhodospirillales bacterium; assembly: GCA_037139955.1. Taxonomy (GTDB): domain Bacteria; phylum Pseudomonadota; class Alphaproteobacteria; order Acetobacterales; family Acetobacteraceae; genus Rhodopila. Next base: position 6,895 of record JBAXFK010000206.1, read on the forward strand.
CGTGTTCGGGTCCCATCAGACCGATCGCGTAGGAGTCGTTGGCGTCGAAACCCTCCATCGCCACGACGTGCAAGCCGTATTTTGTCTCGTAGTAACGTTTGGCGCGACCGATCGCGTCCGGGGAATAGGGAGTCGCCAAGGCAATCCGTTTCGCCCCCAGAAATTGCACCGCTTGCCCGATCGCTTGGGCGGAAGTCACCGACGGCACCCCTGCCCCGGCGGTCATCGCGGCGGTGCATTTGTCGCAATAATCGTCGTCGAACAGGCTGGCGGAGGTTTGCGCCAACGCCAAAGCTTCGACTTTGGCATCGCCCAGCATTTTCGACTGATAGGCAACGTCGGCATCGATACTCGGGGAAAACGGTGTCTTCCCGCCCTTCCCCAAACGCCCGTAATGCGCCTGAAGGCTGGGCGGCAGGAGCCGCGAATACTCGATTTCCACCGTTGTATTGGTGGACGGAATCAAAACGCCGAAATGTCGCATCGCTGCCCCCGTCAGATCGTGCCTTTTTCCCGTAGCGCCGCCAGCGCGGCCGCATCCAACCCCAGCCGTTCGGTTAGAATGGCGTCGGTGTGTTGGCCGAGCAGCGGGGGGGCGATGCGGTAGTCGGCGGGGGTTTCGGACAGTTTCACCGGGTTGGCGATCACCTTCACCGGGGTGCCGGATGAACCCGGCATCTCCAGCACCATGCCGCGCGCAACGACATGCGGGTCGGAGAATACCTGCTCCAGCGTGTTGATCGGGCCGCAGCCGATCTTCAACGCCTCAAGCTTTTCGATCCACCAGCCGGTTGGGTGCTGCTGCATCACCGGGGTCAGTGTGTCGGTCACCAATTGGCGGTTCTCGACGCGGGCCGCATTGGTGGCGTAGCGCGAGTCTTCCAACAGATGGGTCAGCCCGAACGCCTCGCAGAAGCGTTTGAAAGTGGGATCGTTGCCAACCGACAGAACCATGTAGCCATCGCCGGTCGGGAACACCTGATAGGGCACGATGTTGGGGTGCTGATTGCCCAAGCGCGGCGGATTCTCCCCCGTTGCCAGATAGTTCATGCCCTGGTTGGCGAGCCACGCGACGCTGGTGTCCAACATGCCGATATCGATCTGCTGACCCTGCCCGGTCAGATCGCGATGCCGCAACGCCGCCAAGATACCGATGCAGCCGTATAGGCCGGCGAACAAATCGGCGACGGGCACGCCGACTTTCTGCGGCAGGCCCTCTGGCTCCCCGGTCAATGACATCACGCCGCCCATGCCTTGAATCAGGCTGTCGTAGCCCGGACGCGGCGCGTACGGGCCGGTCTGCCCGAAGCCGGTGATCGAGCAATAGATCAAGCGCGGAAACTTCGCATGCAGTTGCTCGTAGCCCAGGCCGTACTTGGCCAGAGCACCGACTTTGAAGTTCTCAACGAAGATATCGCAGTCCGCGATCAATTTAAGAGCGATCTCCTGCCCTTCCGGCTGCCCGATATCCAGCGTCAAGGACTGCTTGTTACGGTTCACGCCGGTGAAATAGGCGCTTTCCCGAGTGCCTGCCATGAACGGCGGGGCGAAGGCGCGCGTATCGTCGCCGGCGCCCGGGCGCTCGATTTTCACGACGTCGGCGCCGAGATCGCCCAGCATCTGAGCGCAAGTCGGTCCCGCCAGAACACGGGTCAAATCGAATACGCGCAGGCCCTTCAAGGGTCCGGTGGGGTCTGTCATGCGTCTCTCCAGCTTGACGGCGTCGTTCAATGAATGCCCCGTTATAAGTCCATGACGCCCAGGGCGAAACAGGGCGCGAGGAGGAAAGGAG
>JBAXFK010000207.1:0-8674 GCA_037139955.1 Rhodospirillales bacterium
CCGGCGGTGGTCGGAGTGGTCGAGCCACCGGCACCGCTGCCGCTGATGCAGGCGATCGGGCGCATGCTGCCGGCCAATGCGGTGGTGATCGATGAGACGGTGTCGTCCGGCAACGGCCTGCGCCGTTTCCTGAAAAGCGATGACCCGCAGAGCTTCTTCGGCATGCGCGGCGGCGGTATCGGCTGGGGGTTGCCGGCGGCGATCGGTGCCAAGCTTGCGCTGCCCGATCGTCCGGTCGTCGCGCTGATCGGCGACGGTTCGGCGATGTACACCATTCAAGGCTTGTGGACGGCGGCGCGGGAGAACCTGCGTATGGTGTTCGTGATTATCAATAATTACTCGTATCGTATCCTCAAGCAGCGGACCAACGCGATGAAGGGTCTGGCGCAACAGGCCGATCTGTATGTCGGGATGGAGCTCGATAAGCCGCGTATCGATTTCGTCAGCGTGGCCCGCGGCCTGGGGCTCACGGCGCATAAATCCACCACGCTGTCGGATTTCCAGGCGCTGCTCGAAGCAGCCCTGAAACACGACGGCCCAACCCTGATCGATATCGAGGTCGATCGCTCCTGGAAGCCGGTGTAATCATGGGACGTCTCAACGGAAGAAAAATCCTCGTGACCGGTGCCGCCTCCGGCATCGGCCGAGCCACCGCTCGGCTTTTCCGGCAGGAGGGCGCAACGGTTGCGGTATTGGATCGTTCGGATAACGCGGCCAAGGCCGTGGCGGACGAAATCGGTGCCTTCGCGGTGACCTGCGACGTATCCGATCCCGCATCGGTTGCCTCCGCCGTCGCCAAGGCGGCCGAGGCCATGGGCGGGATCGACGGCGTGGTAAACGCTGCCGGCATTCTCGCGGAAACCGGGATCGCCGATACGTCCCACGCTGTGTTCGCGCAGACGCTCGCGGTCAATCTGACCGGCACGTTCCTGGTCATTCAAGCCGCCGCACCGTTCATCCAGGCGGCCGGAAAGGGGACGATCGTCAATATCGCCTCGGGCGTCGGCTTGATGCCCACCGGGCCGGGCAGCGTCGCCTATGTTGCGTCGAAGGCTGGCGTGATCGGGCTGACCAAATCCGCGTCCATGGAATTGGCTCCGGCGATTCGGGTGAACTCGGTCTGCCCCGGCGCGGTGGAGACACCGATGACCGCCGGCCATATCCGCACGTCCGAGGGCGCGCCCAACCCTGCGATTACCAAACGCTACGCCCTGGGCCGGCACGCCCAGCCCGAGGAATTGGCAGCCGCGATTCTGTTCCTAACGTCGGATGAATCGTCGTTCATGACTGGAATCGCATTGCCGGTCGACGGCGGACGGACGTTCCATTGATCCGCCGCCGGCACGTTGTAGTCGCGGGGTTGACCGCGCCGTTCGTCGCGCGGGCGCAAAATACCGACGTCCTGAAGATCGTGCCGGAGGGGGATCTGCCGATCCTCGATCCCATTTTCACCACTGCCACCGTGGTGCGCAACCACGGCTACATGGTGTGGGACACGCTGTACGGCATGGATGCCAATTTCGAGATGCAGCCGCAGATGCTGGTTGGGCACAGCATCGAGGACGATGGCAAGCGCTGGGTCCTGACCCTTCGCCCCGGCCTGCTGTTCCACGACGGCACGCCTGTTCTGGCGCGCGATTGCGTGGCCTCGATCCGGCGTTATTGCTCCAAGGATTCCTTTGGTCAGGCGCTGATGGCGGTCACGGACGAATTGTCGGCGCTGGACGACCGCCGTATCCAGTTTCGGTTGAAAAGGCCGTTTCCGCTGCTGCCGAACGCGTTGGGCAAGCCATCCACGCCGATGCCGTGCATCATGCCCGAGCGGCTGGCGCTGACGGATGGGAATAAACAGGTGACCGATATGGTGGGGTCGGGCCCCTATCGGTTCGTCACCGCCGATCGCGTCCCCGGCTCCCGCGTGGCGTACGAGCGTTTCGCGGGCTATGTGCCACGGGATGGCGGGGTGCCCAGCTTCACCGCCGGCCCCAAGATCGCGCATTTCCCGCGCGTCGAATGGCGCGTGATTCCCGATGCCTCCACTGCCGTGAATGCTTTGGCGAATGGGGAGGTCGATTGGGTGCAACAGCCGGTGTCCGACTTGCTGCCGAAAATCCGCGCCACTCCGAAACTGACCACGACGGTACTGGAGCCCGGCGGCTCCCTGGCCGTGCTGCGGTTCAACCACCTTTATCCGCCGTTCGACAATCCCGCGATTCGCCGTGCTTTACTGTGGGGCATCGATCAGGCGGAATTCCAGACTGCGTCCCTCGGCGACGATCGCACCTTGTGGAAGGACAATGTTGGCTTCTTCAGTCCCGGCACACCGATGGCCAATGCCGCCGGCATGGAGGTGCTGACCGGCAAGCGCGACCTCGATCGCGTGCGGCGCGAACTCAAAGCTGCCGGCTATAACAACGAACCGATCGTCATGCTTGGCGCCACCGATTACCAATCGTTGCAGGGCTTGGCGCTGGTCGGCGCGGATTTATTGCGCAAGGTCGGCATGAATGTCGATTTTCAGGCGGTCGATTGGGGCACCACGGTGCAGCGTCGCAATAGCCGCAAACCGCCGAACGAAGGCGGATGGAACATTTTCTATTCTAGCATCACCGGGGTGAATAACTTCGATCCCGCCGGGCATCTGGGCTTGCGCGGCAACGGCGCGGCCGCTTGGCCGGGCTGGCCGACATCGCCGGAGATCGAGGCATTGCGTGCCGCGTGGCTCGAAGCGCCCGATGTAGCGAGCCGGCAGGCGATTTGCGAGGCCATCCAACGCCGCGCCTGGATCGACGTGCCGTATATTCCGCTGGGTTCGCAGTATCAGCCGAACGCGTACAACCGCTCCCTCAGCGCACCGAGGATCGGGTTCGTACAGGGCTACGACGTACGGCGGTTGTAGACGCTCACGGCGGGGCTGAATCGCCGTTCGCGCACAGCTTACGGCGGCCCGTGTGTGCTAGCCTCCGGACACGATCCCCTGGAGGTCCCGATGCCGAGCTACGATTTTGTTACGGTCGATGTGTTCACAAGTCAGCGCTTCGGCGGCAATCCGCTCGCGGTCTTTCCCAACGCGCACGGGCTGAGCGCCGGGGATATGCAGTCCATCGCGACCGAATTCAACTTGTCCGAGACCGCCTTCGTGCTGCCGCCGGACAATCCCCAGAACCATGCGCATGTTCGCATTTTCACCCCGGCCTGCGAGCTGCCTTTCGCCGGGCATCCCAATGTCGGCACCGGCTTCGTGCTGGCCCGCGCCGACGCCAACCCGCCGGAACATTACACCTTCGAGGAAATTGCCGGCCTTGTGCGGGTGCATGTGCTGCGCGACGCGACCAAGACAATCGTCGGAGCCCGCATCTCTGCGCCGCATTCGCTGACGATCGAGACATCCATCCCGACCGACGCGATCGCGGCCTGCGTCGGACTGACCGAGGACGATTTCCGGACCGATGCGCACACACCGTTGGTAGCCTCGGTCGGCACGCCCTTCGTTATCGCCGAGGTTGCCAGTCTGGACGCGCTGGCCCGCGCACAACCGGATATCGGTGCCTTCCGCGACGCGGCCGCGCGGTTCCCTGGGATGGCATTGCGCTTCGCCCTGCATCTTTATGTCCGCAAGGACGGCGACGCCACCAAGCTGCGCACCCGCATGTTCGCCCCGCTCGGTGGCGTGTTGGAAGACCCGGCGACAGGGAGCGCCAATGCGGCATTGTCGGCGCTGCTTGTTTCGTTGGCCCCGGGGGAGGATGTGGCGCTGCATTTCGAAATTGAGCAGGGCGTCGAGATGGGGCGCCCGAGCCTGCTGATCGGCGGGGCGCGGAAGACGGCGGAAGGGGCGGTGACCGCTACCGTCGCCGGGCATTGCGTTCCGGTGATGCGGGGGATTCTGGAGGTTTGATCCCCTCCGACTACTCCACCGTCACCGATTTCGCTAAATTGCGCGGCTGATCGACGTCGGTGCCTTTCAGCACCGCCACATGATACGCCAGCATCTGCACCGGAATGGCATACAGGATCGGTGCGACGAAGGGATCGACCGCCGGCAGCACGATCGTCTCGACCGAGATACCTTTCAGCTTCGCCGCGCCTTCGGCATCGGAGAACACGATGACCTGCCCGCCGCGTGCCGCCGCTTCCTGCACATTGGATGCGGTTTTCTCGAATAGTGGGCCGGACGGCACGATGGCGATCACCGGCACTTGCGCGTCGATCAGCGCGATCGGGCCATGCTTCATTTCCCCCGCCGCATAACCTTCGGCATGGATGTAGCTGATTTCCTTGAGTTTCAAGGCACCTTCCATGGCAATCGGGTAACAATTCCCGCGCCCGAGGTACAGCACATCCCGCGCTTTCGCGACGCGCTCGGCAATGGCGCGAATGGCGGTGTCGTTTTCCAACACCTCCGCCGCACGGCTGGGCACTTCCAACAGCGCGTGCGTCATGGCGGCCTCTTGGGCGGCAGAGATGGCGCCGCGTGCGCGGCCGGCGGCCAGCGCAAGGCAGGCCAGGACCGATAGCTGCGCGGTAAAGGCCTTGGTGGATGCGACCCCGATCTCCGGCCCGGCGACGGTTTCCAGGACTGCGTCGGATTCCCGTGCCATGCTGCTTTCGGGGACGTTGAGGATCGACAGGACTTTTTGCCCGTTCTCCCGCATGTAGCGCAGCGCGGCCAATGTATCGGCGGTTTCGCCGGATTGCGACACCAGCAGACCGAGGCCCCCCGGCGGCATCGGCGGCGTGCGGTAGCGGAATTCGCTGGCGACATCGCCATCCATCGGGATGCGGGCCATTGCTTCGAACCACCAACGACCGACCAGACCGGCATAGTAGGCGCTGCCGCAAGCGCTCATGGTGATGCGGGATAGGTTCGCGAAGTCGATGCCGAGGTCGGGCAGGTTCACCGCTCGGGTGCGCGGATCGACCATGCGGTGCAGGGTGTCGCCGATGACCGCCGGGTGCTCGTGGAGTTCTTTCTCCATGAAGTGGCGGAAATTGCCCTTGCCGATGGCCGCACCGGTCAGACGGGTAAGTTTGGCTTCCCGCACGACCTCGGCCCCGTCCATGTCGAAGAATTTCGCTCCTTTGCGGTCCACAACCGCCCAGTCGCCGTCTTTCAGATACGCGATTTGCCGGGTGAGGGGGGCCAAAGCGAGGCCGTCGGAGCCAACGAACATCTCATCCTCGCCGAAGCCCACCGCGAGCGGTGCGCCGTGCTGGGCAACGATCATCAGTTCGGGGTGGCCGGCGAAGATCATCGCCAGGGCGTAGGCGCCCTCTAGTCGGCGTAGTGCGGACCCGGCGGCGACGATCGGGGCCATGCCGCGTTGCAGGTTCAGGTCCACCAATTGCGCCACGGTTTCGGTGTCGGTTTCGGTGGTGAAGACTTGGCCGGCGGCTTCCAACTCGGCGCGCAGTTCGGCGTGGTTCTCGATGATGCCGTTATGCACCAGGGATACCCGAGCAGTGCCGTGCGGGTGGGCGTTGTTCTTGGTCGGCGCGCCGTGGGTGGCCCAGCGGGTGTGGCCGATCCCGGTGGTGCCGGCCAGCGGCGTTTTGGCGAGGTCGGCGGCGAGGTTGCCTAACTTGCCCTCCGCGCGTCGCCGGTCGATCGCACCGTTCCCCAGAGTGGCAATGCCGGCGCTGTCGTAGCCGCGGTATTCCAAACGGGCCAAGGATTCCAAAATCAAGGGGGCGGCGGGTCGCGACCCGATAACGCCGACAATACCGCACATCAGACTTGGCCCTTTTTCTTCGCTCGCAACGCCGTCATCGTTTCTATCGCCCGTCCCGGCTTCTGCACCTGCCGGCTGCGCGCCAACGCCAGGGCACCGGGTGCCACGTCTTCGGTAATCGTGCTACCCGCCGCGATCGAGGCGGCGTCCCCCACCGCGACCGGTGCCACCAGCGCCACATCCGACCCGATGAACGCGTTCGCCCCGATCGTCGTACGGTGCTTGAACACCCCATCGTAATTGCAGGTGATGGTGCCGGCGCCGATATTGGTGTTTTCCCCGACCGAAGCGTCGCCGAGATAGGTCAGATGCCCCGCCTTCACCCCAGTGGCGAGGGTGGATGCCTTCACCTCCACGAAGTTGCCGATATGCACGTCGCGGTGCAGGGTCGTGCCCGCGCGGATACGGGCGAAGGGGCCGACGATGCAGTCGGGGCCGATCGTGCAGCCCTCCAGGTGGCTGTTGGCGCGGATAATCGCACCGGTCGCGATCGAGACGCCGGGGCCGAAGAACACGTTGGGTTCGATCGTGACGTCCGGCTCGAACACGGTGTCGGCTTGGAGATAAACCGAACCGGGTGCGATCATCGTTACCCCTGCATCCATGGCGGCGACGCGGAGCCAGCCTTGCACCACGGCTTCGGCGGCGGCGAGTTCGACGCGGGAATTCACCCCCGCGACCTCGTCCGCCGGGGCTTCTACCGCCACCACGCGGGCGTTTTCGGCGCGCGCCAAGGTCACGGCGTCGGTCAGGTAATATTCGCCTTTTGCATTGTCGTTCCGCACCGCCCGCAGCCAGCGCGCCATGTCGCCGGCCGAGGCGCACAGCACACCCGCGTTGCATAAGCCGATGGCCCGTTCGTCGGTGCTGGCGTCGGCCCATTCGACGATTTGTTCGACATAGCCATCATGCGCGACCACGCGGCCATAGCGGGCGGCATCGGCCGGGCGGAACGCGAGCAGGCCCAGGCCGGCATCCCCTTGTGTCCGGCGGTCCAGCATGCTGCGCAGCGTTTCCGGCCGAATCAGCGGATTATCGGCATACAGAATCGCGACCTCGCCTTCGCCGAAATGCGCGACCGCTTGCAATGCCGCGTGCGCGGTTCCCAGCCGATCGTGCTGTACCACGCATGTATGCGGTGCAGCTTCCTGGCGCACCGTGTCCATGTCGGGGCCGAGCACGACGACGATGCGATCGAACACAGACTCGCAACTGGACAGCAGATGCCGCAGCATGCTGCGGCCGGCGATTTTGTGCAGGGTCTTGGGCAAAGCGGATTTCATCCGGGTCCCGAGCCCCGCAGCCAGGACGATGGCGGTTGCCGGCATGGTTTTCCTTTGCGTCGCGGTCGTTCCAGGCGTAGCGGCGGTGGCGGCATTGTGTCAAAGGTTGCTGCTACGCTCTTGGTTCAATTCGCGTTTCGGAGTGCTACACCGTGCCCTGTCCTCGCGTTCTGGTGCTGGATCTCGACGGCACATTGGTCGACACCGTTCCGGACCTCGCCGCCGCTTTGAACCGGCTGATGGACTCGCGCGGGCTGACTCGATTCGATTTTCCCGGCACTGCGGCCATGGTGGGCGACGGTGTCGCGCGATTGGTCGAAAAAGCCTTCGCCGCGCGCGGCGGCGTGCCGGACGCGACCGCGATTGCCGAATTCTCGGCCGATTACGCTGCCCATGCTGCTGTCGATAGCTGCCTGTTTCCCGGTGCGATGGATAGTTTGCGCACCCTAGCGGCCGAAGGCTGGCGCTTTGCCGTTTGCACCAACAAGCCGGAAGGTGCGGCCCGAGTGCTGCTCGATGCGCTGGATTTGACTCCGTTGATGGCGGCGGTGGGCGGCGGCGACAGTTTTCCCGTGCGCAAACCCGACCCGGCTCATTTGTTGGCGACACTGGCAGCGGCAGGCGGGGAGCCGGCGCGGGCGGTCATGATCGGGGACCACGCGAACGACGTGGCGGCGTCGCAGGGGGCCGGGTTGCCGTGCATTTTCGCCGCATGGGGCTACGGCCCGCTTGCCATGGCCGAGGGGGCCGTCGCGATCGCCCCGAGCATGGCCGATGTCGCGGAGATCGTGCGGCAGCTATTGCCGGACTGAGGCCTCGGCCAAATAAGACGTCGCATGGCCGAACCAGCGGGTCTCGACGGTCATCCGCACCGGGATCGGCGGTCGATCGGGCAGGGCGGTGGCCAGCCACACAGATCCGTGCAAGGGGCGATAATCGGATCGATCCGACTCATGCGTGCGGAAGCCGGCCAGCACGCGACTGGTGAAATCGCAGCGCAGCGCCGGGCCGGCGAAGCTGGAGCGGCCGGTGGCCTCCAAACTTTCCTGGCCGGCGGTGTGGGCTTCGATCGCGGCGGCGCGGCGCCCGTCGTAGGTGCGGATGCTGCTCTCGCAACGCCCCGAGCGGGCGACGGTGTTTACCAGCGCGACCAGGGCGGAGAGCGAATCGGCGCTGTTGGCGCGGAGGGCGTCCGGCACGACCTCCCGCTCCGGTTCCAGAGGCGGCAGGAGTTGCCGGATTGTCGGGATGCCCTTGTCGTAGTCGATCAGGATCGCGCGCGGTTCGCCGCGCCAGACCCCGTTGCTGGAATATTGCCTGGGGGAGGGGCGGTCGCCGTTCCATGTGCCCTCCACCGCGCTGGCGCTGTATCCCGCGAACACGACACTGGCGAGGCCCCCGGTGCGGAAGGATAGCGACAGCCGGTAGCCCCAAGGACCGAGGCCCAATGCAGCCTCGGCATCCGCGATGTGCAGCCCGACGGCGTAGGTTCTGTATGTTAAGCGCAGGGATTCTTCGGCCATGGCTGGGCGCGCGAAGGCGAGGGCCGCAACCGAAAGGGCGATAATCCGCATGGTCGCGATATTAGGCCGACGCTGCTGGGTTGCCCACCGAATAGACGTGCCTGTGCAGCGGCGCGCGCGACTGCGCGGCCGCTAG
>JBAXFK010000208.1:0-8662 GCA_037139955.1 Rhodospirillales bacterium
TCCTCCGATCGGTAGGGCCGATCCACCCTCCAGCATGCCAGGCGATAATCCGGGATGGGTCTCGTTGCCGTCTGTCCGCCACCCACCACCCAGGGCTTTGTAGACGCCGAGCAAGGCTTGCACGCGGGCGAGGCGGACTTGGGCAAGAGTATCTTCGTTGTTCAGCAGCGTCGTCTCGATGGCCAACACGGTCGTGATATCCACCGTCCCGGCAGCCATTTGCGCCCGTGCGATGGTCGCAGCCCGCCGCGCCCGATCCACCGCTTCGCGTTCCAACGCCTCCTGCTCGGTGGCATAACGCCAAGCCGTGAGGGCATTGTCTGTGTCGGTGAATGCTTGCAGTACTGCCTTGCGGTAATTGGCCAATTGCTCGTCGTACTGGCCTTTTGCCAGTTCGAGTTGCCCACGCAGCGCTCCCCCGTCGAAGAGCGGCATCGTCAGGCCGGCAGCAAGAGACATCAGCGCCCCGCCCGGGCCGACCAAAGTGCCCAGCGACGCCGCCTGGAACCCGTCCGAACCGGTCAACCGGATCGACGGAAAAAAGGCAGCGCGCGCCACCGCGATATTGGCGTTTTTCGCGCGCAGCAAAGCCTCGGCCGCAGCGACATCGGGGCGGCGGGCCAGCAGTTCGGACGGCAAACCCGGCGCAATGGCGGGAAGAGCTATGCTTACCAACGTGCCAGGGCGGACCGTCACCGACTCCGGCGGCTGCCCGGTCAAGATGCCGAGGCCGACGATCGCTTGCTCCATTTGATTGCGCAGGTTCGGCAGTGTCGCGCGATTGGCGGCGACGAAGGTTTCCTGCTGCGCGACGTCCAAATCGCTAGCGGTCCCTGCGTCGCGACGGCCACGGAAGACGGCCAAAATCTGCTGCGCATCGGCCAGATTGCGTTCGGCGATGCGCAAACGATCCGACAAGGCTAGGGCGGTGAACCACGCGGTGGCGACATTCGCGGTCACCGTCAGCGCCACCGTTTGTCGGTCGAATCGGCCGAACATCGCATTCGACAGAGCCGCTTGCCGGCCTGCGGCGGCCTTGCCCCAAAAATCGATCTCGTACGCCGCACTCAGTCCGACGTTGTAACTATGGAGTTCGGCGCTGCCACCACGTGCCCGGCTGCTGGCACTGCCTGTCGCACCGCCGACACGCTGCCAACTCGCATCGCCCGTTACATTCGCGCTCGGCAAAAGCGCCGCGCCTGCGATCCGCAGTTGCGCGTCGGCTTGCCGGATGCGAGCCACGGAAGCAGCGATATCGAGATTATTGGCCAACGCGGCCTCGATCAGCTGTGTCAATTCGGGCGACTCGAAGCCGCGCCACCAAAATCCGTCCGGCCACACCCCCGCCTGCCCAACCGTATTTGCTCGGAACGCTGTCGGGACGAAACCGCGATCGGGCGTATAACCTGGTCCAAGGTCGCACCCGGTCGGCAACACCGCCATGGTGCAGCAAATCGCCATGGCACAACGCCGAATCCTGGGGTGAAAGGGCAAAATCCGTCTCCTGCCGCCCTGTAGCACGCGGGGCGGTTGGCGATGCAATCGGCACAGCGGAAAAGAAGTGTAACAACTGGCGCTCCCGAACTTGCGATACAGGTAATAACCCGCTTGCGCGCATGACAGCGATGTGTAAAACGCCGCCCCCACGATGATCGTACAAGATTGAGGGAGTAGCCCGGGGGTGACCGATACCATCCTGGAGACAGCAGGCATGACCCGAGAGTTCAGCGGCTTTGTCGCCGTGGACGACGTGTCTTTGCGCGTCCGCACTGGCACCATTCACGCCCTGATTGGGCCGAATGGGGCGGGTAAGACGACCTGCTTCAACCTGCTGACGAATTTCCTCACGCCGACACGCGGCACCATCAAATTCAAAGGCGAAGATATTACCGGCATGAAGCCGGCGATGGTCGCACGTCGCGGGTTGGTGCGCAGCTTTCAGATTTCGGCGGTGTTTCCGCACCTGACCGCACTGGAAAACGTGCGTCTGGCGTTGCAGCGGGCGCGTGGTGCCAGCTTCGACTTCTGGCGTCCGGAAACGGCGTTGAATGTCTACAACGATCGCGCGCACGAATTGCTGCACGATGTTGGCTTGCCGGACCTGGGCAACGCGCTTGTCGCCGACCTGCCCTATGGGCAGAAGCGGGCACTCGAGATCGCGACGACGCTGGCGCTCGATCCGGAAATGATGCTGCTGGACGAACCCACGGCGGGCATGGGCCACGGCGACGTGGACACCATCGTGCAGCTGATCAAGCGCATCCGCAAAGGTCGTACCATCCTGATGGTGGAACACAATCTGTCGGTGGTCGAAGGCCTCTGCGACACCATCACTGTCCTGACCCGCGGCCGGATTTTGGCCGAGGGCGATTACGCCACGGTTTCCAAAAACCCCGAGGTGATCGCCGCCTACCTGGGAAGCGCCGATGCTTGAGATCAAGGACCTGAACGCCTGGTACGGCGAGAGCCATATCCTTCACGGCGTGGACTTCAACGTCCAAGAAGGCGAAGTTGTGACCCTGCTGGGTCGTAACGGTGCCGGCAAAACCACGACCATGAAGTCCATCATGGGCTTAGTGCCGCGCCGCGAAGGCCATGTGACCTTCAAGGGATCGGAAACGATCGGCATGATGCCGAATCAGATTGCGCGCGCCGGCATCGCCATCTGCCCGGAAGAGCGCGGGATTTTCGGGTCGCTGTCGGTGACCGAAAACCTGATGCTGCCGCCGGTCGTCGCCGCTGGCGGCCTGTCGGTGGATGAAATTTACACGCTGTTTCCGAATCTGAAGGAACGCGCCCGTACTGCCCATGGTACACGCTTATCTGGCGGCGAGCAGCAAATGCTAGCAATCGGCCGTATCTTGCGCACGGGCGCGAAAATGCTGCTGCTGGACGAACCGACCGAAGGCTTGGCCCCTGTTATCGTGCAACAGATTGGCCGAACGATCCGCGAAATTAAAAACCGCGGCTTCACAGTGTTGCTGGTCGAGCAAAATTTCCGCTTCGCCGCCACCGTCGCCGACCGTCATTATGTGATGGAGCACGGCAAGATCATCGACATGATCCCCAACGCGCAGCTCGAAGCCAATATGGACAAGCTGCACGATTATCTCGGTGTCTAAATCCGCTTCCACCGCGAATGCCTAGGAGCCGATCCATGAACCTATCACGCCGTACGATGATTGCAGCCGCCAGCGCAATGCCGCTCGCGGCGGCGCGCGCCCAGGCGCCCAAGCCCACCCTTAAAATCGGTTGTCTGACCGACCTTTCGGGTCCTTACAAGGACCTCGCCGGTCCCGGAGCGATCGCCGCGATCCGGCAGGCGCTTTCCGAATTCGGCATTGGCGGCAAAGGCTTCGACGTCGAGGTGCTTAGCGCCGACCACCAGAATAAGCCCGATATCGGTGCGACGATCGCACGTCAGTGGTTCGACCGCGATGGCGTGGATGCGATCGTCGAAGTTGCGAATTCGGGCGTGGCGTTGGCCGTTGCTGGCGTCGCGAAAGAAAAGAACAAGGTCTATCTCAACACCGGGGCGGCCACGTCCGACCTGACCGGGGCGCAGTGCAACGGCAATACCATTCATTGGGTGTACGACACCTATATGCTGGCCCAGTCTACCGGCGGCGCGATGGTGAAATCGGGCGGCGATTCCTGGTATTTCATTACCGCCGATTATGCGTTCGGCCATGCCCTGCAACGCGATACAACCGCGTTCGTGACCGGTGCGGGCGGCAAGGTGGTCGGTAGCATCGCTTATCCGTTTCCGGGCACGACCGATTTCTCGTCCTTCCTGATCGGCGCGCAAGCAAGCGGTGCCAAGGTTCTAGGGCTGGCGAGCGCAGGCTCCGACCTCATCAACCAGATCAAACAATCCAAAGAATTCGGCATCAAGATGCGGTTGGCCGGTCTGCTGCTGTTCTTGACGGATGTGCATTCCCTCGGGCTGGACGTGGCACAAGGCATCGTGCTGACCGATAGCTTCTACTGGGACATGAACGAACGGGCGCGAGCATTTTCCGACCGGTACAGCGCTGTCGTGAAAGGCACGCGACCGACGATGGTCCAGGCCGGCGTCTACTCCGCCATCACGCATTATCTGAAAGCCGCCACGGCGATCGGACCGGTGCAATCGAAGGCCGATGGTGCCGCCACAATCGCACGCATGAAAGCCATGCCGACGGACGACGATTGCTTCGGCGCAGGATCGATCCGAGCGGACGGGCGGAAGCTGCATCCGTCTTTTCTGTGGGAAGTGAAGGCGCCCTCGGAAAGCAAAGGCCCGTGGGACTACTATAAACGTATCGCGACGACACCGGCGGATCAGGCCTTCCGCCAGCTCGACAAGGGCGCTTGCCCACTCGTCAAAGCCTAAGAGAGGAAACGGCTCCGCCGGGAACACTACCATGATGACGATATTCGGAATTCCCGGCCCGCTTCTATTCGGTCAGCTTCTGCTCGGCCTTATCAACGGCGCGTTTTACGCGATGCTGTCGTTGGGCCTCGCGGTCATTTTCGGCATGCTCAACATCATCAACTTCGCCCATGGGGCGCTGTTCATGATGGGCGCCTTCGTATCGTGGATGCTGCTGAACTATTTCGGCATCGGCTATTTTCCCGCCTTGATCCTGGCGCCGATCCTGGTCGGCATCTTTGGGATTTTCCTGGAAAAGACCATCATCAGTCGGCTGTATAAACTGGATCACCTGTACGGGCTGCTGCTGACCTTCGGCCTGTCTTTGGTGATCGAGGGCCTGTTCCGCAACGGTTACGGCAGCTCCGGCATGCCCTACCGCATTCCCAACCTGCTGCAAGGGGCCACCGACCTCGGCTTCATGTTCATGCCGAACTATCGTGGCTGGGTGGTGTTGGCGGCGGCGGTCGTCTGCTTGGCAACTTGGGCGATTATCGAGAAAACCTCCCTCGGCGCGACGCTCCGCGCTGCGACCGAAAACGCGCCCTTGGTGCAGGCTTTCGGCGTGAACGTGCCGCGCTTGATCACGCTGACCTATGGCGGCGGCATCGCACTGGCAGCCTTCGCCGGGGTGCTCGCAGCGCCGATCTATTCTGTGAACCCGAACATGGGTAGCAACTTCATCAACACCGTGTTCGCCGTGGTGGTTATCGGCGGCATGGGCTCGATCCTGGGCTCGATCGTCACCGGCTTCGGGCTGGGTGTAATCGAGGGACTGACCAAAGTGTTTTACCCGCAGGCCTCCGCAACCGTGGTGTTCGTGGTCATGGTGATCGTGCTGCTGACAAGGCCGCGCGGCTTGTTCGGAAAGGCTGCCTAATATGTTCGGTTTTTCCCGCCCGCAGACAATCGCTTTCCTGGCGATGCTGGCCCTGATTATCGTCTGCCCCTTCGTCCTCTATCCCGTCTTCTTGATGCGGGTGCTCTGTGCGGCGTTGTTCGCCTGCGCCTTCAACCTGATGATCGGCTATGTCGGTCTGCTATCCTTCGGCCACGCCGCGTTCTTCGGCATGGGTAGCTATGTAGCCGCCTGGACCATGAAAACCTGGCATGTGGACGCCTCGATCGCCATCGCGCTCGGCGGCCTAACCGGGGGATTCCTGGGCCTGTGCCTGGGATACCTCGCCATTCGTCGCTCTGGCATCTACTTCGCCATGATCACCTTGGCGCTGGCGCAGATGGTCTACTTTTTCTGCCTCGAAGCCCCGTTCACCGGCGGCGAGGACGGCATCCAGCAAGTGCCCCGCGGCCGGCTGTTCGGCTTCATCGATCTGTCCAACGACATGACCATGTACTGGGTCGTCGCGGCGATTTTCATCGCGGGCTTCCTGACCATCCACCGCATTATCCACTCCCCCTTCGGGCAGGTGCTGAAAGGCATCCGCGAGAACGAACCGCGGGCGACCTCCTTGGGCTACCGTACCGAAGACTACAAATTGATCGCCTTCGTGCTGTCGACCGCGCTTACAGGCGTTGCCGGTGGCACAAAAGCGCTGGTGTTCGGTATCGCAACCCTAACCGACGTCCATTCCAGCACCTCGGGCGAGATCGTGCTGACCACCCTGCTCGGCGGCTTGGGCACGGTGTTCGGCCCGGCGCTTGGCGCGGTCGTCATGACCTCTATGGAAAATTATCTGGCGCAGTTCGGTGCCTGGGTGACGGTGACCCAGGGGGCGATCTTCATGATCTGCGTGCTGGCCTTCCGGCGCGGCATCATCGGTGAGATCGGCAACGCCCTAAAACTGCGGCTCTAGCCCGAACCGGCGGCCGACGATGACACCGCGTCGGCTGGACTATATCGATGCATTGCGAGGGTTCGCGGTCACTGGGGTGATCGCGTCCCACTTAAGGCCGCTATTCCCCGATCTGCACTGGCGGCTGGGTAAAATACTCGAACTCGGCGCCCACGGCGTGCAGCTCTTCTTCGTCGCCAGCGCCTTGACGTTGATGCTCTCCTGGCATTCTCGGAACGACGGCCCCCTCCCTTTCTACCTCCGACGGCTCTTCCGCATTGCGCCCATGTTCTGGCTCGCGACCGCGTTATACGGCGGTATGCACGTGGCAGGCATGTGGCCAGATGGCGGCAGCACGCCCTTCGGCATCGCCACCACGTTGTTCTTCCTGCATGGATGGAGTCCCGAGACCATCAACCTCGTGGTGCCCGGCGGTTGGACTATCGGCGTAGAGATGACCTTCTACGCCATCTTCCCCGCAATCGCGGTAGCGATCGCTACCCTTCCCCGTGCCATCGCGTTCGTGGTCGGCTCGGCGCTATTCGCCATCGGTGCAAATACCGAAGCATTGCGCCTTCTCGCGGCGACGGACCCGCATCTGCTCGGATCATTCGTCTATTATTGGTTCCCCAACTCGCTTCAAGTGTTCGCCTGGGGTTGCCTGACCTTCCACCTGCTGCACATCGCGCCGACATCGAAACTATGGTCCGCCGTGCTGCTGGCCGGCACCGGGCTACTCGCGATGTACTGCGCTTGGTGGCCGGTGGCGTGGTTCCCGACCTGGACCGATCCGCTCTCGCGCGCACTGCTCACCGGCGCAGCGAGCCTGTTATTAGCACTGGCGCTCGCGGCATCCGATATGTCTTGGCTAACCAACCGAGTATCCTGTTTCGTCGGGCGTGTGAGTTTCAGCGCCTATCTGGTGCATTTTCTTGTCGTCGCCCCCATCGCATTCTATCGCGGCACCTTCCACGTAGGTTCTTGGTGGTCGCCCCCTTTGTTCGTCGCCGTTCTTGTCGCCGTTCTAAGCGTCACACTCTGGATATCGTCCCTGACCTACCGGTTTATCGAGCGTCCCTGCATCCAAGCCGGCAGCCGTTTCGTCCGGCGCTGGGCGCTTCCTTCCTGACTGCCGTTCCGGCAAACAAGGGCTCACATGCCCCCTGCCGCCGATCCCGATAGAGCCGCCCGTCACGAACTGCGCCACTACCGCGCTTTTGCCTCGGCGTTGTTGGTCTTGATGGCCGCGCTCACGCTTTGCGCATACGGCCTTCCCCCGAACCTGTGGCCGAGCGACTATACCCGAGCATTGATCGGGGCGGCGGCGAAAGCAGGATTTGTTGGCGGCATCGCAGATTGGTTCGCGGTCACCGCTCTATTTCGCCATCCCCTCGGTATCCCGATCCCGCACACGGCCATCGTCCTCAAACAGAAGGAACGTCTGGGTCACGCGTTGGGGCGCTTCGTCGCAACCCATGTGTTCACGGAAAAGGACATTGCGGCGCTGCTCGCCAAGCTAGACCTGCCCAGCATACTGCACCGCTTCCTGGCCGATCCTGCCACATCTAAGCCGCTGGCTGCGACACTCGCGGGCATGTTGCCGAAAATCCTAGCGACCGTAGAAGACGGCCGCGCCCGCCGGATGGTCGCGCGCATGGCGCCCCGCATTCTCGGCGGCACCGATGCCAGCAAGCCGATTGCACGCGCACTGCACGGTTTGGTCGACAACGGTCGGCATCAGGAAGTCTTCGGCTTTCTCCTTGCCCAACTCAAAGAACTGATGGCCAATCGGGAGGACGCCTTGCGCCGCTCCATCGAAGAGCGGGTCCGCGAGCAGGGCGGCCGCTTGGTCGGCTGGGCCTTGGGTGGATCGATCGCCGCCCGCGTGTTGGCGACGTTGTCGGCCGAACTCGACAAGATGCGACCGGACGGCTCCGAATTACGAGACGCTTTCGACGAATGGATCCGCCACGAAATTCGCCGAATGGAAGAAGACC
Organism: Rhodospirillales bacterium; assembly: GCA_037139955.1. Classification (GTDB taxonomy): domain Bacteria; phylum Pseudomonadota; class Alphaproteobacteria; order Acetobacterales; family Acetobacteraceae; genus Rhodopila. The sequence goes on from JBAXFK010000208.1 coordinate 8,205, forward strand.
CTGCCCGAGCCGCCGAGCTTGGAGCCGCCATCCGAGGGGTGGTCGGACACGAGACGGTACAAGCTTGGCTCTGGGACATTTGGGCACGCCTACGCGTGTCGCTGGAGGCCGACGCAGCCAAGCCGAACGGCAGAACGATGGTCTATTTGCAAGACGCGATCGGCAGTCTCGGCGCCATGCTCGAAGCCGATCCAGCCGCGCGTGCGCGGGTCGATACGGCGGCCGAGGACATCGTGCGCACCCTGCTGCCCAGCGCTCAAGCCGGATTGTCCTCGTTTATCGCCCGCGTCGTGGCAAGCTGGGACGCCACCACAGTGGTGGACCGATTGGAATTGCGGGTCGGGAAGGATCTGCAATTCGTGCGGGTGAACGGCACACTGGTGGGTTTTTTGGTCGGCGGGGCGCTCTACGCGCTACTCCGAGCGGCATTCGGGGCCGGTGCGCTATAATCGCTAGGC
>JBAXFK010000209.1:0-8659 GCA_037139955.1 Rhodospirillales bacterium
CGACTCGACCGACGCTGCCGTCGCACAAAGCGACGAACATACGATGAAGGCCGAAAAGCAACCGAGGAAGATCCGGCGCGCGCCGATGCGGTCGACCAGCCACCCGCTCAGCGGCAACGCCAAAGCCAGCGACAGTAAATAGGCGCTGGTTACCCACTGTATCGTACCGAGGGAGGCATGGAAGTCGCTACCGATCGTATCTAGCGACACGTTTACCATCGTCGCATCGAGGCCCGACATCAGCGGCCCACAAGTGCAAGCAGCGGCGATAGTCCAAACGCGGCGGTCGACGATTTCGCTCATTCCTGAATCGCTGGCTGGGGCGCGCGGGTTTGCGGCAGGGCAAACCCTGATAACATGCCCGGGACCCGCTGTCCGCATCCCTCGGAGGAAACAAGAAATGGCCCGAATCCCCCTTCGTCACGGCGCCTTCCTGCCGCCATTCCATCCCATGGACGAGAACCCTTCGGCATGTATCGACCGCGATCTGGAATTAATGCAATGGCTCGACAAGCTCGGCTTTCATGAAGCCTGGATCGGCGAGCATCACTCCGCTGGGTGGGAACTGATCAGTTCGCCGGAACTGTTCATCGCCATCGCAGCCGAACGAACCAAATCCATCAAGTTCGGGACCGGCGTAATTTCCCTACCGTACCACAATCCGTTGATGGTCGCGAACCGGATCATTCAGCTCGATCATCATACCCGTGGCCGGGTAATGTTCGGCGCAGGGCCTGGCCTGCTGGCGTCCGACGCGTTAATGATGGGAATCGATCCAGACACCCAACGCGACCGGATGGCCGAGGCACTAGATTTGATCCTGCGCCTGTTCAAAGGCGAAACCGTCACCGAAAAGACCGACTGGTACAACTTCGTCGGCGCCCGCGCGCACATCCTACCATACACCAAACCCTATCCCGAGGTTGCGGTGGTAAGCTCGGTCACACCATCCGGCGGACGTCTGGCCGGAAAATACGATTTAGCAATGATTTGCGTCGCGGCGACTAATCCGTTCGGCTTCGACGCATTGGGCGCAAACTGGAAGATCGCCAACGACATCGCCGCCGAACACGGCCGCAGCATGGACCCCGCTCGGTTACGCCTCGTAGGACCGATGCACATCGCCGAAACGCGCCAGAAAGCGATGGAGAACGTGAAGTTCGGCTTCGAGCGTTACCTCAATTACCTGAACAACAACCAGCTGCGCTTCAACGTTCCCAAGGGATACGACGCAGCAGAGTGGTTCATCGAGAATAAATTCGGCGTGATCGGCACACCGGACGACGCAATCGCGCTGATCCAACGGCTTTACGACAAGCAGGGCGATTTCGGCGTATTCCTGCAGCAGGTCCATAACTGGGCAGATTTCGCCGAAACCAAGCGCTCTTACGAGCTATACCAGCGTTACGTGATGCCGCATTTCTCCGGGGATAACGAACCGCGCCGGGAATCGTTCGACTGGTGCACGGACCATCGCGACCTGCTGTCCGATAAACGGGCCTCCGCAGCAAAGCTGATGTTCGACAAGCACGAAGCCGAGCAAAAATCCAAAGCATCGGCGTCCGAAGTGGCGCGTCCGATACCGGGCAAGGAGGCTTGGTGATCGGCGCTTACGCGAAGGCCGCTGCCATCAGAGCTTTGGTGTAATCCTCTCGCGGCGAGGCGAAAATCGTGGCGGCATCGTCCGCTTCCACGACCCGCCCGCCACGCAGGACGATGACACGGTGTGCGAGTGCCTTCACGACCTTCAAATCGTGGCTAATAAACAGATACGCTAACCCATATCGGTCCTGTAGGTCCCGCAAGAGATCGACGATTTGCGCTTGCACCGACATATCTAGGGCACTAGTCGGCTCGTCCAACACGACGAACCGAGGCTTCAGAATCATCGCACGCGCTATCGCGAGCCGTTGACGCTGGCCGCCGCTGAATTCGTGAGGATAACGCTCGACACTGTCCGGCGGCAATCCGACCTCCCGCAACGCCGCACCCACGCGCTCCATCCGTTCGATGCGCGACAGGTCGGGTACGTGGACGGTCAGGCCCTCGGCGACGATATCGCCGACCGGCAGCCGAGGCGAAAGGCTGCTATAGGGATCCTGGAACACGATTTGCATCCGAGCACGCAATTGCCGCATGGCGCGATTGGAGAGCGTCGCAATATCCCGACCGACATAGGCTATTCGCCCAGTCGCATGCTCAAGCCGCAAAGTCGCCAACGCCAGCGTGGTCTTACCGGATCCCGATTCCCCGACCAACCCGACCGTCTCGCCCTCATGCACGGTAAACGATACACCATCGACCGCACGCACATTGCCGACCACCTTCCGCAGCACACCGCGCCGGATTGGAAAATGCACCTTCACGTCGTCGGCCGAAACAATCGCGGCGGCACTATCGGCCACCGGCGAGGGGACGCCTTTGGGCAGCGACGCAAGCAGCATACGAGTGTACGGATGTGCCGGCGCCGCAAAGACTGCGGCAACGTGCCCCGTCTCGACCACTTTACCATCCTTCATCACCGCCACCCGATCGGCGAACCTACGCACCAGGGCCAGATCGTGGGTGATCAGAAGGAGGGCCAAACCGCGCGCTTTTTTCAGTTCCAGCAGCAACCGCAGAATCTGCGCCTGAATCGTAACATCCAGAGCTGTGGTTGGCTCGTCGGCGATCAGCAACGCCGGATCGTTCGCCAATGCCATAGCGATCATAACCCGCTGCCGCTGCCCACCCGATAGCTGATGAGGGAACGCATCCAATCGGGATTCCGCGTCGGCGAACCCGGCTTGCGTCAATGCCTCGATTGTCCGCGCCCTGACTCGATCTGCGGCCATAGGACGATGCAGAAGAATCGCTTCGGCGATTTGCCGACCGATACGGTGCAGCGGATTCAGGCTGGTCATCGGTTCCTGGAACACGATTCCGGCCAGATCGCCGCGCACCCGATGCAAAGTTGCTGGATCGGCGCCTACGATATTCTGTCCGTCCAATAACACGCGGCCGGTCGGGTTGGTTCCTCCCACCGGGAGCAATTGTAGCAGCGACAATGCCGTCAACGACTTGCCGGAACCGGACTCTCCGACCAACGCGAGCGTTTCCCCGCGATCGACGCTGAACGACACACCGTCGACCACCCGTTTCGCACCGAACGCGACCGAGAGATCCTCGACTTCGACCAAACTCATAACGACGACCCGGGCAAGCGGCGTGGATCGAAGGCATCCCGCACGGCTTCGCCCACAAAAATAAGCAACGTCAGCACACCGCCCAACACGAAGAACGCGGTGAAGCCGAGCCAGGGCGCCGTCAGGTTGCTCTTTCCCTGCGCCACGAGTTCACCGAGAGAGGGCGAACCGGGCGGAAGACCGAATCCCAGAAAATCCAAAGTCGACAACAACGTGACCGAACCCGAAAGAGTGAACGGCAAATATGTCAATGTCGCCACCATCGCGTTTGGCAAAATATGCCGCCACATCGTGACAATATCCGACACACCCAACGCTTTCGCCGCACGCACGTAGTCCAGATTGCGACCGCGCAAAAATTCGGCTCGCACCACGCCAGTCAAGCTCATCCAGCGGAATAGCAGCAGGAATATCAGCAACACCCAAAATCCCGGCGTAATGATACTACCGAGGATGATTAGCAGATAAAGCTCGGGCATCCCGCTCCAGACTTCGATGAAGCGCTGGAAGAGCAAATCGGTCGTCCCTCCATAAAAGCCCTGTACCGCTCCAGCGATCACGCCGACGACCGAAGAAACAATCGTCAATGTGAAACCGAACAGCACCGACAGCCGGAAACCGTAGATGACTCGCGCCAACACATCGCGCGCCTGATCGTCCGTCCCGAGCCAATTTCGAACGCTCGGTGGCGACGGCGAGGGTACATTCAAATCCTTGACCGACGTCGTGTAGCTGAAAGGAATCGGCGGCCAGAGCATCCAGCCCTTTGCTTCGATCGTCTTACGCAGCATGGGATCGGTATAATCGGCCTCGGTCGGGAGAAAGTCCGAGCCGAAGACGTCCTCGCTGAGATCTTGCAGCACCGGCACGTACCAATGTCCGTCGAACCGGATCGCCAAAGGCCGATCGTTCGCGATGAATTCGGCGAACAGCGAAAGACCGAACAGCAATAGAAAAACCCACAACGACCAAAATCCGCGTCGGTTGGCGCAAAAGATGGCGATCCGGCGATGGGTGACGGGGCTGAGTGTCACGACCGCGCCTCGAAATCGATGCGAGGGTCGACCAGTGTATACATCAGGTCGCCAACGATCTGCATCAACAGCCCGGCCAAGGTGAACAGGTACAGCGTCCCGAACATCACCGGATAATCGCGCTGAATCGCTGCTTGGAACCCCAGCAACCCGAGGCCATCGAGCGAAAAAACGATCTCGACAAGCAGGGCGGATGTGAACAGGATCGAGATCAACGCTTGCGGAAATCCTGCCACGATCAACAGCATCGCATTGCGGAACATATGGCCGTACAAAACCCGCTGTTCGCTGGCACCTTTGGCCCGAGCGGTGACGGTGTATTGCTTGCCGATTTCTTCCAGAAAACAGTTTTTGGTCAGCATCGTCAGGCCAGCGAATCCGCCGACAACCATGGCGACGGTGGGCAGAACCATGTGCCAGAGATAGTCCATCGCACGCGCTGGCCAAGGCCATTCGGACGCGCCTTCGGTCACCAATCCACTGAGGGGAAACCAATGCACAAAGCCGCCCCCGGCCAACACCACGACCAACAGAATTGCCAGCAAAAATCCTGGCACCGCATAGCCGACTAAGACGATCGCACTGGTCGCGACGTCGAAGCGGCTGCCGTGCCGCACAGCCTTGGCGATGCCCAGCGGGATGGATATCCCGTAAACTAGCAAGGTCGACCAAAGCCCCAACGATATCGAGACCGGCATGCGTTGCAGCAATAGCTGCCACACTGTTCGATCCCTAAAGAAACTCCGCCCGAAATCGAAGCGCAGATAACCGGATATCATGTCGCGGAAGCGGGTCAAAGGCGGTTTATCGAAGCCGAACATCTGGCGAATATCGGCCACGATGGCCGGATCCAGTCCGCGCGCACCTCGGTAGCTTCCAGCATTGCCAAAATCCGATCGAGCACCGGTCAGCCGAGACGAGATATCGCCTCGCCCTTTCAATTCGGCAATCATCTGCTCCACCGGCCCGCCGGGCGCGAACTGGACGATCGCGAAATTGATTGCGATTATTCCGAACAATGTCGGCACGACCAGCAACAAGCGGCGGACGATATACGCGCCCATGATGCGCTAACGACCGCGCGCCGCGTCGATCGCCGACGCCTTGGCGGGGTCGATCCACCAGCTATCGATGTTCACACCCTCGCGGATCGGCTTACCTGGGAAGCCGAACCGGTCCCACCACGCCACGTGGTATTCCAAGCTGCCCCAATTGGGCACGAGGTACCAATTCCGCAACAGCACTCGATCCAACGCCCGCGCGGCATCGCGCAACACTGGCTGAGTTTGTGCCGTAACGATTTTTTCTATCAAGGCATCCACCGCCGGATCGCAGACGCCGGACACGTTGTTGCTGCCTTGGGCCCCTGCGGCGGCGCACGAGAAATAATCTCGCAATTCGTTTCCCGGCACGTCGCTCTGCGGGTAAACCATCATGGTCATATCGAAATCGAAGTCATCGGTCAGACGCTGATACTGGGCCGAATCGACCATGCGCACTCGTGCATCGATACCCAATTTCTGCAACGTCTCGGTATAGGGCAGCGACGGACGCTCCAACGAGGGTTCGTCCAGCAAAATGCCGAACCGCATCTGCTGCCCGTTCGCATCGACCAATTTACGATCCTTCACAGTCCAGCCGGCTTCCTTAAGCAGCACCAGAGCGTGACGCATTTGCTCCCGATTGTTGCCCGACCCGTCGGTCACCGGCACCGAGAACGGGGCCGAGAAAATTTCCGCTGGCAGTTTGTCTTTGAACGGTTCGAGCAATGCCAATTCGCCCGCATCCGGCACACCCGACGACGCGAGTTCGCTGTTGCTGAAATAGCTCGTGGTACGGGTATAGGCACCGTAGAATAACGCCTTGTTCGACCATTCGAAATCGAACATCTCGGCGATGGCCTGCCGAACCCGGCGATCCGCGAAAACCGGGCGGCGCGTATTCATGGCATAGCCCTGGATGCCGTTGGGCAGACGGTGCGAGAAGCTGCGCGCAATAGCACGACCTGCTTTAATCGCCGGAAAATCGTACGCCGTCGCCCAGTTCTTGGACACATTTTCGCTACGAATATCGATCTGGCCGGCCTTGAATGCCTCCATAGCGACGGTGCCTTCGCGGAAATATTCGATCTTCACCCGGTCGAAATTATTGGTGCCTTTTCCGGTCGGCATGTTCGCCGCCCACCAGTTCGGATTGCGCCGATAGGTCAACGAACGTCCTAGATCGAAGCTCGCCACCTCATATGGGCCGGAACCGACCGGCGTATCGGTCAACGGACGCTCGAAATCCCGTCCCTCGAAAAAATGCTTGGGCAATACCGGCAAGCCGCCAACCAGTAGCGGCAGGTCCCGGTTTTGGTTGGATTTGAAATGGAACACCACCCGACTGGGTCCTTCCACCGCCACGTCCCGCACGTCCGCGAACTGAATTCGCATGCTCGGACGCCCGTGCGCCAGCAGTGTGCGATAAGTCCAAGCAACATCTTCGGCCGTCACCGGTTTTCCGTCGGAAAACCGGGCCTCGGGCCGCAGTTCGAACGCCACCCACATCTTGTCGGCCGGCAATTCAATCGTCTGGGCCAGATGCCCATACCCGGTGGAGCCTTCGTCGGCCGAGCCCGTCAGCAGGCTTTCCCAGACATGGCCGACCGAAGTGCCGGAACCGGATCCGCCCGGCAACACGATCCAAGGATGCGTGAGGCCGAATGCAGCGGTTCCGCGCAGAATGAACGGATTGAAACTATCGAACGTGCCCACGGTGGCAAATGTCACGGCCCCACCCTTGGGCGCAGCGGGATCGACATAGGGGAAAAACGGAAAATCCGGCGGTAACACCGCTTCGCCCAACACCGCGACCGCATGGCTTCGAGTCGTGGGACCGCTATCGCCCCATGCCGTGAGCGGTTGGATCAGCAGCAAAAGCAAACAAAGTATCGCGCGCAAGGGCTGCCTCGTGTTCCGATTGGGTCGGTCGCGGCCTAAGGCGGTTGTCAGGTCGCGACGACCGGCCGATTGTTCAGTTCCGCGACGGCCAGGGGAAGCAGCGCGGGATCGCCCACCGCGAGAACCCGCCCGTCGCCATCGGGGCGAAGCGGGGCGCCGTTCCAGTCGGTAACCCGTCCCCCCGCGCCTTCGACAACCGCGACCAACGGCGCCCAATCCCAGACCTTCATGTCTGACTCGGCGACGATATCGATCTGTCCAAGCGCCAATAAGCCATATGCATAGCAGTCGCCGCCCCAATAGTTGCGGCGCACCTTGGAAGCGAGCTGCTTCCACCGCAGCATATCGCCGCCTTCCAGCATTTCTGGGCTGGTGCACGACAATTCGGCCTCGGCCAACGACGGGCAAGGACGACAACCGGCCTGCCCGCCCAAAGTCCCTCGGAACATGGTCGGTTCGCCGACAGCCCCGATCCACCGCTCGCCGGTAATGGGCTGATCGATCACCCCTAGAATCGGACGATCGTTTTCCAGCAGCGCGATCAAAATACCGAACGTCGGACGGCCGGTGATAAAGGCTCGGGTCCCGTCAATCGGGTCCAGTACCCAGCGGAGCGAGGAGGTCGGGCGGTCCAATCCGAATTCTTCGCCAAGAATGCCATGGTCCGGGAAGCGTTCGCTCAGTACCGCTCGCATCGCCAGCTCGGACGTACGATCGGCAATTGTGACCGGGGAGCGATCGGATTTAGCATCCGCTGCCACGCCAGTTCGGAAAAACGGACGAACGACCGCCCCGGCGACGTCCGCAGCGGCCTCGGCCGCCGCGATCAGGCGCGTTAGATTCCGGCTCAGGGCAGCGGAACCGGGGATTTCGACAAACTACGGAGATAGGCGATTACGTCGGCGCGCTGTTCGGCGCTCTTGATCCCCGCGAAAGTCATACGCGTGCCGGGCGCGAAGGCGGCGGGCTTTGCCAACCAAGCGTTCAGGTCTTCATAGGACCAATTGCCAGCTTTGCCTTTAAGGGCGGCCGAATAGTTGAAGCCATCGACGTGCCCGCGAGCCGCTCCGACCGTACCATACAGATTCGGTCCGACACCGGATTTGCCACCATCGGCGAAGGTGTGGCAGGAGACGCAAAGCTTTTTAGATGTCGCTTCGCCCGACGCCGCATCGGCCTTTGCCAGCAGCGGTGCGATCGGCGCAAGCGCTTCTTCCTTCGCCGCTCCGGCCGCGTGATCGGCCACGGCCGCCCCTTCGATCTTCAGAACTTCATGCTCCGGCTTGGAATCGTGAACAAGCGTCACGCCAATCCAGCCGCAAAGGAAGAAGGCGATTCCGGCGACCAGGATCGCGGCCATGCCCTTGTTGACCTCGGTACTGTCCATAAGGCGTAACATCCTCGTCGTGTGCCGCATGCGGCCGGTTCAGTCTGGGCGGGCGCCGTTGCGCGCAGGCCAGCACGTGATCGAGGAGCACGTCGAGCGTCACTTTTGGTG
>JBAXFK010000210.1:0-8653 GCA_037139955.1 Rhodospirillales bacterium
GCCGTAATAGCGTGGCGCGACCAGCCGTTCCGCCGTGTCCGCCCCGATTGCGAAGACGGCTTTCGGAAATAGGCGGGATTTTTCCAGGAAGGTCGGTGCGCGGGTAAGCTCGACCGGCGCTTTCCAGGCGAATTGCGCGACGCGGTCGCGCACTGCATCGCCGGCCAACGGCGGTTTGTCGACATTGGTGACCGAGATCTCGAACGACGCCGGTTGCTGCCGTATTTCCTCGGCGACGCGGGCCAGCGACATATGGCCCTCGTGCACCGGGTTGAACGACCCCGGCAGCAACACGGCCGGCGGCGGTGCGGACAGCAGCGTTTGCCCATCCGGGCGCACCGTCACGCGATCGAACTCCCCCGCCAACAGGCGCCCGAATGTGTCGGCCATCGTTGTGGCCGTTTCGGCATAGTGTTCGTCCGGGTCGAGCAAATCGCGCGGCGACGGCGCATCGACCCCGCAAGCGCGGGCCAGAAATAGCACGATCGAGCGGGCGACAAGGTCTTCTTCCTCACCGCGATCGCGCCGGCCTTTGGCGAGGACGCCGGTCGCGTGCGCGATCCCGGCAGCGCTGGCGAAAGCGAGGTGATATCGATGCTCCCCACGCCGCGGCCGGTCGCTGACCAGCGCCGCCGTCGCGCCCAAGCCCACCGGATTGCTCTCGGCCGGCATCAGCGCCGCCGCTCGGGCGCGAGCGACACGGGCCATGGCAATCGCGGTATCGGCACTGCTGGCCTGAGCCGGTGCGAAACCGAGGAAGCCCGCGAGCGCTTGCTCGTCGTAAGGAACTTGCGCTTCGACCAACAGGCGCGATCCGCCGGGCACCCGCAGCAACGCGCCGATCGCCCCGCTGCCGCCGCCGGTAATGGCCAGTCCTGCCTTGTGTCCCGAAGCGTGCAAAGCCGAGATTGTTTGTCGCCAAGCGGCGTCGGACGGGGTCATGATACGCGTGCGGTCCCAGATCGATCGGATAGCCGAAGACGGTGCGAGACGGGTGGAACAGTGTCAACCCCGCGCCGATGCACAAATCCACTCTCCGTCCCGACGCCGACACGTGGTAATGACCCGTTAGCAATCGCCAGACCAAGCCATAGGGAATCGCCGCATGCCGACCAATACCGACCGCAACCTCGCCCTCGAACTGGTGCGGGTCACCGAAGCGGCCGCGCTCGCCGCGTCTCGCTGGATCGGGCTCGGCAAGAAGAACGACGCCGACGGCGCGGCGGTGGAAGCCATGCGTAAGGCATTCGACGCGGTGGATATCGACGGCACCGTGGTGATCGGCGAAGGCGAGATGGACGAAGCGCCGATGCTCTTCATCGGCGAGAAAGTCGGCGCCGGCGGGCCCGCCATGGACATCGCCGTCGACCCGCTGGAAGGCACGACCCTGACCGCCAAGGGCGGGCCGTCGGCCATCGCCACGGTGGCGCTGGCCGAGCGGGGGAATTTCTTGCATGCGCCGGATATTTATATGGACAAAATCGCGGTCGGCGGTGGGTTGCCGCCGGGCGTGGTCGATCTCGATTCCTCGGTCGGCGACAATCTGCGCAGCTTGGCGCGCGCCAAGAAATGCGATGTGTCCGACCTCGTGGCCTGCATCCTCGACCGCGATCGCCATGCCGAAATCATCGCCAAATGCCGCGAAGCCGGGGCGCGGATCATGTTGATCTCCGACGGCGACGTGGCCGGGGTGATCGCCACGACGATGCCGGAATCGGGTGTCGACATCTATCTCGGCTCCGGCGGTGCGCCCGAGGGCGTGCTGGCGGCCGCTGCGCTGCGCTGCACGGGTGGACAGATGCAAGGGCGGCTGATGTACGAGGACGATTCCCAAATCGAACGCGTACGGTCCATGGGCCATGCCGATCCGCGTCGGGTCTTTACTTGCGAGGACATGGCCAAGGGCAACGTGATGTTCTGCGCGACCGGTGTGACCTCCGGACCGATGCTGCGCGGCATCAAACGTTTCGGTGGCGGGGCGATCACCCATTCCGTCGTAATGCGTAGCCAATCCGGCACCGTTCGCTACATCGAAGGGCACCACAACTTCGTCGTCAAAACCTGGACCGCTACTTGACCGCCGCACCGGCGTTCGGCGTCGCCCGTAGCCTGGGTGGCCGGCGCTGGATTTGGCGTGCCGGCGAAGATCGGGTCGCGCTGGGAATCTCCCAACGCCTGAACCTGCCCGAGATCGTGGGTCGCCTGCTGGCAGCGCGCGGTGTCGGGTTGGAGGCGGCGTCCGACTTCCTCCAACCCACCTTGCGGGCTTTGCTGCCCGATCCCTCGGTGCTGACCGACATGCACGCCGCCGCCGATCGGCTGGCGCGTGCGGTGCAGCACCGCGAGACAGTGGGTGTGTTCGGCGATTACGACGTGGACGGGGCGTGCTCCGCCGCGCTGATGGTGACGTTCTTGCGCAGCCTCGGCTGCGCGGTGTTCCATCACGTGCCGGATCGGATGAAAGAAGGATACGGCCCGAACGGTCCCGCCTTGCGCGGTTTGGTCGATCGCGGCGTCGGTCTGATCGTCTGCGTCGATTGCGGCACCGCCGCCGCCGATGCGCTGGCCGAAATTCGGGGGGAGGCGGATGCCATTGTCCTCGATCACCATAAATCGGAAGGGCCGACACCCCCCATCCTGGCCACCGTCAATCCCAACCGCCTGGACGATAGATCCGGGCTGGGCACGATGTGCGCCGCCGGTATCGCATTTCTCACCGTTGTCGCGACGGTGCGGGTGCTGCGCAAAGCCGGGCATTTCGCCGGATCCCGCGAGCCCGATTTGATGGCGCTGCTCGATCTGGTCGCGCTGGCTACCGTCTGCGACGTGATGCCGCTGATCGGGGTCAATCGCGCTTTGGTCTGTCAGGGGCTGAAAATCATGGCCAAGCGCGGCCGCCCCGGCATCGCCGCGTTGCTCGATGTCACGCAGGCCAAGGAGAAATTGTCGACCTTCACCTGCGGCTTTGCCCTCGGCCCGCGCATCAACGCCGCCGGCCGCATCAGCGAGGCCGATATGGGGCTGCGCCTGTTGCTGACCGAGGATCGCGTCGAAGCCATGGCGCTCGCCGAACGACTGGATAGCGTCAACCGCCAGCGGCAGGAAGTCGAGGCCGGGATGCTCGAAACCGCGCTGATGGAGGCCGAACGTCAGGTCGGCGAAGGCCATGCCGCGCTGCTGGTGGCCGGCGAATCGTGGCACCCCGGCGTGGTCGGTATTGTCGCCGGCCGTATCAAAGAGCGCTTCAACCGCCCCGCCTGCGTCGCCGGTATCGCCGCCGGCATCGCCAAGGGGTCCGGACGCTCGGTGACGGGCATCGACCTGGGCGCGGCGGTGATCGCGGCGCGGCAGGCCGGCATTCTCGCGACAGGTGGCGGGCATGCGATGGCGGCCGGATTTTCGCTCCCGGCGGATCGACTGGTCGATTTCCGCGTCTTCCTGAACGAGCGGCTCGCCGCCGCGTCGGACCTGCCGGGCGCTGCCGATTTGCCGGTCGAAGGCGGCCTAGCGGTCCAAGGTGCCACCGTCGATCTTGCACGGCAGTTGGAAAGATTGGCCCCATTCGGCGCGGGGAATGAGGAACCGACCCTGGTCCTGCAACGCGCCCGCGTGGTGCGGGCCGACCGCGTCGGGAAAGAGGGCAATACGATTCGCGCCTTCGTCGAAGGGGAGGGCGGCGGACCCCGTCTCAAAGCAATGCTGTTCCGCGCTAGGGACGGGGCTTTGGCGGATGCGTTGCTGAGTCGGGAGGGTTTGCCGATGCATTTGGCAGGAAATCTGCGGGCCGAGGAATGGAATGGGTCGGTCGCGCCAGGATTTTTTATCTCCGATGCGGCGATGGCGTAAAAGGCGGGTTGACCGGTGTGGGAGCCTCGGCTACCAACCGGCCTCCCGAGCCGATGAGGTTCGGGTCCGGCCTGTCCCGTTCGTCTAGAGGCCCAGGACACTGCCCTTTCACGGCGGCGACAGGGGTTCGAATCCCCTACGGGACGCCAAATTTCAACGGATTAAAGTGTGTTGGCCAGGCGTTATTATCGCCAGTGCTCCTAACCTCGAAATAACGTGGCACATCCGCCCGCTACCTGCACAATGCCCGGTGCCGGTTTCATGACACGAAAATCGATCCGCCTCGATTACGCTGAATCAGTCGACGGGCGCGTAGAGAATCGGTTACTGGATCCGACGTTTTTCGTCGTCTGTTAGGGACATGTGCCCGCCCCGCGCACCTAGTCCCTGCTCCGGCATGGCCATCGCAAGGGCATTGAACTCACCCCTTCGCATCCGGATCGGCGCACCGCCAGTTCGCTCCGTCATGCGGCTGGCCGAAGCCCGAGAAGCGTGCTTGTCTCGGATAGGGGCACAGCGGCAATTCGTGCGGGGTGACCGTGGCGTCTGCCTTGGTGCGGGCGGGAATGGCATCGGGGGCCTTGCCGTGCTCTACCCACGCTTCGATGGCGCTGAGGGTATCGAACTGGTCCGGTCCGACGCCGCCGCTGCAATGTTGCATGCCCGGCACCAAGAACAGCCGCACGTTGGCTGCGGCCTTGTCGCGCCCGCGCAACAACGCCGAAAGCTCCTGGTAGAATTGCACCGTGCGCGCCGCCGGCAGTGCCGGGTCGCTGGTGCCGTGATACAGGATCATTTTACGGCCCTGTTGGACAAAGGGCAGCAGCTTGGCCGCGTTTTTGGTCTCGGCCTGGGCGAAGGTGCGATCGACCATCGCGATCGGTTGTTCGCCCACCGTATTCGTGCGCGGGTCCGCGTCCAGCGCCGCGAACTTGTAATCCGCCGGTAGTCCGAACCAGGAGACCAGCGCTTGTCGCGCGAAGACATGGCCGCGGGGGGCGGCGAGCGGATCGGCGCCCCAGGGGTGGGCGAGTTGCGTCGGATCGGGTTGGGTCGTACCGGTAGACCAATAGCTCATGCCGCGCGGGCCGGTCAGGTTTGTCGGCCCCCAGCCCGGGAATACGACGCGTCCCAGACGGTCGCGCAGTGGGGTACTGTACGCTTTGAAGACCGTGGCTTGCTCCGGCGTCAAACAATCGACGGTGGCGCCGGCTTTGCAGACCAGCTCCTCGGCCTTGATCGAACAGCGAGACGGATCTTGCACCAACCCGTCCTTCGCCCCATCGATGGCGTCGCATCGCTCGGTTACGATTTTGTCGATCGTTGCCAGCGCAGCGGGCGACAGCCACGCGGCCGGGGAGACGAGGGCGGCCTTTTGCACCAGGAAGCGTTGCAGCGTCGCGCGGTAATCCATGTTGGGATCGCCCGCGATAATGCCGTCGAAGTCGGTGGGGTAGCGTTCGGCCTCCATCATCGCCATGCGCCCGCCCGTCGAGCACCCATCGAAATACGCCCGCTGCACCGGTTCGGCGTAATAGGCTTTGGCGAGCGCTTTGCCCGCGACCGTCGCGGTATGGGCGGCGCGGTAGAAGAAATCGGCGATCTTGGCTTCGTCTCGCTTGCCATCGGGGGTGCGTACCCATCCAGCATCGGTGCCGTTGCCGACGTGGCCGGTATCTGTGATTGCGGTTACGTAGCCCTTGCCCAACGCCTGTATCCGGTCGGTGACGTTGACCGCAGGCGTCAGGGTACCGGCGTTGCCGCCCACGCCCATGAAGAAGAAGCGCTGCTTCCAGACGTCCGGCAGTTGCAACGCCACGCGGGCGGATCCGTCGGGCGCGCCCTCGCCGCGCGTAACGACAGTCGCCTGCACCCCGCAATACGACGGCGCATCGACTGTTGTGGCGACCGGGTCGGCGGATGCGACGGTCAGGCCGGGAATGCGGAGGGCATTGAGGCTGGAGACCGAACAGTCCGGGCGTGCGAAAGCCGAGCCGCCGACGAGCAAGGCCGATGCGACGGCCATGGCTAACTTCATGGTACGGCTTCTCCCGATGCGTTTAGGCTTCGTCGATAACGCTTACATGCGCGGCGACGATCCGCCACCCCTCGGGCATGCGCACCCAAGTCTGCATTTGTCGTCCGATCTTACCCGGAAGCGACACCCGGTTGAAGAGCGTGGATGCCGTGGCAGCGTTCCGGCCGAAGGTGGTGATACGGGTGCGGGAGATTGTGCGCGCAAGCCCAACGGGCGAACGTGCCGAGCGGAAGGCGCCGATTTCTTCCCAACTGTATAGGTTTTCACCGATGCCGTAACGGATTGTATGCGGACTGTTCCAAAATAGCGCCTGCAAGGCTGCGGCATCGTTGTTCACCAGGGCAGCTTCGTATCGGTCGTGCAAAGCCTCGACCTCGGCTTCGACGTCGGGAAGATTGATATCCATGGGGGCGGCAGCCTTTATGCGATGTAGATGTTGGCGGGTTCGTCGTAAAATTCGGGGTCGCGTTCCAACCGTGCGGTCATTTCGTCGATATACGGCGCGGTCGCGCAAAGTTGTTCGAAATGCCGGTCGTTCAGCGTCAGGCCGGCGCGCTTGACCAAAGCGGCGATCTCGTCCCGCCGAGTTTGTCCGATGGTCGCTTTCTCGGGTTCGGGGACCGGCGGCGGCGCAGCGGAGAAGATCGCGTTCGGGTCGAGGTCCGGGCGTCGCGCGCGCCACGGTGTTGCCTGCTCGTAAGCATGCGCCACACGCAGCACCGTCGCGTCGGCGTAGGGGCGAGCATACACCTGCATCGAGAGCGGCAGTCCGCCATCTGTGAATCCGATGCATTGCGCCAAAGCCGGGCCGCCGAGCACGTTGAACGGCGTGGTTAGGGAGGCTTTTTGCCAGAAGCCGATGGTGCGCCATGCATCCAACCGGCCAGCAGGTCCTGGGCCGGCGGTCAGGAACGCGTCGTACTTGGCGTACAGCGGCTGCATATCGGCCACGACTTTGCGCCGCTGCCGGCTCGCTTGCATGTAATCGGCCGACGAAATCATCAGCGCCCCGAGTGTGCGGCCGAGAAAATCCTCCCCGAAATCGCTCAGTCTTGTGCGCAAGACGGGCTCGTGCACGGCGTAAAGCTCGCTTTCCGCGCCGGTAATTTTAATGTCGTGATACTGCTGCGCCGGGCGGATGCGCACGTCTTCCAGGATCGCGCCGAGGCCTCGCAATACGTCGTATGCGGCTTCCAGCGCCTGTTTGACGACGGGAGGCGTGGGGATGTCTTCCTCGTACAAATGGCGGATTATCCCGATCCGCATACCCTTCACCGATCCGTCCATCTCGGCGCGGTAGGCGGGAATTGCCCGGTTTGCGCTGGCAGGGTCCTTGGGGTCGTGGCCGGCGATGGCTTGCAGCATTATCGCGCAGTCCTCGGCCGTCCAGGTCAACGGACCGGCGTGATCGTAACTGAAACTGTTGGTATAAACGCCGGCGCGGCTCACCAGACCGTAGGTGGGTTTCAGCCCGACCAGCCCGCACAAAGCGGCGGGGTTGCGGATCGATCCGCCGGTGTCGGAGCCGAGCGAACCCATTGCCAAACCGGCCGCCCCGGCGGCGCCGGAACCGGAGGATGAGCCGCCCGTGACGTGGTCGCGGTTCCAGGGGTTGCGCGCCGCCGGCCAGGGCAGATCGAAGGATGGGCCGCCATGGGCGAATTCGTGCGTGGACAGCTTGCCCAGCAGGATGGCGCCGGCCGCAGTCAGTTTTGTCACCGTGGTGGCGTCGAAATCCGGCACGTAGTGCTCGCGCGTGCGGGAATGGCCGGTGGTGCGAATGCCGGCGGTGCAATAAATGTCTTTCAGCGCGTAGGGGATGCCGTGCATCGGTCCGCGATAATACCCCGCCGCGATCTCCTGCTCCGCCACTTTGGCCTGCGCCAGCGCTCGGTCGGCGGTCACCAGCAAATAGGCGTTCAATTGCGGGTCCAGCGCGGCGATACGGTCCAGGAATGCCTGTGTCAGTTCGACCGGAGACAGTTTCCGCACGGCAATCTGCCGGGACGCGTCGGCTATGGTCATGAAATGCATGGGGGACCTCCATGCGCAGGCTACACCGCGATTCGGCGCTGTGTCAGTCTTCTTCTGCGTCGAAAAGGATGCGATTCGCGGCACCTTCTAGGTCTTCGAATTGGCCGGTGCGCAGCGACCACAGGAACAGTGTCAGGCCGCCGCCGCCTAGCACCAAGCTGGCCCCCAGCAGATACAGAATGACGGTCATGCACGCCTCGTTCTGAAACTGTTGGCCATGACGAGCAACGATGACGACGACATTGCCGCCGCTGCCAACCAGGGCGTAACCCAGCCCGCGACCGCGAGCGGCACCATTAGCACATTATAGCCGATCGACAGCGCCAAATTGGATCGCATCACCGAGCGGGCGCGGCGGGCCGTGCGGATCGTCAACGCCACCGGGGCGAGGGCGAGCCCTTGGAACACCGCATCCGCCACCGTCTGGCTAATATCGGCCGCGCTGGCCGGGGAGGCCGAGACATAGGCCGCAGCCAGGGATGGGCTGTCGTTCAACCCGTCTCCGACCATCAGCACGCGACGACCGCCTTGCGCGAGCGCCTCGATGGCCGCTGCCTTATCGACGGGGGAGCAGCCGGCATGCCAATCGTCGATGCCGACGATGCCGGCGATCGGCGAGCGCAGCAGGTGGGCGACCTCGTCGACAAAGCCCTCCAGCGCGGCGTGCGAGGCCGAGATGCCCTCGAGCTTGGCGGCCAGGCTGGGCGCGGTCATGGCCGGCTGCTTGGTGGCCAC
>JBAXFK010000211.1:0-8562 GCA_037139955.1 Rhodospirillales bacterium
AAGAAGATCATGGGACCTGGCCGGGATACAATGTGGGGGCGCCGCAACGCTTACCGCCTGCGATCTGATATGCGATTATTTGCGCATGGTCGGCATGAACGCCGACGATCCCAATCAGATCGAAGACGTGATGGCGCGTGAGTTGAAAAAGACGCTAAACGAGGAAATGCACCCTTCGCACGCGTTGCAGTCCATGGCCGACGGGCTACCGGCGCTCGGCATTGTCGCCGCAGTGTTGGGCGTGATCAAAACGATGTCGCATATAGATCAACCGCCGGCTGTGTTGGGCGCGATGATCGGTGGTGCGCTGGTCGGCACCTTCCTGGGCATTCTACTCGCTTACGGAATGTTCGCACCTTTCGCCAGCCGTTTGAAAGGCGTGGTTGAAGAGGAGGCGAAGTTTACGGAGGTCATTCGAGCGGTCATTGTAACGCATTTGCATGGAAACGCGCCACAGGTAAGCATTGAATCCGGTCGGAAAATGGTGCCCAACGAACATATGCCGACCTTTGCCGAGATGGAGGAGGCTATTCAGCAGGTGCAGATGTAATACATGCTTGTCATTGTTTTAAAAATGCACAGGACTGCATTTCGACATCTTCTGCGATCTTGAAGAACTTGCTTATGACGCGATGGCTTCGGCGTTTCGGGCGAACCGGCGATTGATATGGCTGCGCGGCTTCAGCATCGTGCGTTCGTTGGCCAGCGATACGGCAATCGCACGGTTGCCAGATCGCACAGCCGCCTCGGCGATGGTCCAGTCGAACACGTCGCGCTGGGCATGGCTGCCGCCGACTTGCCAGAGGGCGAAGCGCACCGGCAGGAAATGTTCGATGGCAGCTAGATACTTGCCACGATGGAACGCGATCAGACCTTCGGCGAAAGGCACGCCAGCTTCGCGGTAAATCGGGGCGCCCTCTTCGGTGCCAGCGGCGGTTTCGCGCATCGCGATCAACCGCTTTTCAGCCATGGATTCCTGGCCGGATCGGAGCTCCGCCATAATGGCGTGCAGATCGGCGAAGGCGAGGCAGTGCCCGTCGGCATGACCGTTCCACCGTTTGTGGAGTGCCACCCAACGATCCGCGACATCGACACCCAGCGTATCCAGCCGCCACAAAAGCGCCGAGGCATGCGTTAGGCTGATCGCCAACGCCTTCTCCGCCGCCAGGAAAGGCCCATCGTAAATCGCCAATGCGGCAACGTACTGGCCGAGGTCGAGGTGATACAATGCCTTGTGCCACCAGATATGGTCGCGATTGGGGTGCGCGGCAGTCGACCATAGTGGCTCCCGCGCGGTCATCCAGCCGACCCCGTCTTCCGGCCGTCCGGTCATTTCCATGACATGGCTGACTGTGTGGTGGACGAAGTAGCTGTTCGGGATGGTTTCCGAAGCGGAGCGTGCGAGGTCCTCCGCCCAGGCGTAATGGGCGTTTTCTTCGAGCCCGAAGGCATGGAAAGTCTGCATCGGTGCAAAGCCCGGCATGTCTTTCGACCACAGCGGCATCGCTCGGCCCACCCGGTCGCGCATCCAGCGGGAACGTCCCAGTGCGAGGTCGGACAGCAGCGCGATCTGGTGGGCGAGTGTGTCGAAGGGAAACCGCATCAGATGCCGGTCGAGCAGACCGACGGCTGCGTAGCGTGCACCCTCGACCGCCTTGGTCAGCGCGGCGGCGTGACCTTGTTCGCGCTCGTTCATCGCCAAAGTCGTGGCGGTGTCCAGTTCGGCGGCTGCTTTGGGGACGATGGTGGGATCGCGCGACTGCGACAGCAGCCAAGCTTTCGCCAGACGGGGCATGACGAAAGCGGGAGCAACTGCGATGGCCGCATTCAACCCGCCCATGGGGTCGCCATAGGCTTGATTGTACGCTGCGACGGCCATGTTGTAATGCTGAAGCGCCTCGGCCGTCGCACCGGCTAAGGCGTGACCTTGGTCGTCTTTCAGCATGTTGGCCTCCCTACTCGGATGCGGTGCGCCGTGCGGCAGCTTCCTCGGCCGAGGCTACCCCACCATGCGCGGCCGACCAAGCGACTGGATTTTCCAGAAAGCGGCGGACTTCGGACATCGCCGATTCGGAAAAATACGGCTTGTCCTTGCAGGCTTCCAGCACGTCCCACCAAGTGCAGAGGCTGTGCAACGAGATATCCATCTCGGCCAAAGTCTCGAACGCGCCGGGGAAAACGCCGTAGAAAAATACCACGAAGGTGTGGTTGCAGATGGCGCCGGCGTCGCGCAGCGCATTAGCGAATTTGATCTTGCTGCCGCCGTCGGTGGTTAGATCTTCGACCAGCAAGGTTCGCTTGCCGACCGGCACATCGCCCTCGATCAGCGCGTTGGCGCCGAAGCCTTTGGGCTTCTTGCGAACATAGGCCATTGGCAGGTTCATGCGGTCGGAGATGAAAGCCGCGTAGGGGATGCCCGCAGTCTCGCCACCGGCAACGACTTCGATATTCTCGAAGCCGACGTGGCGGTCGATTTTCTCCACAGCCAGATCGCAGATTTTGGCGCGGGCGCGGGGAAAATAGATGATGCGGCGGCAATCGATGTAGACGGGCGATTTCCAGCCGGCGGTGAACGTATAGGGTTCCTCAGGGCGGAAATTAACGGCTTTGATCTCCAGCAGGATGCGTGCGGCGGTCAACGCGGCGTCGCGATCCCACTCTGTCGTGGGCGATGCGGCTCGGGCGGGCTTGGCCATATGGGGTGAGTCCTCTATCCAATGGGGCATTGATAACGGACGACTGGCCCAGGAACCACCCCATATGACCCGCAAACATAAGATCGCCGTGCTTCCCGGCGACGGCATCGGTAAGGAAACCGTCCCTGAATCTCTGAAGGTGCTGGACGCGGCCGCGCGCAAGTACGGCTTCGATCTCGAACTGACGCACTACGACTGGTCCTGCGAAACCTTCAAGGAGACCGGCGAGTTCATGCCCAAGGACGGCATGGAACAACTGCAGAAATCCGATTCGATCCTGCTGGGTGCGGTCGGTTGGCCGGGCGTGCCCGATCATGTTTCGCTATGGGGGCTGCTGATCCCGATCCGTCGCGGCTTCGACCAATATGCGAACGTGCGTCCCTGCAAGCTGATGCCGGGCGTCTATACCCCGCTGGCCAACCGCACCGAGAAAGACATCGACTTCTACGTTGTGCGCGAAAACACCGAAGGCGAGTATTCGTCCGTCGGCGGCCGTATGTTCGAGGGCACGGATCGCGAATTTGTGTCCCAGCAGAGCATTCTCACCCGGCACGGTACCGATCGGATTCTGAAATATGCCTTCGAACTCGCGATGACCCGCGACAAGAAGCATGTTACCAGCGCCACCAAGTCGAATGGCATCATTCACACCATGCCGTACTGGGACGAGCGTTTTGCCGAAATGGCGAAGAACTATCCGTCCATCCGCACCGATCAGTACCATATCGACATCCTGTGCGCCCATTTCGTGCAGCATCCCGATTGGTTCGATGTCGTTGTTGGGTCTAACTTGTTCGGCGACATCCTGTCCGATCTCGGACCGGCTTTGGCAGGCTCTATCGGTATTGCTGCAAGTGCCAATATCAACCCCGAGCGAATTTATCCGTCCATGTTCGAACCGGTACACGGATCGGCTCCGGACATCGCTGGGCGGTTTATTGCCAACCCGATCGGCCAGGTGTGGTCGGCGGCACTGATGCTGAACCATCTCGGCGAGAACGAGGCCGGTAACGCCATTGTCGCCGCAATCGAGACGTTGCTGCGCGAAGACGGTCCGAAGACTCGCGACATGGGCGGTCAGGCCGGTACGCAGGACGTCGGTACCGCCATCGCGGAAGTCGTTGCTAGGGGCTAAACGGCGCGTTGACTTCGCCGAAGATCGCAACCTAACCTGTTTTCCGGTAATCCCGCCCATTCAGATGGCGGGCCGGAAGACAGGGAAGGCTAGCTCGTGGCGAACATCATCCAAGCGGCTTCGCGCCGCGATATTCTGAAAATTTCCGCAGCAGCGGGTGTCGGCGGTCTTCTGGGCGCAGCGCGCGCGAATGCGGCGCCGAAGCAGATGACTATGATGCACGAAAGCTCGTTCATCCCGGCCTACGATGCGTATTTCAAAAACACCATCGCCCCGGCTTACGAGAAGGCCACCGGTATTAAGATTATCTACGAAACCGTCAGCGTCGGCAGCATCCAGACTCGCGATACCACGGTGGCGGAAACCGGCGTTGGGCCGGAAATGGCGCAAATGGCCTTCAACTGGCCGTTCCTGTTCGACGAAAAGCTGGTCGACTTAACCGACATCGCCAAGACAATCGGCGAAAAGGGCGGCGGCTGGCATGCCAACGCGGCCGAGGCCGTGGTCGTGAATGGCAAATGGAAAGCAATCCCGTTCGGTAATATCGGCCAACTCATGAACTACCGTATGGATTGGTTCGCCGAAGCAGGTATCAAAACCTTCCCGGAAACCTGGGCAGAATTGCTGGAGGCCGGCATCAAACTGAAAAAGGCCGGGCATCCGTTCGGATTCGAGCTTGGTCATGGCTTTGGCGACAATCACGGCTGGCTCTACCCGCTGCTGTGGTCGTTCGGAGCGATGGAAGTTGCTAAAGATGGCAAGACGGTTGCCATCGACTCTGCGGAAACTGCGAAAGCCGTCGATTTCTGTCGGGAATTTTTCCAGAAAACGATGCTCGAGGATTGCCTTGGCTGGACCGATGTATCGAACAATAAGGCGTACCTTTCGGAGCAGATTTCCTGCACCAATAACGCCGAGAGCATCCTTTATATCGCCAAGCGCGATTTCCCTGAGATCGGCAAGGTCACCGGGCAGGCGCAGAACCCGAAAGGTCCGACCGGCGAGCGTTTCCATATGCTTAATCCCTGGACCCACGGCATCTTTACTCACACGCCGGATGTGAAGGCTGCCAAGGATTTCATGGTGTGGCTGATGGACCCGAAGCAGGTCACCGGCTGGTACGACGTTGCCGTGAGCTATTATGGGCCGTTTCTGCATAACTTCGACGATGCGCCATTTTGGCACACCGAACCGCGCAATCTGCCGTATCGGGATTCGATGGCGAATTCCCACCTTCCTGGCTGGCCTGCGCCGATCAGCCGGCCGCAGTCGGAAAGTGTGGCCAAATATGTGGTCGTCGATATGTTCGCCAAGGCGTGCGCCGGTAAATCTACGAAAGATGTGATCGCCGACGCGTCCGCTCAGCTCAAGCAGATTTTCAAGTCGGCCTGACGTGTCGGCAAGCTACGTCGAATATCGCCGAGCCTCCCCGTTTCGTCGCTGGACGGAGCGGGAGGGGGTTTTCAGTTGGTTAATGATCGGTCCGCCAACGCTGTTCCTGCTGGCCTTGGTCGGTTACCCCTTCGCCTACGGCATCTGGTTGAGCTTACAGGACCGCCCGGTTGCTCGGGCCGGCCAGTTCGTTGGGTTGGCGAATTTTGTCGCCGACTTTCACGACCCGGTGTTCTGGCAGGTCGCAATCAACACGTTCGTTTACACGTTCTTCGCCACGATCCTGAAAATGGTCGGCGGTTTGGCGCTGGCGCTGACGATGAACCAGGATTTTCGTTTCAAGAACACAATCCGAGCCTTGATGTTGCTACCGTTCATTGTGCCAACGGTATTGTCGACGATCGCTTGGATGTGGATGCTCGACCCCGCGTTCAGTGTGGTCAATTGGTTGCTGAAATATACCGGCCTTGCCGATCCCGGGCCGTCTTGGTTGGGCAATCCGGCGCTGGCGATGACGTCGCTGATCATAGTCAACGTGTGGCGCGGTCTGCCATTTTACGCGATTACGCTGCTGGCGGGTCTGCAAACAATTTCCCCCGATCTTTATGAGGCCGCGACGATCGACGGCGCCGGAACCTGGGCACGGTTTCGCTATGTGACGCTGCCGCTGCTGAAGCCGGTCATTTTTATCGTAACCATGTTCTCGGTGATATTCACCTTCGCCGATTTCCAACTGGTTTACGTGCTGACGCGCGGGGGACCGGCCAATGCTACCCATTTGTTCGCCACCTACGCCTTCGACATCGCTATGGGAGGCGGTCAGTTGGGCATGGGGGCCTCCGTCGCGTTGGCCATGCTGCCGCCGCTCGCCCTGATCATCATCGCTATGTCGGTGTACATGAAACCTAATAAATCATGAGCGTCGAACGCGGCGGCTGGACCATCCGGGCATTGAAGCTGTGGATTCCCTTGGGGGCGTTCATGGTATTCACGTTGTTTCCGTTCTATTGGATGGCGGTTACGTCCATCAAACCGAACAGCGAATTGTACAATCGAAAAATCATGCCGATGATCGTGTATCATCCGACATTGAAGCATTATGTCGATTTGCTGACCGAAACCAATTTCTTGATCTGGACCTGGAACACGTTCCTGGTGGCTGTGGTCTCGACGGCGATTTCCTTGGTCTTCGGTACCATGTTGGCCTACCCGCTCGCGCGGATGAAATTCGCCGGATCGGCTTTGATATCCTTCGGCGTGGCCGCGACTTATTTGGTGCCGCAACCGCTGCTGTTCATTCCGTTAGCGGATATCATCAATCAGTTGCACCTTGGAGACACGCTAACATCGGTAATCCTAACCTATCCTACTCTACTCATTCCGTTCTGTGCGTGGTTGCTCATGGGCTATTTTCGCTCTGTGCCGACCGAATTGGAAGATGCGGCGCGTATCGATGGGGCGACGCGGTTGCAGACCATGATCAAGGTCTTCTTGCCGCTATGCGTGCCCGGCTTTATTTCCGCCGGCATCTTCGCATTCACCCTTTCGCAGAACGAATTCCTCTACGCGCTGATCTTCCTAACCCAGACCGATGTTCGGACGGTGCCGGTGGGTGCGATCGCCGAGTTGATCAAGGGCGACGTATTCTACTGGGGGCAGCTCATGGCCGCCGCGCTGCTCGGGTCGGTGCCCGTGGCAGTGATATATTCGTTCTTCGTTGAGCATTACGTGGCCGGCCTGACAGCGGGAGCGGTCAAACAATGAGCTTGTAAGCAGAGCCGGTGTAGTGCGGTGCTGCCACACTGGGCTGTGGTGAAATGGCCACGTTTTCCTGGGGCAGGGAAAGCGCTATGTTATAAGCATGACAGTCATTGCCCAATATCGTCCATGAGCGACCTTTTTGCCCCCGAAGGCGGCTGGCGGGTTCGTATCCTCGATCTCTCCGGCGGTGCCGAAGAAGGCATTGTCGAGGAAGTCGCAGGCTTTCTCACCTTGATGCAGGCCAACGCGTTCGCCCGGCGCTACGTCCGCGACTCTGTCGAGCTTTGCCGCGGACCCGGTATGTCGGCCAAAGACGTGCTGGAGGCATGGTTCGCATTCGGCGAAGACGCGCTTGTAGTCGACGCCGAACAAGGGGGATGGCGTAGCGCCACCGAACTCGGCGATTTCGTCGACACTCTCGCCGGCAATGAAGAACGGGACTGGCGAGCCCTCGATCCCAGACGCGACGACGACGATGACGGGTTGGACGAATGACCCGCGTCCGGTTTGCCCCCAGCCCAATCGGACATCTTTATGTCAGTGGCGCTCGGGTGGCACTTGCGAACTACCTGCATGCACGGCGCCATCGGGGTAAAATGCTGTTGCGGTTCGACGATATCGATCGCGACCGCGCCAAACCCGCCTTCGCCGAGGCTATCGCCCACGATCTGACATGGATCGGCATCGGTTGGGATTCGACATTCCAGCAGTCGGATCGTTTGGATCTGTATACTCAGGCCGCCCATCGACTGCGTGCGGCCAATCGCCTCTATCCTTGTTTCGAAGGTGACGACGAACTGCGGGCCAAGCGCGATCAGCGCCTCAAGCGCGGAAAATCGCCGATTTATGACAGAGCGATGCTGAAGCTGACACCGGAACAGCGCGCCAAAGCCGAGGCGAATGGCAAACAGCCATATTGGCGCTTCCTGTTGTCGCCTCGCACCCTGGAATGGAACGACGGCATTCTCGGTGCAAGACAGGCTAAACTGACCGCAGTGTCCGATCCCGTTGTAATGCGGGCGGATGGCACCCCGACGTCGCTGTTCGCGAGTGTGGTGGACGATATCGACACCGGTATCACTCACGTCATCCGATCCGAAGACAACGCCGCGAACACCGGCGTGCAACTCGATCTGTGGGAAGCTCTGACCGGTAAAGCGCCGCGCGTGCAATTCGCTCATTTGCCGGCTTTGGCCGATACTGGGCGCGTGCGCCTGTCGCGCAAAGTCGGAAGCCTGTCGGTGCGGGCATTGCGTGGGGACGGGGTCGCTGCTGCGGCATTGGCGACCTGCCTCGCGCGGATTGGCATGACCGGCGCCGCCACCGCCGCGACGGTGGAGATGCTGGCGAAGGATTTCGACCTCGCGCATTTGTCGCAGACCGCTGCCGGCTTCGATGCCGCGCAGCTGTTGTCGCTCAATCGCCGCGCCTTGGGCCGTTTGGATTTCAGTGCCATCGCCGATCGATTGCCCAGCGGCGCGACCGAAGCGTTCTGGCTCGCGGTCCGCGGCAGTCTGGATCTGTTGAATGAAGTGCGTGGCTGGTGGGAAGTCGTAGCCGGCACCATCGTCCCCCCCT
>JBAXFK010000212.1:0-8542 GCA_037139955.1 Rhodospirillales bacterium
CTCTTATGCGCGCGGCTTCGGCACCCGGATTATCCAGCATCCGGAAGACCCCTCGTTGGCCGGTGGCGGCGCGGCTACGGAAGGCGAGCAAGCGACCCGCCTCGGTCTCCCCGGCATTCCCGCTGCGGCCGAAGCGATCATGGTGGCCCGCGATATCCGTTTGGCGCAACTTACTGGCGGTGCTGTGCATTTCGCCCACGTCTCCACTGCGGAAGCGCTGGCGTCGATCCGTCGCGCTAAGGACGCGGGGCTGCATGTCACCTGCGACACCGCCCCACCGTATTTCGATCTGAACGAGACGGCGATCGGCGAATTCCGCACTTACCAGAAGTTGTCCCCGCCGCTCCGGAAGGAGGAAGACCGGCGCGCCGTCGTCGCCGGCTTGGCAGATGGCACGATCGACGCCATCGCCTCGGATCACCAGCCGAGGGACACCGACGACACCCGCCTTCCCTATGCCATCGCCCCCCCCAGCGGTGCAGGCCTCGCCACCCTGCTCGGCGTCACCCTGGCGCAGGTGCATAACGGCAATATGTCGCTGGCGCAGGCCATAGCGCTGCTCACCGCCCGTCCGGCCAAGCTGCTCGGTGCTGCCGCCGGTTTTTTGGCGAAAGGGGCGCCCGCCGATTTGTGCCTGTTTCATCCGGACCGCGTCTGGCGGGTCGAGGCAGGAAAGCTCCCTGGCAAAGCCCAGAACACACCCTTCGACGGGCGCCCCATCGAGGGAAAAGTGCTCGGGACCTGGAAAGCCGGCAAGCGGGTATTTGTCGGTCGTTGATGCTCCATAGGTCCATAGCGGCGTGGGTCTACGATCCAATTTCGGCGATTGAACGGGTTTAGCGCAATGCTCCCACCCATCTTTATCCTCCTCGGCTACATCTTCGGCTCCATCCCCTTCGGCTTGGTGCTGACGCAAGCCGCCGGGTTGGGCGATATTCGGGCGATCGGGTCCGGCAATATCGGCGCCACCAATGTTTTGCGGACGGGGAACAAAAAGGTGGCGGCCGCGACTTTGGTCCTGGATGGGGTCAAAGGCGCTGTCGCCATCATGTTGGCGCATGGCGTGCTGCTGGGACCCGCCGGCACCGAGGCCGGGCTCTGGGCCGGGCTTGGCGCCGTGCTCGGCCATCTTTTTCCGGTATGGCTGAAGTTCAAAGGCGGGAAGGGGGTCGCGACCGGCCTCGGCGTGCTGATCGCGGTCGCTTGGCCGGTCGGGCTGCTTGCCTGTGCCACCTGGGCGCTTGTCGCTGCCGCACTGCGGAGATCGTCGCTCGCGGCCCTGCTGGCCTTCGCCGCCGCGCCTTTTTTCGCATTCGCGCTGGCCAATTTGCCGGTCGTTTACCTTTCCTTAACCATTGCTGTGCTTGTCTGGGTGCGCCACCACGAAAACATCCGACGTATCCTCGCGGGCACCGAACCGCGCATTGGACACAAGGCGTAGGCTGGCCCGTCGGCATGAAGGCCGACGGCGCAAAGGGAAGCCGGACGTGCGCGCCTTCAAACGTAAAGCCGCCCCACGGGACGTTGTCGACCAGTTACGCTTGATCCGCACCGAAGGTGTCGGCCCGATTACCTATCGCCGTTTGATGGAGCGTTACGGGTCGGCCGCAGGCGTGCTCGATGCACTGCCGGGTCTGACGAAGGTAACGATTCCCGAAGCTGGGGATGCCGAGCGGGAGATGGCGCTGACGGCGAAATTGGGGGGGCAACTCGTGTTTTGGGGCGATGCGGCGTATCCGCCCTTGTTGGCAATGCTGGACGACGCCCCGCCTTGCCTTGCTGTCGCCGGAGACATTGGACTGCTGAGCGCGCGCGCTGTCGCCGTGGTCGGGGGGCGCAATGCCTCGGCCAACGGGCAGCGGATGGCGGAAAGCCTCGCCGCAGCGTTGGCACCGACGTTGGTGGTCGTGTCCGGTCTGGCGCGGGGAATCGACGCCGCCGCGCACAAGGGGGCGATGACTGCTGGCAAGACGGTCGCCGCAATCGCCGGTGGCCTCGATATCGTTTATCCGCCCGGTCACGAAGATTTGCAGCGCCGCATTGCCGAAGGCGGCGCCGTGGTGACAGAAGCCCCGCCCGGTACCATGCCCCAGGCACGGCATTTCCCCCGTCGCAATCGCATCGTCGCTGGCTTGGCGCTTGGGGTTGTCGTCGTGGAAGCGTCGCTCAAATCCGGCAGCTTGATCACCGCCGGCATCGCTCAAGACGCCGGGCGAGAGATTTTCGCTGTGCCGGGATCGCCGCTCGATCCGCGATCGCGCGGCGCCAACGATCTGCTGCGGCAGGGGGCGGTTATGACCGAAACTGCGGACGATGTTCTGGCGAACCTGCCGATGCAGCCTCGGCCTTCGGGCCAAGCACGGCTTTCGTTCGCGCCGTCGGCGCGGTGGGATACAGCGCCGCGAACGCCGGCTCCAGATGCGGGATCGCCCAGCGCGGCGTTGCTGGCATTGCTGGGTCCGGCACCGACGGCGGTTGACGACCTGCTACGGCGCTGCCAGTTCTCTACGTCAGCCGTCATGGCGGCGCTGTTGGAACTGGAACTCGCGGGTCGCGTCGAAACGTTGCCTGGGAACCGGATCGCTCTGGCGTCGCACGTCGAATCGTAAGTTTTGTATACGGATTCCCATGTCTGACGTTGTCGTCGTTGAGTCCCCTGCCAAAGCGAAAACCATCAACCGCTATTTGGGCGGCGGTTACACCGTCTTGGCCAGTTTCGGTCATGTGCGCGATCTGCCGCCCAAGGATGGCAGCGTCCGCCCGGACCAAGATTTTGCCATGGATTGGGAATCCGACGCGCGCGGCGAAAAGCAGGTCGTCGCCATCGCCAAGGCGGTGAAAGGGGCGAAGACCCTGTATCTCGCCACCGATCCGGATCGCGAGGGCGAGGCGATTTCCTGGCATGTGAAGGCCATGTTGCAGGACAAAAATGTCCTCAAAGGCGTGACGGTTCACCGCATTACCTTCAACGAGATCACCCGCAACGCCATCCAATACGCCATCGCGCATCCGCGCGAACTCGATCAACCGCTGATCGAGGCCTATATGGCACGCCGCGCGCTGGATTATTTGGTGGGATTCACGCTCTCGCCAGTTCTGTGGCGAAAACTGCCGGGCAGTCGCAGCGCCGGGCGTGTGCAATCGGTGGCGCTGCGCCTGATCTGCGATCGCGAAGCGGAGATCGAGGTTTTTAAAAACCGCGAGTATTGGACCATCGAGGCGGTGTTCCTGACCCCCTCCGGTGCGCCGTTCACCGCGCGGTTGACCCATTTCAAGGGCAAGCGCCTGGATCAGTTCGACCTGAACAACGAGACGGCGGCCTTGCTGGCCAAAGTAGCGGTCGA
Organism: Rhodospirillales bacterium; assembly: GCA_037139955.1. Taxonomy (GTDB): domain Bacteria; phylum Pseudomonadota; class Alphaproteobacteria; order Acetobacterales; family Acetobacteraceae; genus Rhodopila. The sequence continues at coordinate 3,345 of JBAXFK010000212.1, forward strand.
GGCCGGGCAATTCATCGTCGGGTCCGTTGAAAAGAAACGCGTCCGCCGCAATCCGCCGGCGCCATTCACCACGTCCACCCTGCAACAGGAAGCGTCCCGCAAGCTGGGCTTCGGTGCGCAGCAAACCATGCGGTTGGCGCAGCAGCTTTACGAAGGCATCGACATCGACGGCGAGACCACCGGTCTGATCACCTACATGCGGACCGACGGCATTCAAATGGCGGGGGAGGCTATTTCGTCCATTCGCGCCCATGTGTCCGAAAGCTTCGGTGCCCGTTACGTGCCTGTCGCGCCGCGCGAATATGTCAGCAAGATCAAGAACGCCCAGGAAGCGCACGAGGCGATCCGCCCGACCGAAGTTGCCCGCACGCCCGACAGCGTCCTGCATGGCCTCAGCAGCGATCAGCGCCGGCTGTACGAGCTGATTTGGAAGCGCGCGGTGGCATCGCAGATGCAGTCTGCCGAGCTGGACCAGGTGGTTGTCGATGTCGTGGACGGTCAGGGCCAAACCCTGCGCGCCAATGGCTCGATCGTCGCCTTCGACGGGTTCTTGAAACTGTACCGCGAGGACACCGACGAGAAAGATGCCGGTGCTGCCGCCGAAGACGACAATCGCATGTTGCCGCCGATGGCCGAGCGGGATGGCCTGAAACGCGGCGACGTGAATGCGTTGCAACATTTTACCCAGCCGCCGCCGCGCTATTCCGAGGCCAGTCTGGTGAAAAAGATGGAGGAACTCGGCATCGGCCGTCCGTCCACCTATGCGTCGATTCTCTCGGTATTGCAGGATCGCAAATACGTCCGGTTGGACAAGCGCCGCTTCGTCCCCGAGGATCGCGGACGCTTGGTTACCGCTTTTCTGGTGAGTTACTTCCAAGATTACGTCGACACCGGCTTCACCGCCGGCCTGGAAGAAAAGCTCGACGATATCTCCGCCGGCTCCCGCAATTGGCGCGGGGTGATGCACGATTTCTGGGATGCGTTCTCCAAAGCTGTCGAAAACACCCGCGAGCTCAAAATCGGCGATGTCATCGACGCGCTGGACGAGGAACTCGGCCCGCATTTCTTCCCCGCCCGCGACGACGGTTCCGACCCGCGCGCCTGCGCCGCCTGCGGCCAAGGGCGGCTCGGTTTGAAACTCGGGCGCTACGGCAGCTTTATCGGCTGCTCCAACTACCCGACTTGCCAATTCACCCGCCGCCTGGCGATCGATGGTGCGGAAGATCCGAATGGCAATGCGGATACGTTGAAAGAGGGCATGCGCACGCTCGGGCATTCGCCCGATACCGGGGAGGAGATCACCGTTCGTCGCGGCCCCTATGGGCTTTACGTCCAGCAAGGCGAGCAGACCGAGGACAAGAAAGTCCGGCCCAAACGCACATCGCTGACGCGCGGTATGGACGGCGATCAAATCACGCTGGACCAAGCGCTCGGCTTGCTGTCGCTGCCGCGCTTGATCGGGCTGCACCCGGAAACGCAGGAAAAGATCGAGGCTGGGATCGGTCGCTTCGGCCCTTATGTGAAAATGGGCGCGATCTTCGGATCGCTCGATAAGGACGACGACGTGCTGGCCATCGGGCTGAATCGCGCCGTCGATCTCGTCGCCAAGAAAATGGCGAGCGTCCGGACCTTGGGCGACCACCCGTCCGACAAGGCGCCGGTCTCGGTCCGAAAAGGCCGGTTCGGCCCGTATTTCCAACACGGGATGACGGTAGCCAACCTGCCTCGCGGCATGGCCATGGAAGACGCGACGCTCGCCGAGGCGGTGGCGTTGTTGGCCGAGAAGGGCAAGCAGTTGAAACCGCGCGGTGGCGCGGCGAAAAAGGGTGCGGCGGCGAAAGCCAAAGCGCCGCGCAAAGCCGCCGCCAAGGAAGCTACTTCGGCGCGCCCCGAAGCCCCGGCAAAGAAGGCCGCCGCGCCGGCCAAAAAAGCCCCGGCGAAGAAAAAGGCCGCAGCGAAGAAGAAAGCACCCGCAAAAGCAGCGACTCGGAAGGCGGCGGAGTAGTCTCGGGCGAAGCAGCTCAAAGGCTTTCGCCGTGGCAGTTTTTTACGCCGTCATTTCGGGCGCCGCTCCGCCACCCACCCAGCCTAAAGTTAGGGGGGCCGGCCTTGCGCCTACGATGACAGGTGGACGGTCGGCAAATTCCTCGGTGACTAAGACCTGAAATGGCCAAGAAAATCCCCCATCGCGGCAAGAGGCGCGACCACGATCGAGGACCCAAGCCGCCGCCGCGCCGCCACGGCGTCCGCCTGCCCGAAACCGCCATTGTCCGCATCACCGGTACCGACAACGACGGCGACGCCCTTGCACGTCCGGTGATGTGGGAGGCCGACCGAGGCCCGCCGCCGATCATCCATATGCGCCCCGAACAACCGGGTCGTCCGGCGCTGGCACCGGGTGAGCGTATTCTGGCGCGGCTCACCCCCGACGGCCCCGGTCATTACCTCGGCCGCACGATGAAGCGGATCTCGGAAACCCCGGCCCGCATCCTCGGCGTTTTCAAGCCAGGGCGGTTCGAGCACCGGATCGTCCCCACCGACCGCCGCTCCAAGGCCGAGTGGATCGTACCCGTCGGCGGCGAAAATGGCGCCAAGGATGGGGAAATCGTGCTGGCAGAACCGCTGCCGGACCATCGTCGGCTTGGGTTGAAACCGGCGCGCGTAGTCGAGGTTCTCGGCCATATGGGCGATGCGCGATCGGTCAGCCTGATCTGCATCCACACCCACGACATCCCGACCGAATTCCCCGCCGACGCCATCCACGACGCGGAAATCGCCGAGGCTACCCCGTTGGCCGATCGAACCGACCTGCGCGGCACGCCGCTGATCACCATCGACGGCGAAGATGCGCGCGACTTCGACGATGCTGTGTTTGCCGAACCCGACGGTTCGGGCTTCCGGCTGATCGTCGCCATCGCCGATGTCGCACACTACGTCCCGACCGATTCCGCGCTGGACCGTTCCGCTCGCACACGGGGCAATAGCGTGTACTTTCCCGACCGCGTCGTGCCGATGCTGCCCGAGGCTTTGTCGAACGGCTGGTGCTCCCTCCGTCCGCACGAGGAACGCGGTTGCCTGTTCGTAGAAATGCGCATCGACGCCGCAGGCCGCAAATCCGGGCATCGCTTCGGGCGCGGCCTGATGCGCAGCGCGGCGCGGATGACCTACGAATCGGTCGAGCAGCAGCGGGATCGCTTCCCGCATCTTTACACTGCGTACCGAGCGCTCATCGCCGAACGCACCCGGCGGGGGACGTTGGAACTCGATCTGCCGGAACGCAAAATCGTCCTGAGCGCCGACGGCAAGGTCCTGTCGGTGGCGCCGCGCGAACGGCTGGATAGCCATCGGCTGATCGAAGAATTCATGATCCTGGCCAACGTCGCGGCCGCCGAGGAACTGGAACGCCTGCATCGGCTTTGCATGTATCGGGTCCATCCGCCGCCGACCGAAGAAAAATTGGCAAACCTTCGCACCTTCCTGTCGGCGTTGGGCATTTTCTTGCCGCCGGGCGATCGCGTGCATCCGCGCGATCTGGATCGTGTGCTGAAAATGGCCGCCGACACACCGGAAGCGCCGATGATTAACGAGGCGATGCTGCGCAGCCAGTCGCAGGCGGCCTACAGTCCCGACAATATCGGACATTTCGGGCTCGCGCTGACCCGTTACGCTCATTTCACCAGCCCGATCCGGCGTTACGCCGATTTGTTGGTGCATCGGGCGTTGATCGCGGGCCTGAAACTGGGGACAGATGGGCTGACAACTGCGGATGCCGAGCATTTTCCCGACACCGCCGATCATATTACCGCGACCGAACGTCGCGCGCAGTTGGCCGAGCGGGACGCGGTGGACCGTTACCTCGCTGCATACATGGCGGAAAAAGTGGGCGAACGCTTCGATGCACGCATTTCGGGGGTTACACGATTCGGGCTGTTTGTCACAGTGTCCGACAGCGGGGCCAGCGGCTTGGTGCCCGTGTCCAGCCTGCCGGACGACTTTTGGCATCACAACGAGGGAGAGCAGACATTGACCGGCCGTCGGAGCCAACTGGTCTTCAAGCTGGCGCAGGACGTCGAGGTCCGGCTGGTCGAGGCGACGCCGGTCACCGGCGGGTTGGTCTTCCACATCTTGCAGGGCATGCCTCAAGGAAAGCGACCCCGACGGCGATGATCCGCACCGCCATCCTGCTCGGGCTCCTGCTTGCGGCGCAATTCGCGTCGCACGCGGCGCATGCGCAGCCGGCGGGCGGGTTCGACGCGCAGATCGCGACCAGTGTCTACACCGCCGCGCTGTCCTTCATGGTGCCGCGCATCGTCGATCCCGAACCGGTCTCGCGGCTGACGCAATGGGGGTTGCAGGGGATCACCGCCCTCGATCCCAAGCTGACGGTCGAAACCCGCGACGGGCGGTTGCGCCTGATGAAGCAGGGCACCGCGATTTTCGATGCGGTGGCGCCGAAGGACGAGTCGATCGCCAATTGGGTGCCCGCCGCCATAGCCCTCACCAAAGCAGCCGCGAGCGCGTCGCCCGGCGTAAGGCGAGCCGGAACCACGGGCGTTTTGCAGTCGTTCTTCGATGAATTGTTCAACCATCTCGACCCATATTCCCGCTATGTGCCGCCGCTCGAAGCCGGCGAGGACCGAGAGGAACGAACAGGGCGCGCCGGAATCGGTATCGCGTTCGAGCAACGTGGGCAGGCGATCCATGTGTCCGAGGTGATACGCGACGGCCCTGCCGCTGCCGCCGGTATTCGGCCGGGCGATCTGGTCGTCGCCATCGATGGGGAATCGGTCAAAGGCTGGGATGCGGCGTCGGTCGCTGCGTCGGTCGCCGGGCCCGAGGACACCAGCTTCACCCTGGCTTGGCGCGGGCGCGATGGAAAGCCGCGCGAATCGGCCTTCGTCCGTGTGCTGGTGCCGCCGGAAACCGTCTTCGGAGAGCGATCGACCGAACTGCTGGTGGTGCGAATCACCGGCTTTAACAACACGACCGACACCCATCTGGCGCACACGCTGCAAGACGGTCTGGCAGGTGAGCGCCCACCGGATGGGATCGTGCTCGACCTCCGCGGCAATCGCGGTGGCCTGCTGCGGCAAGCTGTGACGGTGGCCGATACGTTCTTGCCGGACGGTTTGGTTGCTTCCACCGTCGGGCGGGCGCCGGATGCCAATCACATCTGGACCTCCACCCCCGGCGAACTG
>JBAXFK010000213.1:0-8497 GCA_037139955.1 Rhodospirillales bacterium
TCAGCCCGTTGGTATAGGGATGCGCCGGGCGATCCAACACATCGGCTGCCTCGCCGGTTTCGACGACCCGACCGGCGTACATCACCGCGATACGATCGGCCAAGCCGGCGATGACCGACAGATCGTGGGTGATCCAGATCAGCGCGGTGCCGTGATCGGTGGCGAGTTTTTGCACCTCGGCCAGGATTTGTGCCTGGATCGTCACGTCCAGCGCGGTCGTCGGCTCGTCGGCGATCAGCAGATCGGGATTATGCAGCAGGGCAATGGCAATCGCCACGCGCTGGCGCATGCCGCCGGAGAATTGATGCGGGTAAGAATTCAACCGTTCGTCCGGGCTGGGGATTCCGACCATGCCCAACGCGTCTCGGGCGCGGGTTCGAGCCTCGGCTTTGGAGGTTTTGACGTGGGCCTGTACCGCTTCGATCATTTGGGTATCGATGCGCAGAACGGGGTTCAGCGTCATCATCGGGTCTTGGAAAATCATCGCGATGCGGTTGCCGCGAAGGTGCCGCATATCCCGCTCATCGAGTTTCGCCAGATCCTGACCCCGGTACAGGATCGAACCGCCGGCTAAACGACCGGGCGGGTCGATCAAGCCGATGATTGAGAAGCCGGTGACCGATTTGCCCGATCCCGACTCCCCCACCAAGCCCAGCACCTGTCCGCGTTCGACGCTGAACGACACGTCGTCGACAGCCTTCACGACCCCGGCGCGGGTAAAGAAATGCGTGCGCAGATTGCGCACTTCCAGAGTGGCGGTCATCGTTTCAGCCGTGGGTTCAGCACGTCGCGCAAATGGTCGCCGACGAGATTGATGGATACGATCGTTATCAACAGTGCAAGACCGGGGTAGAAACTGATCCAGTATTTGCCGGACAACATATACTGGTAGCCGTTCGCGATCAGCAGGCCCAGCGACGGTTCGGTGATCGGTACCCCGAGCCCGAGGAAGGACAATGTCGCCTCTAGCGCGATGGCACGGGCGACCTGTTGCGTTGCGATGACGATTAAGGGCGGTAGGCAGTTCGGCAATAAATGCCGGAACATGATACGGCGCCAGGGCAATGCGAGGCAGGCAGCGGCCTCGATATATTCGCGCTTGCGCTCCACCATCGCGATGGCGCGCACGTTGCGGGCATAGCCGGCCCATTCCACGATCACCAAGGCGAGCACGACGTTCATCACGCTTTTACCGAGGACCGCGAGAATCATCAGCGCCACGAGGATCGACGGGAAGGATAGTTGCAGATCGACAACGCGCATGACGATCGCATCGACCCGGCGCCCGAAGAAAGCCGCGAGCAGGCCGAGGGTGGTGCCGACGCAAGCAGCGAATATCGCGGAACCGACGCCGACGGCGAGACTGATGCGCAGACCGTAGAGCATGCCCGAGAACATGTCCCGGCCCTGATCGTCGGTGCCGAGTAGATAGGTATAGCCGGCACCCGATTTCGCCCCAGGTGCCAACCGTCCATCCATGATGTCGAGCTGTGCAAGGTCGTACGGGTTTTGCGGCCCGATCCAGTTGGCAAAGATCGCGGATAAAGCGATCAGAACGAAGACGACCAAGCCGAGCACGGCGATTTTGGACGCAGCGAACTCGGACACGAACCGGCGGAAAGGGGTTTCCTCGGCTAGGGTGGCGGTTGTCATGGTGTTACCGTCTCCGATCCGGGCTGCGCGCCATCACGCCTTTGTCTCCAGCCGCACGCGCGGGTCCAGCACCGTGTACAGAATATCCACCACGAGATTGATCGTGATAAATATCAGGACGATCATCATCAGGTACGCCACGATCACCGGTCGGTCCAGCACGTTGATACTGTCGATGATCAGCTTGCCCATGCCGGGCCAAGCGAAGACGCTTTCCGTGACCACGGCGAATGCGATCGTTGTGCCCAGTTCCAAACCGAGCACCGTTACGACGGGGATCATGATGTTCTTCAACACATGCACGAAAATTACCCTAGCCGGCGACAATCCCTTCGCTCGGGCGAATTTGATATAATCCATCGGCAACGTTTCTCGCACCCCGGCGCGGGTCAGACGCAGCACGAGCGAGATATTGTAGAGCGACAAATTCAATGCCGGCATCGCCATGTGCCGCAGCCCGTCCCAGGTCAGGAACGACCACCGTATGCCCAATAACTCCGCCGTTTCGCCGCGTCCGGTGCTGGGGAGCCAGCCGAGCTGCACGGCGAAGGTCATAATCAGCATCAACCCGACCCAGAACGACGGGAGCGAGAAGCCGAGGATGCTGCCGCTCATGATGACGCGCCCGAGGATCCCGTTCGGTTTCAGCCCGGCATACAAGCCCAGCGGGATGCCGAAGCACATCGACATCAGCACGGCGGTCACCGCGAGTTCCAGCGTCGCAGGCATCCGCCCGCCGATCAGTTTCAGCGCGGGTTCGTTGAACACGAAGCTCCGGCCGAGGTCGCCGCGCAGCGCACCGCCGAGGAAATGCGTGTATTGCCGCCACAACGGCTGATCCAGCCCCATTTCCGCAATGATTTTCAAGCGCTCGGCTTGATCGGCCTCGGGCGAGATCAAGATGTCGACTGGGTTGCCGATGACATGCACGCCGACGAAGACGATGATCGTCATCGCCAGGACCACGAAAGACGCCTGGAACAGCCGGCGGAGCAGCCAAGTAAACACTAGGGTTTGGTCTCCACGACGCCGGTCGCGCGCGTTTCTTCGTCGACCCGAGCGGTGTAGGTGAGGCCTTTGCGCGTCGCCCAGATGTTCTTTTGGAGGTGGAGCATGACGACCGGCACGTCGTCCATCGCCAGTTTCATGGTTTGCAGGACGATCTTATCCCGACTGTCCCGGTCCATCGTCGACATGGCCTTGTCGAGCAAGGCATCGACAGCAGGGTTGGAATAGCGTCCACGATTGGCCGTTCCCAGGCCGCGTTCGGGATTCCAGGTGGCGATCTGGGCGCGCAGGGGGTTGGTGCCCTCGCCGCTGTTGACGCCCCAGCCCAGCAGGAAGGCGGCGAATTCTTGCTTGCCGGCGCGGGTGGCGTAGCTGCTCCAGGGCATCGTATCGACGGTGGTCTGCACGCCGATGCGCTGCCACATCTGCGCGACCGCCTGGACGATCTTGGCGTCGTTCACGTACCGGTCGTTCGGCCCGTGCAGCACAATGCGGAAACCGTTCGGGTAGCCTGCCTCGGTCAGTAGTTTCTTTGCCCGATCCGGGTCGTAGGGATCGGGGATCAGATCGGTTGCATGGTTGCTGTTACCGGGCGGCAGGTATTGCTTGGTAGGAATGGCCGCGCCCTCCATGACCCGATCGACGATGCCGGGACGGTTCACTGCCAGCGAGAGCGCCTGCCTGACCCGTAGGTCCTTCAACGGGTTCTTCGGCAGAACCTCCCCGTTCGGGCCGGTCACTTCCGGCATGGTCCCTTCGTGCGAATGGTCGAGCCACAGATAGATGGATCGGTTGCTCACGACTTCGGAAAGCACGATTTTGGGGTCTTGCCGCAGCTTCGCCAAATCGGCCGGCGGCACGAATTCGATGATCCCGACATCGCCAGCCAGCAGCGACGCGGTGCGGGCGGCCTCGTTGGAGATCATGCGGTAATCGACATGCGCCCAGTGCGGCTTGGCCCCCCAATAACCGTCGTTCCGGTCGAGTGCGAGGCGGTTGCCCGGCTGGTAGGACACGAAACGGAACGGGCCGGTGCCGACGGCGTTTTTGCCGCTATTGAAATCTTCGGTCGTCGGTTCCGCGCCCAATTTGTGGGATATCATCATGACCTGCAGCATATCTTGCGGCAGCAGCGGGTAGGGGTTTGCGGTTTTCAGCAGGATCGTGTGCGGGTCCAGGATTTCGGTGCCAACAACCGCGCGGGTGTAAATCTGGAACGAGGCCGGGCTGTTCTTGACCGTGGGAACGCGGGCGAGTGTGTAGGCCACGTCTTCGGCGGTGAAGGGCGATCCGTCGTGGAATTTCGCCTCCCGCAGTTTGAACTCCCAGGTTTTTTCGTCGCGGAGCGTCCAACTCAGGGCCAAATTCGGGACCATGCGACCGGACGCATCCTGGTCGATAAGGCGGTCGAAGATGTGTCCGTGCGCCGAGATATTCGGCGTCAGTGTATGGTAATGCGGATCCATACTCGTGACGGGCGCCGACGACGCGATCGTCAGCGTTTGGGCATGCGCCGCCATGGCTGGAACAGCCAGAATCGCCATCGCCCGGGCCAACACCCGGAAACCCCGAACCATCGTGAGCCCCTTATTCTCTTCTCCCGCGCTTATAGCCGCTCCCCCGGAAGCCGCGCTAGTTTGAAGCGCGCACAAGGAGGCGACGATGAAACTTTGGTACCAGAGTATGTCCCGTCAAACCGAATGGGGCGGCTATCCCGCCGTCTTGCGGTCCATCCTGGACAAGGTGAAGGACGAGGGCACCGAAATCCACGCCCATGGCATCGCCAAGATCGGTGGGACGGGCGATCAGTACCGATATCTAGAATACCTCGAAACCGGGGAAGTGCTGGAAAACGTCCATCGCGCCACCCGGGAAGGCTACGACGCGTTCCTGATCGGCAATATCGCCGACCCGGGCCTCCGCGAGGCCCGCGAAATCACCGACATCCCCGTGCTCGGCCTCTGCGAATCGGCACTGCACATGGCCTGCATGATGGGCGCCAACTTCTCCCTGGTGACGATCAACGAGAAATTCACACCGCGCATCGTCGAAAACGTCCACCGTTATGGGCTACGCGACCGATTCGCTGCGGTGAACCGCATGCAGGTGGATCGACTTACCGACCTCGGTGCGGCCTTCGAACCCGGCGAAGCGCAGGACCGCGTGGTCGCCCAATTCAACGCGGCAGCGAAGAAGAATACCGATGCGGGGGCCGAGGTTGTGATTGCGGCCGGCGGCGTGGTCATGGCGCTACTGGCGGCAGCCGGCATCCACGCAACTGCCGACGGGGTCCCCATCCTGAACGGCATTACTAACTTGGTGAAGCTGGGCGAATCTGCGGTGAAAATGAACCGCATCATGGGCGGTCGTTTTACCTCGAAGAAATGCGTCTACGCCCCGCCACCGCCCGATCAGATCGGGCAATTCCGTAAATACTACGGTGCCGATATCTACCCGACAGTGAGCGAAGCCTGATGCTTCGTCTTCGCTCGGCATTCGCCAATTACCCGCACACCGCCGCGTTGAAGGACGGGCGGGTGGGGTCCGACACGATTGTGCTCGACTTCGAGGAGGTCGAGCCGATCACCCGCGCTTTTCGCCGCATGGTCCGAACCGGCGATTTCGACTTGTGCGAGATCGCGCTGACCACGTTGGCGTAGGCGCATTTTTATAAAAAGGGCCTGACCGCTCTTCCGATCGTAGTTATGCGCGGGTTCCACCATCATGCTTTGATGTGCCCGATCGGCTCGACCTTGCGTGGGCCGGAGGATCTGGTCGGAAAGCGGATCGGGGTTCGTGCATTCTCCCAGACGACGGGCGTGTGGCTGCGCGGCATTCTGCTGGACGAGCACGGGGTCGATCACCGCGATATCGTCTGGGTCACGGCGGAGGATGCCCATCTGGCCGAATATCCCGATCCGCCGAATGTCGAACGCATCCGCCCCGACCAAGATTTGCGCGCGATGCTGCTCAACGGAGAGATCGACGCCGGTGTCGCCCTAGTCGGCATCGACGAGACCCAAATCCGTTCGGTGTTCCCCGACCCCGAGGCAGAATCGGCGGCATGGTACCGCAAGGTTGGCGCCTACCCCGTGAACCATGTCATCTGCGTCAAAACGGCGTTGCTGGAAGCGAACCCCGGACTGGCGGAGGAACTGTTCCGCATGTTCCTGGACGCGAAGGCGGCTGCGACGGAACCTAGCGCGGAGGAGCGGTTTCGCTCGCTGGTGGGCGGGGACCCGGTGCCGTATGGGTTGGACGCCAATCGTGCGGGTATCGAGATTTGCGTTCGTTATGCGGCGGAGCAGGGGCTGGTGCCGGAGGCTTATGCGCCGGAGGCGCTATTTGCGGCACTTCGATCGCCTAACGCCGGCATTAAACCTCGTTAACCACCGACAGCAACCCGCTTGCATTGCTCGCTATATCGGCTATGCCCCCGTTCGACTGAAACCACGATGGGGGAGCGCGGTGTGACAACCGAACAGCCGCAAACGCTTATCGAAATCGTCGGCCTGACAAAGCGCTTCGGCGCTTTTACCGCCGTCGATAATTTGTCCTTTAGCGTCGCCAAAGGGGAGGTTTTGGGCTTTCTCGGCCCCAATGGCGCGGGCAAGTCGACGACTATGCGCATGCTCGCAGGGTTCATGATCCCGACCGCCGGGACTGCCCGTATTTGCGGCCACGACGTGCAGACGGCTGCGGTCGCTGCCCGCCGAGCCCTGGGCTATTTGCCCGAGGGCGCGCCGACCTACCCGGAAATGGCGGTCACAGGGTTCCTGCAATTCTGTGCCAAAATCCGCGGTTTCAGCGGATCCGAACGCGATGATCGCGTCGCCCACGCCATCGCGCTGACGGGGCTGCAAGGCGTGCGGTTGCAACCGGTGGAAACGCTGTCGAAGGGCTTTAAGCGCCGCGTCGGCCTGGCGCAGGCGCTGCTGCACAACCCGCCCGTGCTGGTGCTGGACGAGCCTACCGACGGACTCGATCCCAACCAAAAACATGAGGTTCGCACCCTTATCCAACAAATGGCGCCGGAGAAGGCGATCGTCATCTCCACCCATATTCTGGAGGAGGTGGATGCCGTCTGTACCCGCGCCATCGTCGTCGCCAACGGGCGAATCGTTGCCGACGCCACTCCGGCGGAATTGGGCAAAAAGCATCCCTCGGGCAGGCTGGACGACGTGTTCCGGCTGCTGACGACCGGCATCAAGGACGCGGCCTGACCATGCGCAACATCCTCGCCATCGCCGATCGGGAGCTTGCGGCCTATTTTGCCACTCCCGTCGCCACAGTCTTCATCGTCATTTTCCTGGCGCTGCAAGGCACGCTGACTTTCAACCTCGGCAATTTTTTCGAGCGGGACCAGGCCGATCTGAACCCATTCTTCACCTTCATTCCCTGGGTGTTTCTGCTACTTATCCCTGCAATCACGATGCGGCTGTGGGCCGAGGAACGGCGACAGGGCACGATCGAACTGCTTTTGACCCTGCCGATTACCGTCTGGCAGGCGGTGATCGGTAAGTTCGCTGCGGCGTGGCTGTTCTGCGCGATCGCGCTGCTGCTCACATTCCCGTTTATTCTGACCGTCAACTACCTCGGCAGCCCGGATAACGGGGTAATCGCATCGGGGTATTTGGGCGCGCTATTGATTGCGGGGGCGTTCTTGTCCGTGGGGGCGGCGATGTCCGCCGCCACACGCAATCAGGTCATCGCCTTTGTGCTGGCGGTGGCCATCTGCTTCGTTTTTACGGTCGCATCCTATTCCCTGGTGACCGATTTCCTGTCGAAGAATACTCCGATCCTGGCCGAGGTCGCTCGGCGGATGGCGGTGCTGGAGCGGTTCCAGGCATTCACCCGCGGCGTCATTTCGGCCCGCGACCTTGTCTATTTCGTATCCTTCATCGGGTTCTGGCTGTTTGTGAACGCGGTGTTGGTCGAACAACGGAAGGCGGACTGATCCGATGCGCCGTCTGTGGTTTTCCATTGTCGGGGTCCTCGCGGCCGCCGGCATCGCTCTCGGGATCAATCTATTCGCCGACGCCCGTTTGGACGGTGTGCGGATCGATCTTACGCAATCCCGCCTCTACACGCTGTCCGACGGCACCAAGCAGGTACTGGCCGGCCTGAAAGAACCCGTCGCACTGCGGCTTTTCTACTCGCGCAAGCTCGGCGCCACCGTGCCGTCCTACGGCACCTTCGCCGACCATGTGCGGGAGATGCTGCGCAACTATGCATCGTTGTCCAAGGGCAAGGTGAAGGTCGAGTTCTACGATCCCGAACCCTATAGCGACACCGAAGACCGAGCGATGGCGTATGGGTTGCAAGGGGTGCCGGTCGATCAGGGGGGCGAGCAGGTTTGGTTCGGCCTCGTGGGCTCTAACTTGCAAGACGATGAACGTACCATTGCGTTCTTCCAAGCCGAACGTGAACGGTTTCTGGAATACGATTTGACCAAACTGGTCTATGAGTTGTCCAATCCGTCGCGCCCGACGATCGGCCTGATGACATCCTTGCCGATGGAGGGCGATCCCCGCACGATGATGATGGCGCGCCAGCAGGGTGGGAACGCGGGGCAGCCCTATGCGTCCGACGTGCTGCTGCGGCAGACCAACACGGTCAAGATTGTGCCGACCGACGCGCAGGTTATCGATGCCGACATCGGCGTGCTGCTGGTGGCGCAACCGCCGGCCAACATTTCGGAAGCAACGTTGTATGCCATAGACCAGTTCGTCATGCGCGGCGGGCGCCTCATGGCGATGGTCGATCCCTGGAGCGAGGCCGCCGCCGCCATTCCGAACCCGACCGGCATGCCGACGACCGACGCGCACTCCGATCT
>JBAXFK010000214.1:0-8464 GCA_037139955.1 Rhodospirillales bacterium
GGGGGAATCAGCCACGAGGGAACGAAAACCATGAAGGTCGGCGACGCCATAGCGCACATCATGAAAGCCGAGGGGATCGAAATCCTCTGCGGCTATCCGGTCAACCATCTGCTCGAATTCGCGGCGGCGGCCGATATTCGCCCGATTATCGTGCGGCAGGAACGGATCGGCATCCACATGGCCGACGCCATCTCCCGCGTGACATCGGGCCGCAAGGTCGGCGCGTTCTGCATGCAGCACGGCCCCGGGGCGGAAAACGCCTATGGCGGCGTTGCCCAGTGCTATTCGGAATCGGTGCCGCTGCTGGTGCTGCCGCAGGGCTATCCCCGCCGAATCGCCGGCATCGACCCGAACTTCGGATCGGCCCGCGAAATGCGCGGCGTGACCAAATCGGCCGAAGTCGTGAATATGCCGAAAGAAATCGCCAACATCATGCGCCGCGCGATGTCTAATATCCGCAACGGCCGCAGCGGTCCGGCCCTGGTCGAAATTCCGACCGATATCTGGAACGAAGAAATCGGCGACATCGATTACACCCCGGTCGGCATCCACAAGTACGGCCCCGATCCGGTCGATGTGCGCAAAGCCGCCGCCGCAATCCTGGCCGCCAAGCGCCCGGTCATCTACGCCGGCACCGGCGTACAATGGGCCGAAGCATGGGCCGAACTGCGCGAATTTGCCGAACTGCTCGGCGCACCGGTTACCACCAGCCTGGGCGGCAAATCGTCGTTCCCCGAAACGCACGAACTCTCGCTGGGTTCGGGCGGTAACGCGGTGCCGAAGCCGGTGCATCATTTCGTGCAAAACGCCGATCTGATTATCGGTATCGGCTGCTCGTTCACCGAAACCAATTTCGGGATCAAATTCCCTGCCGGCAAGAAGATCGTTCACGCGACGCTGGACCCCAACCACCTCAACAAAGACATCGTCAGCGACGTCGGTCTGCTGGGCGATGCCAAATTGACGCTGCAAGCCCTGATCGGCGAGTTACGTCAGAGCATCAAATCCAACCGCGACACCAAGGCGGTCGTGGCCGAAATTCAAGCGGTGCGCGCCGAGTGGATGGCGGTCTGGCAGCCGTTGCTCGATTCCAACGAGGCGCCGTTGTCGCCCTATCGCGTCATCAAGGAACTGATGGGCGCGGTCGATATCGACAACACCATCATCACCCACGACGCCGGCAGCCCGCGCGACCAGATTTCCCCGTTCTGGACCTCCACCACTCCGATGTCCTACATCGGCTGGGGCAAAACCACGCAGTTGGGCATGGGTCTTGGGTTGGCGATGGGTGCGAAATTGGCCAAGCCCGACAAGCTCTGCATCAATTTGTGGGGCGACGCAGCGATCGGCTTCACCGGCATGGACTTCGAAACGGCGGTGCGCGAGCGCATCCCCATCCTGTCCATCCTGTTGAACAACTTCTCGATGGCGATCGAGCTGAAGGTCATGCCGATCTCGACCGAGAAATATCGCTCGACCGACATTTCCGGCAACTATGCCGATATGGCAACGGCGTTCGGCGGCTACGGGGAGCGCGTCACCGATCCGAACAACATCCGCGCGGCGATTCAGCGGGGTATCGCGCAGACGCAGGCGGGCAAGCCGGCGCTGCTCGAATTCATCACCGCGAAAGAGACCCGCGTCTCCAAGTTCTAAGACGCGACCGAACGAAGCACTCCCTCCCCTCGCGGGAGGGGGATGCAGAGAAAAAACCGGGAGACGACGACCCGCTATGGCCAATGTATCCATCCGCGATGTGCGTAAGCGGTTCGGCTCGACCGAAATACTCCACGGCGTCGATGTCGAAATCGAAGACGGGGAATTCGTGATCCTGGTCGGCCCGTCCGGCTGCGGCAAATCGACATTGCTGCGCATGATCGCGGGGCTGGAGAATATCACCAGCGGCGAAATCGCCATCGGCGATCGGGTGGTAAACAACGTCGCCCCCAAAGAACGCGATATCGCGATGGTGTTCCAAAACTACGCGCTGTATCCGCATATGACGGTGCGCGACAACATGGCGTTTTCATTGTCGCTGACCAACGCATCCAAGGCAGACATCGAGGAAAAGGTCGGCCGAGCGGCGCAGATTCTCGGCCTGAACCCGTATCTCGCACGGTATCCGCGGCAATTGTCCGGGGGCCAACGCCAGCGGGTGGCGATGGGGCGGGCGATCGTGCGCGATCCGCAGGTTTTCCTATTCGATGAGCCGCTTTCGAACCTCGACGCCAAGCTGCGTGTCGCCATGCGCGCCGAGATCAAGGAATTGCACCAGCGCCTGCAAACCACCACGGTTTACGTCACGCACGATCAGATCGAAGCCATGACAATGGCGGACAAGATCGTCGTTATGCACGCCGGCAATGTCGAGCAGATCGGCGCGCCGCTGGACCTGTACGACAAGCCGAACAACCGGTTCGTCGCGGGCTTCATCGGCTCCCCCTCCATGAATTTCATCGATGGCAAGGTCGTGGGCGGATCGTTTTCCGCCCATGACGGCACGGTGTTGCCGTTGCCGCCGGGCGCGGCGGGTCAAGACGGGCGTCCGGTAGTCTACGGTATCCGCCCCGAACACTTCCAACTCGCCGGAGATGGTCTACCCGCTCGGATTACCGTGCTGGAACCTACGGGATCGGAAACCCAGGTCATGGCGCATTTCGCCGGCACTCCGATCGTCGGCGCGTTCCGGGAGCGTATCGCCGCGAAGCCGGGGGAGACGATCCGCGTGACGATCGATCCGTCGGCCACGCATGTCTTCGACGGTGCCACCGGGCAACGCATTAGCGCGTAAGCTCGCAGCATATCAAAGGGAGAAATCAATATGTCGCTCACCAGACGCGGTTCTCTGGCATTCGGTGCCGCCGCCATCGGCGCCGCCAATATCCCCATGATCGGCGCCCGAGCGGCCGATCTGGATGTGCCTACGGTCGATACGAAGAAGCCGGATTTCAAGATCGAGGCCGGCGCCACGCTGCGCGTCCTGCGTCCGGCGAAATTCGTCGAAGCGGATGAAGTGTTTTTCAAGGAAAACACCAAGCGATTTACCGAAACGACAGGCGTGCAGGTGCGCGCGGATTTCGTGAGTTGGGAAGATTTGCGACCGCAGACGGCGGTGACTGCCAATACCGGCGCCGGCCCCGACATCATCATCGGTTTCAGCTCCGACCCGCAGATCTACGCCAGCAAGCTGCTACCGATGAACGATCTGGCCGAGTACCTCGGCAAGAAATACGGCGGCTGGCACACATTGGCACAGCTCTACGCGAAGAAATGGGGCTCCAACGAGTGGCTGGCCATTCCCATGGGCGGCAGCGGCGGCGCATCCGTCTATCGCATTTCCTGGCTCAAGGAGGCGGGCTATAGCCGCATCCCCGACGACCACGCCGGGTTCCTGGCGATGTGCGCGAAGCTTAAAGCAATCGGTCACCCTGCCGGCTTCGCGCTGGGCCACGCCGTCGGCGACGGCAACGGTTTCGCCAATTGGCTTCTATGGTCGCACGGGGCGTCGCTGACCGATGCGCAGGGCAAGGTGTCGCTGGATTCCAAGGAAACCATCGCGGCGCTCAAATACTGCAAGGAACTTTACCCGCACATGATCCCAGGCACGTTGTCCTGGGGTGATCCGTCGAACAACAAGGCCTTCGCGGCGGGCGAGGTTAGCCTGACGTTCAATGGCGTCTCGATCTACTACGCCTTGAAGAAGGGCGACGAGAAGATGCAGGCGATCGCGGCCGACACCGGCCATCAAATTCCGCCCTTGGGCTTGGCGAAAGCCGCGCCATCCTCGGCTTTGGCGGTGAATGCGATGGCATTCAAACACACCAAATACCCCAACGCCGCCAAGGAATACTTGCGTTTCATGATGGAGCAGGAACAATATGCCCCTTGGCTCGCCGGGTGCTTGGGCTATTGGTCCAACCCGCTGAAAGCCTACGGCAAGATGGCGTTCTGGGACAGCGACCCGAAGTTGAAGCCGTATATCGGCGTGATGGATACGCCGTACTACGACAGCTACAAAGGTCCGATCAACGCGGCGGCCTCGGCCGTGGCGGCGAACTACACGCTGGTGGACATGTTCGCGTCGGTGGCGACCGGCAACGCCACGCCGGAAGAAGCTGTCAAGCAGGCCGCCAAAGCGGCAGCCCGTTATCTAAAGGGCTGAGCACGCAGACACCTTCCCCGTTTCGGCGGGGAAGGCTCGTGCGACATAAGGTGTCTACCACATGAGCGCGACCACGATACCCAGCCGAGCCCTGAGGGAACGCCCCAAGGAAACTTGGCTGGCGAAGCTGTTCGATTCAAAACCGTTCCTAGTTGCATTATGCCTGCTGCCATGCAGCGGGCTGCTGATCGTGTTCCTGACCTATCCGCTGGGACTGGGATTGTGGCTGTCGCTGACCGACACCACCATCGGCCAACCCGGCGAGTTCATCGGGTTGGAAAACTTCATTTCGTTGTTCGACGACCAGATATTCTGGAATGCTGTCGGTTACACCATCTTCTACACCGCTGTGGCCACCACCGGAAAATTCCTTCTTGGTTTATGGTTGGCATTATTGCTCAATCACAATTTGCCCCTGAAGGCCATCTTACGGGCCACCATCCTGTTGCCCTGGATCGTGCCGACGGTGCTGTCGTCCATCGCATGGTGGTGGATCTACGATCCGCAATTCTCGATTGTTTCCTATGTCGCGGTGGATGTTTTGCATGTCAGCGACCACTATTTCGACTTCCTCGGTTCTCCCTGGGCGGCACGCTGGTCGCTGATCGCAGCCAATATTTGGCGCGGCATCCCCTTTGTCGCCATCACCTTGTTGGCCGGTCTGCAAACCATCCCGCCTTCGTTGTACGAAGCCGCACTGCTCGACGGCGCCAGCGGCTGGCAGAAATTCCGCCGCATCACCGTACCGCTGCTGATGCCGATTCTGTCGGTGGCGCTGACGTTATCGGTGCTGTTCACCTTCTCCGACTTCCAACTGGTCTACGCGATCACGCGCGGCGGTCCGTTCAATTCCACCCACCTAATGGCAACGCTGGCGTTCCAGCGCGCCATTCCGGGGTCCCAGCTAGGGGAGGGCGCGGCCATCGCCGTGTCGATGATCCCATTCCTGTTATTGGCAACATTGGTGTGTTTCTTCGGCGTCGGGCGCCGCAAATGGCAGCAAGGGGGCGACAATGACTGACGCGACCGTCGAGGACGCCACCCACGGCGCGAACATCGATGTGCCGGAGCACATGGCGTGGGATTCCCGCGCCCGCCGGACCATCACGATCTACATTCCGCTGAGCATATTCGTCATCGTGCTGCTGTTCCCGTTCTACTGGATGGCGATCACGTCGGTGAAACCCGACTACGAGATGTACGACTACAAGAAATACAACCCGTTCTGGGTGGGCTCCCCCACCTTGGAAAATATCAAGAAGCTGTTGTTCGAGACCGACTATCCGCAATGGCTGATAACCACGATGGGCATCGCCACCGCCGCCACTTTCCTATCTGTTTTCGCAAGCGTCCTGGCCGCCTATGCCATCGAGCGCCTACGGTTCAAGGGCGCGCAGCATGTCGGGTTAGCAATCTACCTCGCTTATCTCGTGCCGCCGACGATCCTGTTCATTCCGCTGGCGACCATGATCTTCCAGTTCGGTCTGTTCGACAGCCCGCTGGCGTTGATCCTGACCTACCCCACCACGCTAGTACCGTTCTGCACCTGGCTGCTGATCGGCTACTTCAAATCCATCCCCTACGAGTTGGAAGAATGCGCCCTGATCGACGGCGCATCCCGGCTGCAAATCCTATGGCGGATCACTTTACCGCTGGCGGTGCCTGGCCTGATCTCGGCCGGGATTTTCGCCTTCACCCTGTCGTGGAACGAATTTATTTACGCGCTGGCCTTCATCCAATCGACGGAAAAGAAGACAGTGCCGGTGGCCATCTTGACTGAGTTGGTAACCGGCGACGTCTTCCAATGGGGTTCCTTGATGGCGGGCTCGTTGCTGGGTTCTGTGCCGGTGGCGATCATCTATTCGTTTTTCGTGGAATATTACGTGTCGTCGATGACCGGTGCGGTGAAAGAATAACCCGATGGACGGCGTTTTCCAGAACGTCCAAATCGACCGCATCGTCTACGGGCGCCCTGCCGCCACCGTACTGGCCGAGGAAGCCACCCGCCTCGGCGCCACCCGCGTCTTCCTCATGGTCAGCCGCACCCTCGATCGCGAAACGTCATGGGTCGCCGAGATGCGCGCAGCACTCGGCAATCGTTACGCCGGCAGCTACGACGGCATGCCGTCCCATACCCCGCGCGAAGCGGTGCTCGCCGCCGCCGCCCAGGCTCGCGCGGTAAAAGCCGACCTGATCGTCACCTTCGGCGGCGGATCGACCACCGATGCCGGCAAGATGGTGCGCCTCGCGCTGCGGCACAACCTGACCGAAATGCCCGATTTCGACCGCTTCGCCATCCAGGTTCTGCCGGACGGGCGCCGCATCGCCCCGACATTCGCAGGCCCGGACGTGCCGCAAATCGCGATCCCCACCACCCTCTCGGCCGGGGATTTCAACGCCAGTGCCGGTTGCACCGATACGCGGACGATGCTGAAGCAGATCTACACCGCGTCGACCGCGATCCCTCGCGTCGTGATTCTGGACCCCGCCATGACCCTGCGCACACCGCAATGGCTATGGCTATCGACCGGCATTCGGGCGCTCGACCACGCTGTCGAATCCGCCTGTGCCGGCAATGCCGACATGCGGTCAACCTCCGAATCTCTGGGCGCCATCCGCCTGCTAACCCGCGCCTTGCCGCGTACCTTCGTCGATCCGGCAGACCTGGGGGCGCGACTGGAAGCGCAGTTGGCCATGTGGATGTCGATGGAGCACCATCGCTACGGCGTATCCAAAGGCGCATCCCACGGCATCGGTCACGTGCTCGGCGGCACCTGCGACGTGCCGCACGGCTATACGTCCTGCGTGATGTTGCCGCATGTCATGCGTTACAACCACTCGGCCAACGCCGACAAACAGGCCCTGGTGGCCGAAGCTATGGGCCAGCTCGGCCGCCCCGCCGCCGATATCCTGCACGAGTTCATTGCCGGTCTGGGCATGCCCTGTACATTATCGGCAGTCGGTGTCGCGCCGGACCGGTTCGAGGCGGTGGCGAGAGCGGCCCTGCTGGATCATTACTTGCATACCAATCCACGCCCGCTTCACGGTATCTCCGATATCTTGGAGATTTTGCATGCGGCTGCGTGAATAAAAATTCCTTATAAAATCTCCGCTATATTAACGGTTCGTTAACCTCTCGCTGTCACATTGTCGGGGTCCTGCATGAGGCCCCCCTATGCGCTTCCATCGCGTCCCCGTTGCCATCCGGCTGCATTTTGCGACCATCGCCGCCGTGTTGGCGCTGATGGCACTCTCGGTCGGCGTCTATATACTCGCAGCCGAGCAAATTGAGTCGGCTCGAATCGCCACGCTCCGGCAGGTGACAGAGTCCGCCACATCCATCGTGGCCGGCTTCGAAGCGCGGGAGCGTGCGGGAGAAATGACACGGCCAGACGCCCAAAAGGCCGCCGCCGCCGCGCTCCGCAGTTTGCGCTACGGCACGAACGACTACGTCTGGATCAACGATATGGTCCCACGCGTCGTCATGCATCCGACTGCCCCCAAGTTGGAGGGACAGGACGTCGGCAACATGACGGATCCCGCCGGCAAACACATGTTCGTCGCCTTTACGGATACGGTTCGAAACCAGGGGGCCGGGGTCGTGCCATACCTCTGGCCGCGTCCCGGCGATACCGCACCGGTGCCCAAGATGTCCTACGTCAAAGGTTTCGCGCCCTGGAATTGGGTCATTGGCACAGGTGTCTATATCGACGACACGATCGCGGCACAGCGTAAGGTCGCCATCGAACTGGCCGTCGCCACTTTCTTGACCAGCCTGCTCGTCGGGTCGGTGACCTGGTTCCTCGGGCGCGGCGGCGCGGGTCCGGTGCGGGCGTTGAACGCAACCACGGAACAAATGGCACGGGGCGAGTTGAGCAACGAAGTCCCAGGCCTGACCCGCAGCGACGAATTCGGCACGCTCGCCCGATCGCTGGGCATATTGCGCGACCACGCACGGGAGCGGTTGCGGCTGGAGCAACAGGCGGCCACGGAACGGCGGCCAAGGACCGGCGGCAAACCGTGACGGAACAATATACGCAAGAATTCGGCGCGTCCGTATCCGGGGTGCTGGCGACTTTGGCGTCCGCGTCCGACGACATGCGCCGGACCGCCGATACCATGGCCATCGCCGCCGACCGCACCCGCACCCAGGCCAATCTAACCGCATCCGGCGCCGGGGAGGCCACGCAGAACCTGACATCCGTCGCCGCCGCGACCGAGGAAATGGCTGCCAGTGCCGACGAAATCGCGCGCCGCGTGCGGGAAGTTACCGACGCTGCACAAACGGCCGTCGCCGCCGCC
>JBAXFK010000215.1:0-8398 GCA_037139955.1 Rhodospirillales bacterium
GAGCGAGCTTAAATTGCCGAACCCGGTGTATCAAAGTCGTTGACACGTTCCGGTCTTCGCACCGCTGCTGGCCCCTTTCGACCCGTACAAGGAATCTATTATCGGCCGTTTGAAACCGATGGGTTGGAAAGGCCATTGGCTCGGCACCGACGAACTCGGCCGCGATTTACTTTCCCGCTTACTCTACGGCGGTCGGGTTTCGTTGCTGATGGGTGTCGTCCCCGTCGCAATTGCAACTATTGTCGGCGGAACGCTTGGCGTGATCGGTGGCTTCGGTGGGCGCAAGGTCAATACCGCGATCATGCGCACAATGGACGTATTTTACGCCTTTCCATCAGTCCTTCTTGCCGTTGCGATTTCCGGCGCAATGGGCGGTGGTACGATGAACGGCATGATCGCCTTGTCGATGGTGTTTACCCCCGCCATGTGCCGGGTTGCCGAAACTGCCACCGCGCAGGTTAAAAACCTGGATTTCGTGGAGGCCGCACGCGCCACCGGTGCAGGTACGTTCACTATTATGCGCTTCCATATACTTGGTAACGTTTTGGGTCCGGTGTTCATCTACGCATCCTCGTTGGTCAGCGTCGGTATTCTCCTGGCCTCCGGACTGTCCTTCCTCGGCCTGGGGGTGAAACCGCCTACCGCCGATTGGGGCCTGATGCTGAGTACGTTGCGTCAGTCAATCTATGTGAATCCCGTGATTTGTGCGCTGCCAGGTGCGGCGATCCTGATCGCATCGGTCAGTTTCAATCTCGTCAGCGACGGTATCCGCTCGGCAATGGATGTGAGGATGTGATGTCGGCAAGCGAATCTCTCGACCGCGGCGGACCGGCACAGCCGTTGCTGATCGCGCGCGATCTGCGCAAACATTTCAAGGTCAAAGGCGGTGCCCCCGGCGCTACCGTGCGTGCTGTCGACGGCGTATCGTTCACAATTCATAAGGGGGAAACCCTGGGAATCGTCGGTGAAAGCGGCTGCGGCAAATCCACCCTTGCCCGCCTGTTGCTGCATTTGATCGAACCCGATAGCGGGGAGTTGGTGTTCGATGGCGACCCCGTCGGTGAAATGCGGGGCATCAGCGTCAACGCGCTGCGTCGCCAAGTGCAGATGGTGTTCCAGGACAGTGCATCGTCCCTGAACCCGCGCATGCCGATCCGGGATTCCATCGCCTTCGGCCCGCATGTTCATGGAAAAACCAAAGCCGAAGCGGGTCGAATCGCCCGTGACGTGCTCGTGAAAGTCGGTTTGAAGCCGGACCTGTTCGGCCCCCGATACCCGCACGAGCTATCCGGTGGGCAAAAGCAACGTGTGAATATCGCACGTGCTTTGGCGATCGAACCGCGCATGGTAATTCTCGATGAAGCGGTATCGGCCTTAGATAAATCGGTCGAGGCGCAGGTGCTGAACCTGTTGCGTGCGTTAAAAGACAATTTCAATCTGACGTACTTGTTCATCAGTCACGATCTGAGCGTCGTGCGCTATATCAGCGATCGCGTGCTGGTAATGTATCTCGGCGCGGTCGTCGAACTCGGTCCAGTCCACGAAATATTCTCGCGTCCGAAGCATCCCTACACCGAAGCGCTTTTGGCATCCCGCCCGTCGATGAATCCCGCGAACCGGATCGAGGAACCGCCGCTGACCGGCGACCCGCCTAGCCCGATCGATCCGCCGTCCGGCTGCCGGTTCCGCACCCGTTGCCAATTCGCCGAATCCGTCTGCGCTGCGGTGCAGCCGATGTTGGGCGAATGGCACGACCGCGACTCCCATATCGCGGCCTGCCACATGCGCGACCCCGAGTCCGGTCATTCTTTGGCCGCAGGAGTTCACTGAAATGTCCGACGCTTTGGTCGAGGTCGAAGATCTCAATGTCCGTTTCGTTACCCGCGAGTCGACCGCGCATGCAGTCAACGGCGTAACGTTCAGCGTCAAACCCGGGGAAGTACTGTGCATCCTCGGGGAATCCGGCTCTGGCAAAAGTGTGACGTTGCGCGCTTTGATGCGGTTGCTGCCGGGCAATAAGGCGCGGATTTCCGGCAATATCCGGGTCGAGGGTCAGGATGTGCTGGCTCTCGACGCCGCCGGCCTTAGCCGTCTGCGCGGCGGTACTGTTTCGATGATTTTCCAAGAGCCGATGACGGCGCTCGATCCCGTCTACACCATCGGCGATCAAATCGTCGAAACGATCCGACGTCACAAGGGCGGCACCAAAGCCCAGGCCCTCGCCAAAGCATTGGAACTGCTGGAATTGGTGAAAATTCCGTCTGCGAAACAGCGCCTGAATAATTATCCGCATGAATTGTCTGGCGGGCTTCGTCAGCGCGCCATGATTGCGATGGCGCTGTCGTGCGGTCCGCGCTTGCTGCTGGCCGACGAACCGACCACGGCGTTGGATGCAACCGTGCAAATCCAGGTGCTTATCTTGCTGAGGAAATTGCAGCGGGAAATGGGTATGGCAACAATATTCGTGACCCACGATTTAGGTGTCGCCAGCGAAATCGCCGATCGTATCGCGGTGATGTATGCCGGACGCGTGGTGGAAGAAGGTCCCGTTGCGGATGTCCTTGCCAATCCGTTGCATCCTTATACGCGGGGCCTGATGAATTCCACCGTGCATGGCCAAAGCCGAGATCGGGATATCGACGCCATCCCCGGCAGCCCGCCGGATTTGCGCCAGTTGCCGCCGGGCTGTGCCTTCGCACCGCGCTGCTCGCAAGCATCCGGCGAATGCCTCACTGCCCCGCCCGAACCGCGTTACCCCTCGGCGGTGCGGATGGCGCGTTGCGTGCGTGTCGAAGAGAAGGTGCGCGTCTATGCGTAACGCCGATTTCCCACCCTCGGTCGTTGCACGGGTGGTCGCACGTCGTGGGACCGAACATATTTTCTCCGATCTGAATCCGAAGCGGACAGCGCTTATTGTTATCGATCTGCAATACGCCTTTATGGACGATGCAATCGGTCATGCCGTTTGCCCAGCCGCACGCGACATCGTGCCCGATGTCAATCGGTTGGCCGATGCCGTTCGAGAAGCCGGCGGCGGCGTATTCTGGGTGAAAAATACCTTCGATGCCCGTTGCGAGGTCGAATGGTCTGTCATGCAGGATATCGCCACACCCGCCGCTCGGGCTAAACGAAAAGCCGCTATGACCGCCGATACACCGGGCCATGCGCTTTGGGCGGCATTGGATGTTCGGCCGGAAGACGAGATCGTGTTGAAATATCGGTTCAGCGCGTTTCTGCCCGGTGCGTCCGACTTGCCGGACCGGCTGCGGGCCCGCGGATTCGATACGGTCCTGATTACCGGTACTGTGACGAATATCTGCTGCGAATCATCCGCCCGAGACGCAATGATGTCGAATTTTCGTGTTGTCATGGTTAGCGACGGCAACGCCGCCAGCACGCCGGAAGAACACCAAGCGTCCCTGACCGCCTTCTACCTGACGTTCGGCGACGTCATGGATACCGAGCAAATCGTTCATATTTTGCGCAACCGATAGCTGGAGACGACGATGAAAAAGATATTGGCGGCCGCTGCCCTTTCTCTGTCTTTCGCCGGGCCTGCTGCGGCCGACACGACCTTGACGGTCGCTATGACGGCGGGCGATATTCCGATTACGACCGGCATCCCCGATCAAGGAAGCGAGGGCGTGCGCTTCGTTGGATATTCGCTCTACGATGCGCTTGTGTTATTCGATTTGTCGAAGTCAGACAAAGCATCGGACATCCGACCCGGTCTCGCGACGTCTTGGAAGATCGACCCGGACAACCCCAAACGGTGGATTTTCAAACTACGTGAGAACGTGAAATGGCACGACGGTTGTCCCTTTATAGCCGACGACGTTGTCTGGAACTTTCAGCGCATACTGAACAAGGACGCACCGCAATTCGATACGTTCCAATTCGCGCTCGGTCGCACCTATGCGGGTAACGTAGCAAGCGTCGAGAAAATCGACGACCACTCCGTCGCAATCGTCATGGATCGCGTGCATTCGCTGTTCCCGTATTTGCTGCCGCAGATCATGATGATCAGTCCTTGCAACGCCGAGAAATTGAAATACGACCGCAATGCGCTGGCCTTCGCGCCATCCGGGACCGGCCCATATCGGTATCGCCGCATGGTCGCGCACGAGCGGTTGGAGCTCGATGCTAATAAAGATTATTGGGATAAAGCCCGTATCCCCAAACACGATCACTTAACTCTTTTGCCGATGCCGGAAGCCGCGACGCGCACCGCTGCTCTGCTTTCGGGGCAGGTGAATTTTATCGAAGCTCCGACACCCGACGCCATACCGCGGTTGAAAGCGGCGGGGATGAATGTCGTTACCAATACCTATCCGCATAATTGGGCGTACCAGCTTAATTTCGTGAAAGGCCCGATGACGGATATCCGTATCCGTAAAGCCGCCAACTTCGCCATCAACCGCCCCGATGTCGTCGAACTGCTGGGCGGCACCGCGATCGCCGGATATACGACGGCCCCTCCGGGCATGCCGTATTACGGGAAGCCTGTTAAATATGAATACGATCCTGCAAAGGCGACCGCGTTGTTGAAGGAAGCGGGGTGCTATCCCTGTAAAATAAATCTGGCGATTTCGACATCCGGTTCCGGTCAGATGCAACCGTTGCCGATGAACGAATTGGTCAAATCGCAGCTCGATGCAGTAGGCTTTCAGACCACGCTGACATCGATGGATTGGAATGCGTTGCTGAATATCTCGCGCGGCGGGGTCGATAAGTTTCCCGAATTCGACGGGGTTAATATCAGCCGTAACCTTGTCGATCCGTTCAACGGTATCGTCCGCCATGTCTGGACCGGCCAATGGGCCCCGGTCGGCGGTAATTGGGGACATTTCTCGACGCCAGAAACCGAAGCTCTGATCGGCAAGATTTTCAACGAATTCGACGATGCCAAGCGGATGGCCGAACTTACCGAGCTGCATGAGAAAATGAACGAAAATGCAATGATGATTTGGGTGGCACACGACTTGAATCCGCGAGCGCTATCGCCGAAACTGAAAGGCTTCGTACAGGCGCAAAGCTGGTTTCAGGACCTGACGCCGATCGTGGTTTCGCCGTAGCCCGGAGCATGCGATACTCCGGGCAGGAAAACGTCCGGAGTATCCATGCGCCGTCGCCATTTTATGGCCGGAGCCGCCACGTTGGCGGCTGGCCCCGCTTTGTCCGCCCCTGCCATTGGCGGTGGAGCAAAGACCCTTGTGTTCGTTCCTACCACCAGCCCGCCCAGTTTCGATCCGGTGTGGAATCCTGCGCAAGCGACCCGCACGCTGGGTTTGATGCTGTATGAGACACTGTATACGCGCGATATCGCGCTGAATCCGCATCCGCACATGCTCTCGGGCCATGTCGTCGAGGACGGCGGCAAGCGGTGGACCATGACCTTGCGGCCCGATCAATGGTTCCACGACGGCACCCCGGTCCTGGCGCGCGATTGCGTCGCATCGCTGCGGCGCTGGATGGTGCGCGACCCCATCGGTACCTTCATCGATGGTCGCCTGGACGCGTTGGAGGCACCGGACGATCGGACCATCGTCTGGCGTTTGAAGCGTCCGTTCCCGTTCTTGCCCAACGCATTGTGCAAGACCCAGCCGACATGTGCGATGATGCCGGAACGGTTGGCCAAAGACCCGTACAAGCAAGTTTCCGAAGCCGTCGGTAGCGGACCGTTTCGCTGGATCGCAGACGAGTTTGTGTCGGGCAGCCGAGCGATGATGGCGAAATGGGAGAGGTATGTTCCGAGATCGGAAAAAGTCGAGTACGGTTGGGGCGGTTATCGCGTGAACGTCGATCGGGTGGAATGGCGTGTCATTCCCGATCCCGCCACTGCCGCGAGTGCGTTGACCACGGGGGAGGTCGATTGGATCGAAATGCCTCTACCCGATTTATTGCCGATGTTGCGAAAGGCACCCGGTGTGACGGTCGGTCGTATCGATACGCATGGGGTGTTTCCGGTGCTTCGGCCGAATTTTATCCAAGGCCCTACCGCCAATGTTGTCGTCCGCCGTGCCATGCTGGCGGCGATAAATCAGACCGAGGAGATGACAGCTGTGATGGGCGAGGAACGCGACGGCTATCGCGTCCCCGCCGGCTTCTTCCTTCCCGGAACGGAATGCGACACCGATGCGGGGATGGAAGCAATCCGCAATCCGCCGAGTGCCGACGCGATTAAGAAGATGCTTAAGGACGGTGGTTATAACGGCGAGAAAATCGTGTTCATGCATCCGACCGATCCATCCGCCTACGATGCGCTCTGCCAAGTCGCCGAGGGTGCATTCCAGAAGATCGGACTGAACATCGAAATTCAGACCACCGATTGGGGTACGGTTACGCAACGACGATCCAATAGCGGACCTTTGGATAAAGGTGGCTGGTCGTTGTTTCCTTCCGGTTTTCCATCGGTAGATTACGGCAACCCGGTATTGTCCGGTGGGTTGCGTACCAATGGCAAGGACGCCTGGGTGGGCTGGCCGGAAAATGCGAAAATCGAAGCGCTCCGCGAAGCCTGGATCGATAGCGACGATGCGGCTGAACGCAAGAAAATCGCCGCACAATTGCAGTTGGAGTGTTTCGATTACGTGCCATACATCCCGCTGGGCCAATACCTTACATCCGGCGCGTGGCGCAACAATATCACTGGCCAACTCAAGGGGCCCGCGCCGGTTTTCTGGAATGTGGAAAAGGGTTAGGCTGCGGCCTATCGAACGGAGAAAATGACCATGAAGCAAGTCAGGATCGGCGACATCACCATCGATGCCGTTATCGAGCGGGAGGGACCTTGGCGGTTCCCCAGCCAATTTTTTCCGATGTTTTCACAGGAGGTTTGGGACGAGCATCTGCCGTCCATGGAGCCCGAGGTGTTCGATGCCGCGGTAGGTATGATTGTTGTGACCTATCAGACCTTCGTCGTGCGTACGCCGAAACACACCATTTTGGTAGATACTTGCACCGGCGAAGACAAGGGACACCCGGCACCATTCGACTTTCCCGGGAGGGAGCGCTGGCGTAAAGAACTATTCGCGCTCGGTGTCACCTTCGAATCTGTCGATTACGTGTTTTGTACCCATCTGCATATCGATCACACTGGCTGGAACACGACATTAAAGGACGGTCGTTGGGTGCCGACCTTCCCGAATGCGAAATACATCTTCCACAAGAAGGAATATGCAGTTTGGGAAGCCGAACATGCCGCTGGCAACAACCCGCCGGGCACGGTGTTCCGCGATAATTGCCTTCCGATCGTTGCGGCGGGACAAGCGCTGTTGGTCGACGACGACTATGCGCTCGACGATACCGTCACCTTGACGCCGACGCCCGGCCACTCGCCCCACCATTGCTGCATCAATATTTTCTCGCGCGGCCAGCGTGCGGTTGTAACCGGCGATATGATGCATCACAACATTCAGTGTCGTGAGCCCGATTGGTGCCCAGGCGTGGATTGGAACCCGAAAGAGGCCGTGGCCTCCCGTCGGTCGTTCCTCGCATCCGTCGCCGATACGCCGACGCTGATCATGCCGATCCATTTTCCAGCGCCGACTGTCGGACTGGTGACATCCGACGGGCCGGATAGGTTCATGTATCGTTACAAGCGGGACTGAATCGAAAGCGTCCTGGCCGCTGCCTAGGCCAGGACGCTTTCCTTCCGTTCGCGGTACAGCCGTTCGTATATTTTTGCACGTTGCAGGATTTCGTCGGCGATCGGTCGGTCGTTTTCGATTCGTAGCCACAGCCGCAGCAAATGCCTTGTGTGCGCCAAAGAGTCCTGATACGCATCGCGTGCGTGCAGCATTTGGAAATTATGCCAAAGCAGCATTTCGCCGGGTTCTAGCATGAATTTCAGGCGGAGGTCGTCGCGTTCGGCCGTGGCCTCGAAATAGTCCAGCGCCTCGATCAATTTGGGCGGGACTTCCTCGTGGCGCAGTTTGGCGGCATCGTGGATGAAGCTGCGGGAGATACCGCAACTTACGATATCGTCGATACAACAGAATACCGGAATTTTGAAATCTGTGACCGGCTGGGCGGAAAACCGAGCCTCTGCAACAGCGTAATAATAGCCTTCGTAGAGGGGGGGCAGCAAGTCGGGACGATTTGCCAGCATTTCGTTGTGAATCGCCAAGCTACTGACGATGCGGCTGTATCCACCGGTTTCCGCCTTTTGAAGGCACATCAGCCCGACAATGCGGTAGGAGTCGGTGTGGGGCGATAATTCTTCGTTGCTACGATAACCGCGTGCAACGGGATCGTCCTTAACGTGCTGCACATGGCCGAGACGATCGCCGAGCGCGCTTTGTTCTACTGGGTAACCGAGGCGGCAGCCGATCCCCCAGTAAATGCGCTCCATATCTTCTTGAGAATGCGTCTCGGGGGCAATGCCGGAAAGTAACAC
>JBAXFK010000216.1:0-8356 GCA_037139955.1 Rhodospirillales bacterium
CTGCCCCGGCGCGACACCAAGCCCATCGCGCGCCTGTTGCTGAACCGCTTCGGCAGCTTCGAAGCCACAATTTCCGCCAGCGCTGCCGAATTGATGGGCGTGGAGGGTGTGGGGGAGGCCGGTGCCGCCGCGCTGAAATTGGTGCAAGGCGCGTCGCTGCGGCTGCTGCGACACACGGTGCGCGACAAGCCCATCCTGAAAGACTGCAACCGCCTGCTCGACTACCTCACCGCCGCGATGGCGCACGAGCGCGTCGAGCAGGCTCGGGTACTATTCCTCGACGTTAAAAACCGCTTGCTCGCCGACGAAATCCAAAGCCGTGGGACGGTCAATGCCACCATGGTCTACCCTCGTGAGATCGTCCGCCGCGCGTTGGAACTGAACGCAACCGGCATCGTGCTGGTCCACAATCACCCCAGCGGCGACCCGACGGCGTCGCGAGAGGATGTGGCAATGACGAAGGACGTCCAGCGTGCGGCGGCGGCTTTGGGGATCGCAGTGGTCGATCATATTATTGTCGCTGGAAGCCGCTGGTTCAGCTTTCAGCAGCAGGGTTTTCTGTAGCGCTCCGCCCCGCTTCCGCCGCCAATGTCGTCCGGCCCACCAGCATCAGCGCGAGATCGTCCTGCGGCGGTTGGAACAAACCGCCGCGCGCGTCGCGGAAATAGCGTTCCAGCGGCAAAGACCGGGTCATGCTGAACCCGCCGGCCACTCGCAGTGCTGTTTCGGTCACCGCGCAGGCGGTGTTGGAGCATAAATATTTCACCGGTGCGACGGTGGCAGCCATGTCCTCCGTCGCGATTTCGCCGTTTGCACAGGCGCGCGTCACGTCGTGCAGCACGGTTCTGGCTGCTTGAATCTTGACCGCCATCTCCCCGATCCATTGTTGGATATGCGGCTGCCCGGCGATCGGTTGGCCGAGTGCGGCGGGCACGCGGGTGTTAGCGTAGTGGGCGGCCGTGTCGAGCGCGGCCTGTGCTACGCCGAGCACCCCGGCTGCGAGGGGAAGTGCCCAGGCGCTGCCGCCTTGCGGGCGTCGTGGGGCGCCGATCGTGAGGGGCTCGACGATGCGATGGTCGGGTACGAAGACGTGGTCGTACACAACGTCGTCGTTGCCGCAGCCGCGCAGGCCGAGGCTGCCGTTCCAGGTGTTCTCGATGGACAGGCCGGGCGTGCGGCCGTCGACCAATGCGCTGACCAACTCACCTTGCGGGGCGCGGTCCGAGGGCGGCAGCACCACGCCGGTGGCGAGAAAGCGCAGCACGGGGGCACCGGTGACGAAAATCTTTCGCCCCGTCAGCAACCATCCGCCCGTCGCCCGTTCGGCGCGCATCGACGGCAGGCCACCGCGCGAAATGCTACCGAGGTCGGGTTCGGTGACGCAATTGTTGATCGTGCCGCCGTCCTTGGTCAAAACGGCGCAAATCTCGGCCAGCACATCCTCGGGCCAAGCTTTCGCGTCGATAACGCGACCGAGCAGGGAGAAATGCATGCCGGCGACCAAAGCGGTGGAGGCACAGCCGCGTGCTAGAATCTCCTGCCCTAGCACCATATCGAACACGCTCGCGCCCGCGCCGCCGAGCCGCTCGGGCAGGAACAGGCGCAGATATCCGGTTTCGTGCAGCGGCCCGTAATTTTCATGCGGGAAGATCGAGGCAACATCGTTCGCCTCCGCCCGTGCGGCGCATTGCGTCGCGAGCTCGCCGGCGAGGTCCATGATCGCGCGTTGGCGGGGAGTGGTGGAGCGGAGGCCGGGCATGTGCGGGTGCATGCGGGGGAAATTGCCATGCGGCGGGGGTGGGGGGAAGGTGCTCCGGTGTGTGCTTGCTACTTCGTCGCGCCCTCGGTCCATTCTCGCCACAGCATGATCAGTGCCGCCATGACGGCTGGGCCTAGAAATAGACCCAGCAGTCCCCAACTCGCGACGCCGCCTAGGATGCCGAACAGGACCCATAGAAATGGTAGCTTCGTTGCGCCGCCGATCAGCACCGGACGGACGAAATGGTCGGCGACGAAGGTGACCGCGATGCCGGCCGCAAAGACGACGATCGCGGCGGTGTTTAGGCCTTGCGCGACCAACAAGATGGCTGCCACGCCGAATACCAGCGGCGCGCCGAAGGGAATCATCGCCGCCACAGCCGTAACCGCGCCGAACAAAGCGGGGTGGGGGACGTGGGCGAGGGCGTAGACAATGCCCATCAGCACGCCCTCGGCCACGCCCACCAGCACCAAGCCGTTCACCGTGCCAAGTACAGATGCAATGACTTGCCGGCCGACGCGCTCGCCGCTGGGGCCGAAGGCGCGTGCGCTGGCGTGACGCATTTGGACGATCAGACGGTCGCCGTCCTTGAATAGAAAGAACAACGTCAGCAGGCTGAAACCGAATAAGATCGCGCGGTGGATCAAGCCGGCGCCGATGAGCCGGCCGGTGCCCAGCAACTCCGCTCGGTCGATGCGGCGCAGCAAGTCGGCGGCAGAGTCTTTGTCGGACAGGTTTTCGTTCCACCATTCCACTGCCGCATCGGTGCCGAACGGCAGATGGTGCAACCAGTCCGGGGCCGGCAAGCCGGATTGCCGGGCGCTTTCCAGCCAGTGGACAATGAGGTGCCATTCGCGCGCGACCTGCACCGCCGCCATCGCCAACGGCACGATGAAAACAGCCGCCACCAATGCGGTAAAAGCGCTCGGCAGCAACATATTGTGCTTGCCGGGCGGGCAATGGCGCTCAGCCGCGCGATAGAGCGGCCAGATGCCGATAGCGATGATGCCAGCCCAAGCCAGTGCGGGCACGAATTCCCATAATGTCCATAAGCCGACCCCGGTCAGCAGCGCGGCAAGAACCGCGCGGGCGATGGTTTGCGACACGTTGGGATTCGGCGTCATGGCATCTCTCCCGGATTTATTGCGCGACGAACACGGTCTCGTCCAAGGGAAGATAGGCTGGGATCGGTATTGGCACTGCCGATCCATCGCCCAGCACGATCTCGACGGTGGTCGCCAGCGCGCCCTCGGGGAAGATCAACGTGTCGTCCACGCCGCAACACAGCGCATTCCAGGACGCGTAGAGGCCGGTGGCGTCGATCGCTTCCGGCACGTCGGGCCGTGGCAGCCACACCGGGGTTTGTCGCGCGACCCCGTTCAGCGCGATCCGCAACCAGATCGCATCGGTGTTGACCAAGCACCAGCCGCTGACTTTCACGGCTATCGCATCCGCCACCCGCGATGCCGTCAGCGCCAGTGTCCAGCGCGGCGGCAATCCGCCGGTGCGAAATGCCTCCGGTTGTTCGTCTTGCGGGACAATTTCGGCAGCCGGCGGGCCGTGGAAACGGCGTACGGCAGGGCCGATGCCCTTTTCCATCCAGAACAGAAAACTAGGTGTGCGATCGCGCGGGCTCAGCAACGACAAATACCGATCGGCGAAGGCCGGTAACAGCCCGAGCACCGAGGCTCGCACGGGATCGCCGATGCCCATTCGGTCGCAGATCCGCCGCACGAAACCCACGCCGGTCGGGCTGTGGGACACGGGAATGGCCAGCGCGGTTTCGAACCCGACCTCCCGCGCCATGGTCTCGAAAGCGTCCCCGGCAAACATGTGCTTGTCCTCCAGCCCCGCCAGGAACGGCAAATCGCCTTGATGCAGGATGCCGCGACGCCATTGTCCGACCAGGTTCAGCAACGATTGTTTGCCGTGCGAGAATGAGGGATCGGCGCGGTAGAGCACCGTGAGGATATCCGCCAGCGTTTGTCCCAGCGCGCGATGGTAGCGCAGGTTCGGTTCGGTGAAGAATGCGCGGCCGCCCGGTTTCAGCCAGCGGAAGGCGCGGGACAGGAAGCTGCGGACATCCTGCATGTGGTGCAGGACCGAGGTGCCGGCGCAGGTGTCGAACGTCGCGTCCTGGAAGACCATCGCGGTGCCGTCGTGGGTGGCGAAGGTCAGCGGGATCGCGGACAGCAGATTGGATTTTTCCAGATGTGTGCGTGTTGCCCGCAACATCGATAACGATATGTCGGTGACCGCCGCGTCGGACGCGTCGCCGCTTTCCACCAGCGCGCGTGTCAGTAACCCAGTACCGCAGCCGACTTCCAGCACGGAGCCGAGCATGGTGGGCCAGCGCTCGCCAGCTAAGCGTTTGAGATCGCGGTAGCGGCCGGCCGAACGTTCGCCGTCGATGTTGTGCAGAGCATCGTATTGTTCGGGTTCGGATAGCGGTCCGGATCGGTCGCGCACGAATTCCAAAATGCCGTCCACCGAGGAAACATGGGTCTCGCAACGATCGCACACGACCGCTGCCGGCGGAATGCCGATCAGCGGTGCGTGGCATTCCGCGCATTGAAAATGGCGTAGCCGCATGCGCTCAGCGGCCGCGGAAGATTGGTTTGCGCTTGTCTTTGAAGGCTTGGATGCCTTCTTTCAGATCCTCGGATTGTTTCACCCGGGCTAATACCTGCGCCGTTTCGACCATATGCTCGATCGGTCCGACGGGCATGATATCGGCCACTAATTTCTTCAGTGCGCCAATGACTAAGGGTGCAGAATCCAGCAACTGCTCGGCCATTTCCAGCGCGGCAGCTTCGTGTTGTCCGTTCGGAACGACACGGTTGACGAAGCCGACGTCGTAGGCCCGTTGGGCCGGGATTTTGCTGCCCAGCAGCATGATTTCCATCGCCAGCTTATGCGGCATACGGGTCGCCAGCGTGCTGATGCCGCCGGCGGTGGTGCCGAGCTTGGCCTCGGGGTAGTAGAAGGTGGTGTTTTCGGTGGAAACCATCAGATCGCACATCATTACCATCACGATGGCCCCGCCGATCACCCAGCCGGTGGTGGCGGCGACGATGGGTTTGTCGGTTTTGAAACCGATGTTGGGAATGGCGCGCCAGAGTTCGGGTAGATCGGAAACATCGGCGCCGGAGC
Source organism: Rhodospirillales bacterium (assembly GCA_037139955.1). Taxonomy (GTDB): domain Bacteria; phylum Pseudomonadota; class Alphaproteobacteria; order Acetobacterales; family Acetobacteraceae; genus Rhodopila. Next base: position 4,913 of record JBAXFK010000216.1, read on the forward strand.
AGAACGCCTTTTCGCCGACGCCGGACAGGATCGCGACGCGTTGATTGGGATCGGCATCGAATGCCTGAAACGCTTGCTGCATCTCCACCGCCACCGCTTGGTTGATGGCGTTAAGCCGCTCGGGGCGATTGATGCGAATGATGGAAATGGCGCCGCGTATTTCGGTTGTGACGGCTGGCATGGGTTCGGTCCTTCGTTGTCAGAGTGCGGCTTCGTAAGCGGCCCAAGCCGTCGGAGCTTCCCGCAGCAGGATTTTCAGCCCGGTCACGGCTTTGCCGCCGTCGCCCAAGCGCCCATCGCGGCAGGCGGCGGCGAGGAGTTCGAAGATGTGGAATGCCATGTATTCGGTCGTGGTATTGATGCCCTTCAGCACCGGATTATCGTCGAGATTGCTGTAATCCACGGTGTCCAACAATTGCCGCAGCACGGTCTTGGCCAGACCGATATCGACCAGCAATTGGTGCGAATCGAGCTTCGGAGCGCGGAATTCCGCTTCGACTGCGTAGGTGGCGCCGTGCAGGCGCTGGGCGGGGCCAAACTCCTCGCCCTGGAAGCTATGGGCGATCATGATGTGGTCGCAGACGGTTAGGCTGAACATATTTTATCCGTTCCCATACGTGATGACATGGCACAGCCCGCCGGGGGCCAAAATGGCGGGCATCGCATCCGGCAGCGCTTCGAACCGTGTCGGCCCCGCCAGCAACCGGTCGTAGACGGGATCGACCAATAATTCGAGCGCTAGGGCCAAGCGCTGGGCATAGGTCCGCCGGCCCCGCATCGCCGGTGCCACCGCGCCGACCTGCGACGCTATCAGCCGCAGTCGCCGGGCATGGAAAGCTTCCCCCAAGGGAATGGCGGGGGCACGATCGCCGTACCAGCTAGCCTCCACGATCCGCCCCTCGAACGCCGCGCGATCTAGCGCCAGCCGCAGCCCGGCTTCGGAGGCAGAGGCATGCACGATCAGTTCTTGCTCTCTCGGCGCGTTGGCGGGTTCGGCGAAGCGGCAGCCGAAGCAGTGCGCTAGATGTTCGCGGGATGGATCGGTGTCCACCGCAGTGACGATCGCGCCGGGAATGCGGGCCAACAGAGACGCGACACACAACCCGACTATACCGGCCCCAACGATAAGAATGCGTTCTCCCGGCAGCGGCGCGGCATCCCAAACGATATTCAGCGCCGTTTCCATATTCGCTGCCAGCACCGCGCGATGGCTGGGCACCGAGTCGGGGATCGGGACACACATCGCTGCCGGCGCATCGAAAATATCCTGGTGCGGGTGCAGTACGAAGACGCGATTGCCGTCCTCGGTCGTGCCTACGGCGCAGTAGCCGTATTTCACGGGAAATGGAAAATCCCCGCCCATCAGCGGCGCCCGCATCGCAGCATGCTGACTTTCCGGCACCCGCCCGGCGAACACCAACGACTCGGTCCCACGGGATACGCCGGTCGCGATGGTTCGGATACGCAAGCTGTCGGGTGCGATCGGCCCCAGCACTTCGGTGCGGATCGCGCCGAGGCCCGGCGCCACGGCCCAGAAGGCGCGGGCCTGGTGCGCGGGCATAGGATCGCACTGCGGGCTGTTCATCCTCGATCCAGTACCATGCACGCCCCGCGCGGCCTACCCCGCTCGGGGTAGCAACTGCTCCGCCAGCGTGGCCCACCACGATGCCCCGACCGGCAGGATGGCGTCGTTGAAATCGTAGCGGGGGTTGTGCAGCAGCGGATCGTCGCTGCCATTGCCGCCGCCCAGCATGAGGTATGCGCCCTGTTTGGCGTTGAGCATGAAGGCGAAGTCCTCGCCGCCCATGGTCGGCACGCCCATGTGGCGGACCTTAACTTCCCCGGCAGTGGTGGTGGCGGCGCGCACGGCGACCGTTGTGGCGTCTTCGTCGTTCACCGTCGCAGGGGCGTGCCGGCTGAACTTTACCTCGGCTGTGGCGCCGAAGCTGGCTGCGATGCCGGTGGCGATGCGATGCACCCCGGCTTCGATCGCATCGCCCACCTGCGGCTTGAACCACCGTGCTGTGCCGCGCATTGTCACCCGCTCGGGGATGATGTTCGACGCATCGCCGCCGGCGATGTAGCCGATCGAGACGACCCCGCCCTCGATAGGTTCGATGGTGCGGGACACGATGGTTTGCAAACCGTTGACGATTTGGGCCGATACCACGATCGGATCGACGCCTTGATGCGGGAAGGCGCCGTGACTGCCTTTGCCGGTCACGACGATATCGATCCAAGCGACCGCCGCCATCACTGGCCCGGCGCGCCACAGAAACGTGCCGGCTGGGGCTTGCGGCCAATTATGCAGGCCGAACACTTGGTCCATCGGGCAGCGCTCGAACAAGCCGTCCTTCACCATTTTGTCGGCCCCGGCTTCGAATTCCTCCGCCGGTTGGAAAATGACGTAGACGGTGCCGTCGAAATTGCGGGTTTCCGCGAGGTATTTCGCCGCGCCCAACAGCATCGCGGTGTGGCCGTCGTGGCCGCAAGCGTGCATGACGCCGGGATTGACCGAAGCGTGCGGCAGGCCGGTTTCCTCAGCGATCGCCAGCGCATCCATGTCGGCGCGTAGCCCGATCGCACGGTCGGAGGTGCCGTTGCGAATCACCCCGACCACGCCATGCACGGCCATTCCGACGATGATTTCGTCGACGCCGAATTCCCGCAGCTTGGCCTGGACCGTGGCCGAGGTGCGGGCTTCGTGCATCGAAAGTTCCGGATGGGCGTGTAAATCGCGGCGCCATTCGGTCATGTCGGCGTGGAATTCGCCGATCCGGTTGATGATGGGCATTGGGACCCTTTCTATGCCTTTTCGCGATGGTGCGGTTTGCCGAATGTCCGCGCAAGCCCTTCGCGGAAGCCGATGGGGTCGAAGCCGAGCGCCGCGCGGGCAGGGGCGATGTCGAAGGCTTTGTCTTCCAAAAGGCGGCGGACCTCGGCCGGCTCCACGTCGGGTAGGAAGGGAACGGCGTGCATGATCCAGGCGGCGGCAATCGGGAGCCAGGCAGGGACGGCGACGATGCGCGGGGCAGGTAGGCCGGCGGCGGCGGCGAGGCTGCGGATGAAATCGGCGTAGGTCATGGCGGTGGGACCGGCGACGACCAGGGATTCCGGCCCTGGCCAATCGCGATCCAGGGCGGCGATCAAAGCCGCAGTGACATCGTCCTGATGAACCGGCTGCACCAGCGAGGCACCGCCGTTCGGCAGCGGCACGATCGGCAGTTTGCGCAGGATTCCGGCTAGCCGTTGGACGTTATTTTCCCCCTGCGCGCCGTAAATCATCGTGGGGTGGAGTATCGCACCGCGCCGGCCGGAGGACAGGAAAGCGGCTTCCCCTGCCAATACGCCGTTGCCGTGGTCGTCGGGCCAACGGGTGAATTTACGGGTACTGCCGAGGAAGAATAACCGCGCATCGGGCGGGGCGGCAGCGACGATGGCGGG
>JBAXFK010000217.1:0-8310 GCA_037139955.1 Rhodospirillales bacterium
AAGAAGATCATGGGACCTGGCCGGGATACAATGTGGGGGCGCCGCAACGCTTACCATGCGACGCCGCGCGAGGGCGTTGTTGCGGAATTTCGCGTCGTTCGGGGGCGCCCAGCCAGCCAACAAGACGGGAACGGCGCGTTAATACGATGGTTGTTGCATCATGAATTTAACTGGTTCCGCTGGGTCGCCCGCGTTGGCTTTGACGACACAGAAAGGGACCGAATCCGGCACGCCAGGGCATTTTAATGCCCTGGCGTGGGTGTCGCGTGCGACGCGGATGCGTCGAAGGCAGAACGACTATTCGGCGGAAGCCGGTTCGACGTGATCGGCCACCATCGCTTCGGTGGTGATCATGAGGCTGCCGACGGAGGCCGCGTGTTGCAGAGCCGAGCGAACGACCTTGGTCGGGTCGATGATGCCGGCCTTGACGAGTTCCTTGAACGCGCCGCTTTGTGCGTCGTAGCCCCAGTTGTACTCGTCGTTTTCCAGCGTCTTACCGGAAATAACCGCACCGTCTTCGCCGGCATTCGTAGCGATTTGACGCATCGGGGCCTGCAGGGCACGACGAATGATTTCGATGCCGACCTTCTGGTCCTCGTTGTCGGCTTTCAGCTTTGCCAGGACTAGGGACGCACGGGCCAGAGCCACGCCGCCGCCGGGAACGATGCCTTCTTCGACAGCCGCGCGGGTTGCGTGCAGTGCGTCGTCGACGCGGTCCTTGCGCTCTTTCACTTCCACTTCGGTGCTGCCACCGACGCGGATGATCGCGACGCCGCCGGCCAGCTTCGCGAGACGCTCTTGCAGCTTCTCACGATCGTAGTCGGACGTGGTTTCCTCGATCTGCGCGCGGATCTGGGTGCAACGGCCGACAATATCGGCTTTCTTGCCAGCGCCTTCGACGATCGTAGTGTTTTCTTTCTCGATCAGGATGCGCTTGGTTTTGCCCAGCATTTCCAGGGTCACGCTTTCCAGCTTGATGCCCAGATCTTCGCTGATCATTTCGCCACCGGTTAGGATCGCAATATCTTCCAGCATTGCTTTACGACGATCGCCGAAGCCCGGAGCCTTCACGGCCGCAACTTTCAACCCGCCGCGCAGCTTGTTCACGACCAGGGTCGCGAGTGCTTCGCCTTCGACGTCTTCGGCGATAATCACCAGCGGACGGCCCGATTGTGCGACGGCTTCGAGCAACGGCAGCATCGGCTGCAACTGCGACAGCTTCTTCTCGTGGATCAGGATATAGGGATTATCCAGTTCGACGATCATCTTTTCGGCGTTGGTGATGAAGTACGGCGACATATAGCCGCGGTCGAACTGCATGCCCTCGACGACGTCGAGTTCCGTGGCGATGCCCTTGGCTTCTTCGACGGTGATAACACCTTCGTTGCCGACCTTCTGCATCGCTTCGGCGATCATCTTGCCGATTTCCGCTTCGCCGTTGGCGCTGATCGTGCCGACCTGGGCGGTTTCCGCCTGGGTGGTGATCTTTTTAGAGCGCTTCTTCAGTTCGCCCACAACAGCTTCGACCGCTTTGTCGATGCCGCGCTTGAGGTCCATCGGATTCATGCCGGCTGACACGCTACGAATGCCTTCGCGCACGATCGCCTGTGCCAGCACGACGGCGGTGGTGGTGCCGTCGCCGGCCATGTCATTGGTCTTCGAAGCCACTTCGCGCACCATCTGTGCGCCCATGTTCTCGAACTTATCGGACAGGTCGATTTCCTTGGCGACGGTAACGCCGTCCTTGGTGATCCGCGGCGCGCCGTAGCTTTTGTCCAGAACGACGTTGCGACCCTTGGGGCCGAGAGTCGTTTTGACGGCTTCAGCGAGAATGTCCACGCCGCGCAGCATGCGGGCGCGCGCTTCGGTGCCGAATTTAACGTCTTTGGCAGCCATTTATTTATTCCTTATGGTGAAATGCGAGAGCCGGGGCGATTAGCCCTTTTTCTTGGCGGCCGGCGCGGCGGCACCTTCGACGATGCCCATGATGTCGGATTCTTTCATGATCAACAGGTCTTCGCCGCCGATCTTCACTTCCGTGCCGGACCATTTCCCGAACAGAACGCGGTCGCCCGCCTTCACGTCCAGGGCAACGACCTGACCGGCTTCGTTGCGCGCGCCGGGACCGACGGCGATGACTTCGCCTTCCATCGGCTTTTCCTGCGCGGTATCGGGGATGATGATCCCGCCTGCGGTTTTCTCTTCGGCGGTGACGCGGCGCAGCACGATGCGGTCGTGCAGGGGACGGAATTTCACGATGTTTTCTCCTGGAATCGAGGGCGGGCGGTTGGAAACACGCCACTACTGGGTATATTTCGCCGATGCATCGCTGTTAGCACTCTCGCGTCGGGAGTGCCAGTGCTAAGATTGCTCCGATATCGCCGTGGCGCAGCATCGCATCCGGCCTACTATGGAAGGATGCCTTTTTTTGACCGATGCGCCCCCGACTGAAGCGGCCATGGGCGATGCTCGATTTTTCGCCCGGAGCGGACCGCATGGACTGGCCACCATCCTTGCGGTCGCCGGGGGTTTTGCGCCTGCATCGGACCGGATGTTTACCGGTGTTGCACCGCTGCGCGCGGCGGGGCCCGGCGATGTAAGCTTTCTCGACAACCGGCGCTACGTTCTCGCGCTGGATGAAACTGCGGCGGGAGCCGTCATTGTCACCGCCGATCTGCGAGACCGTGTACCCGCGGGTGCCGTCGCGATTGTAACGGCGGCGGTGTCGGAGGGGTGGGCACGGGTCGCCGAATTATTCCATCCCCGGCCCCCGGTGCGTCCAGGTATCCATCGCACCGCGACGGTCGAGGATGGTGCCATTGTCGACCCCACCGCCGAAATCGGCGCTTACAGCTATATTGAGTCTGGCGCGAACATCGGCGCCAATAGCCGCATCGGCCCGTTTGTGTCCGTCGGTCCCGGCGTCTCGATCGGCCGCGATGCCCGCATCGGCGCCCATGTCAGCATCAGCCATGCGTTGCTCGGCGATCGCGTGACATTGTTTCCCGGCGTTCGCATCGGCCAAGAAGGCTTCGGCTTCGCCGCCACCCGCACCGGCTTCCTGAGCATCCCGCAGCTTGGCCGCGTCACGGTCGGCGACGATGTGGAAATCGGCGCCAACAGCACCGTCGATCGAGGTTCGACCGGCGATACCGTCATCGGGGCTGGCACCCGCTTGGATAATCTTGTGCAAGTTGGGCATAACGTGCGTATCGGCCGCTGCTGCGCGATCGTCGCGCAGGCCGGCATTGCCGGCTCCACGGTGTTGGAGGATTTCGTCCAAGTCGGCGGTCAAGCCGCCCTGACCGGTCACATCCGTGTCGGCGCCGGTGCGAGGATTGCCGGGCAGTCCGGGGTGATCGGCGATGTCGCGCCGGGTGCAACGTTGATGGGCACGCCCGCGCAACCCCGCAAGGCGTTCTTCCGACAGGTCGCGACCCTGAAACGCATCACGCGCGATCCCGGCTGAAACGGCTGTCCGTTCCCTCGGCGCCGAGGTAAACGGGCGTCAGAGACAGGAACGCCTCCCCCTTATGCCGTCCTACGCCGCGACATCGTCCCGATTCGACCCCAACCGGCTACCGGCGGTTTGCGCCCGAGCCCTGGGGACGGCAGTCGTCGTGTTGTCGGTTTTCGTATTCATGCTGGCGACACCGCCGTTCGCGTACGGCGTTTGGTTCCAAACGGAGCCGACGACGGTCGGGTTGCTGGCGGTCGGTGCGGCGTCGGGTGTTAGCTTTGTGCTCCTCGATCTGACGGGGCATTCGGTCGCTCCGCTGGTCGGCCGTCGGCATATCCTGGTCTTGTTGGCGTTCATCGGGTGGAACGCTGCGGTGTCGGTGCTGCAAAATTTCCCTGGGCGGTCCTGGTTCGGTACCCCCGAAACCGGAGAGGGCATTTTCAGCTTTCTGGCACTGACGATGCTCACCCTTCTGGCGATGGCCTTGTGGGCCTATCGCAGGCCGCGTCTCGCCATGGTTTGGGCGGCCGTACTCGCGGTGTTGGTGCTCGGCGGCCTGGATGCGCTGTTGCCGATGGGGTCGGCGTGGCGGCCGGAGAAATACGCCGGCTATGCGGGTACCGTCGGGCCGTCCGTGGCTATGATCGTCGTCGGGGCCTTTCGTCGCATCGATTGGCGCGCATTGCTGCCGGCTGGCGCGATCGGGCTGGCGCCGGTCGTGTTCTCCGGCAACAAAACGGCGATCGTGCTGCTGTGCGTCGCGGCGCCGGTGTTGCTCATACTTGTTGTGCTGCGGTTGCGCACAGTGCCTGTTCTGCGGGCGCGCCGCATGCTCGCCTGGTTCCCGCTTGTGGCCTTGTTGCTGACCTGCGCGTGTATCGCGGGCGCCATGGCTTACGGCGACTACGACCCACTGTATTCGGTGCGTTCGCGCGGCTTGCTGATCTGGGCGGCGGCCCTGGGATTGGCCGACCATCCGCTGGCATGGCTGACCGGGTTCGGCTGGGGCAGCTACAACGACCTGCTTTACCGGCACAATTTTCTGCCTGGCGTGCGCGGCTTCGCCAACGGGATTTGGGACCCGAACTGGGAGGGCATCGGCGCCGGTGCTTTCCACTTACATAACGATATCTTCGAGGCGGTGTTGGCCGGTGGAGCGATGTCCGGTGCTCTGTACCTGTGCTTCTTCGCCACGCTCGTCGCCGGGGCGCGCCGCCGCATGTTGGGGATCGCGGCGGTCGGTTGGTTTCTGATCGTGGGTTCGTTGTGTTTCTGGTATCCGTTCATGCTGTGTTTCCCGTTCATTGCGCTGGCCATTGCCGCGACGGCCGCGCCGGCCGGGGTGTTGCGATCCCCAATTCCGGTGCCGATGGACGGTTGGGTAAGGGCGTTGGCGTGCGCGCTGATCGCTGTTCTCGCTGTGGGCGGCCTGACGACATGGCAGGATGCGCGCATGGGCGGGGATCGCCTCGCGGCGTTGAACCGGCAAGACCCGGCTGAAATTGCGGTGTTCGGCACATTCCCGTCGGATCACGGGCGGGGCGGGGTGCACCTATGGTGGCTGGCACTCAGCGAAGCGGCCTTCGTTGGCGGCCAAATGCAAGCGGGGCACCCGCCGACCCCGGCGCAATCTCAATGGTATGCGCGATTGTTGGATGAGACCGATGCATGGACTGCCTCCGGCCGAGCCGGGACGCGGCTGCGAGCGCTGACTCTGGCGCTGCGGAACGATTTGATCTCCGGGCACGAGCATACTGCATTGGCCAAGCTGCGGGAGCGCGAGTTGCCGCGGTGGGAGCCGGCGATGCTGAAGCTAATCGCGCACGCGCCGGATCGGACCGACGTTGCAGTGCCGTTTCTGGCGTTCCTGGCGTTGACGAAGCAATATTCCCGGATCGAGGGCGTGTGTCGCCGGATCGTCGCGCTCCATGCGAACGATCGTGTGTGCCTATGGTACACGGGCTTAGCGCGATTGGGGAATCCCACCACCGAGGAGGCGGGTTTGATATCGATGCGGGCGGCGTTGGCGCAGCATGTGGAGGCGGTGGCCCCGGTCCCGGATGCCGCCCGCGGGATGATCGAGGCAGCGGTCCCGGCGACGCGTCCGTGACAAGGGCGTTGGTTTGGCTATGCGTGGCGGCATTGTCGGTTGGTTGCACGAATGGTCGGGAAGCGCGACACTACGCTGCCCAGCTCGCTGCATCGGCAGGTTTGCAACGGGTGGATATTCAGACTCGGCTGTTCCATCTTGTAGCTTATGCCCGTTTCGGTGCTGTCCCGATGCTGCGTGTTTATATCGAGGGCGATGGTCATGCCTGGACCGATCGGTTCACGCCATCGGACGACCCCACCCCTTGGAAGCCCCTGGCGTTGGAACTCGCTGTACGCGATCTCGCACCATCGGTCGCCTATTTGGGGCGGCCTTGCCAATATGTCGCGTCGGGGTCTGACCCCGCTTGCCAGCGGCATTACTGGACCGATGGGCGATATTCCGAAGCGGCGATCGCGAGTGCGCACGAAGCTGTCGATAGGCTGTTGGCCGCAAGCGGTGCGCGATCGCTGGAACTGGTGGGTTATTCGGGCGGTGGCGCGGTTGCGGCGTTGGTCGCTGCGCGGAGACACGATGTCGTGAGCTTGCGCACGGTCGCCGCCAACCTCGACACGGCGGCTTGGACGGCGCGGGAGGGATTGGCGCCGCTGACCGGCTCGTTGAATCCCGCCGATTTCTCCGATCGGTTGCAAAATATTGCGCAAATACACTTCGCTGGCGATGCCGACGCCGTGGTCCATCATTCAATCGCCCGCAGCTACGAGGGCCATTTTCGGCGCTTAGATTGTATTCGAACAATCGTTTTACCCTCGGTGGGGCATGCCGAGGGCGTACTTCCCCTCTGGCCCGATTTGCTCCGCCTGCCTATCGGTTGCACGGATAAGTAGCGTCTCTGAAAATTGACTAAGGCGCAAAAATCGAAGCTTGGGTCTCAGAACGATACAGTTCAGGCATTCGATCCAGACTTTCGGTAGACAGAAACAGCAGGAGCGTAGATACTTCGAACAGCGCTGCCTCCTGGGGGACGATTCTTTGGCTCAGACATATTTCTCTTCCCGCCGAGCGGCATTGTTGGCGTCGGTGGCGGGCTTCGCCATCGCCGGCGTTGCTGGGGATGCGACGGCGCAAACAGCCTTCACCAATTCCCCCGCGCGGACGGGGACGGTACCGTTCTTCACGTTAAACGCTGGCGATAGCCTGACGAATAACGCCACCGGCAGTCTCACGATCACCCCCGCAGGAGCGCAGCCGGCTGTCGTCACCGGGACGGGCGTGTCGGCCTTCATTTTGAATAACGGCACAATTCAGTCGCAGCAGGACCCCGGCGGCATCGGTATCGGCATTGTCACTGCGACATCGATCGGGACCATCACCAATACCGGAACCGGGTTGATTCAATCTAGCGGCTCTATCGGCACGGCGATTCGGGCGGCTGGCGGTATTGGCAGTCTGATCAACAGCGCCTCGATCCTCGCCACCGGGGCAGCCGGAGTCGGCGTGAACGTCGTTTCTGGCGGTTCTGTCGGCGTGTTGAACAACCAATCCGGTGGCACGATTCAGTCGAGCGGCGCGTCGGGCACAGCTGTGCAGATCGCTGGCGGCACGATCGTCAGCGTGGCCAACAGTGGCACCGTAACCGGCGCTGCTGCGGGTATCGCCGTGGGCACGTCCGGTGCGGGCGGCTCGGCCGGCACGATTACCAACAACGCTGGCGGCTCGATCGGGGCGAGCGGTCCGAACGGTATCGGCTTGGCCATTGTCACGTCTGTCGACGGTGTCAGCAACGCCGGCACAATCGGCTCGGCAGGTGACGGCGGTAAGGCAGTGAACATCGGCGCGGGCGCGCTGGTATCCAGTTTCACCAACGCCGCGACCGGTGTGCTTGTGGCCAACGGCACATCCGCCGTAGCGATGAACGTGGCCGGGGCGCTGCCAATCCTTCTGAACCAAGGCCAAATGCAGGCCGATGGGGTGTCCGGAACGGGCGTCGGCATAGCGCCGACCGGCAATATCGGCACGCTGACCAACGCCTCGACCGGCATTATCAGCACTGCGGGTAGTCTCGGTACGGCTGTCGGTGTCGGCGGTAACATCACGACACTGGCGAACCAAGGCACAGTTCGCGCGAATGGCGCGTCCGGTACCGCAGTGAAAGTGGTGTCCGGCGGTTCGGTCGGAACCTTGAACAACCAAGCCGGTGGGACGATTCAGGCCTCGGGCAGCTTGGGAACGGGTGTGCTCGTCACGGGTGGCACCATCGCAAGCTTGAACAATAGCGGCACCGTGACTGCCGATGCCGGTGGCGTCGTGGTAGGTTCGACCGGTGCCGGCGGCTCGGTCGGCACGATTACCAATAATGCCGGTGCGGCGATTATCGCCACAGGCTCCAACGGTGTCGGCCTTAACATCGTCACCACCGTCGGCAGCATAAATAACGCTGGCACGGTCTCGGCCGCCGGCAATGGCGGCATGGGCATCAATGTCGGTACGTCGGCCGTGGTATCGAGCTTTACCAACGCGGCGACCGGCATTGTCGTCGCCAACGGCACATCCGCCGTCGCGATGAATGTGGCCGGTGCGCTGCCGATCCTATTGAACCAGGGCCAAATGCAAGCCGACGGTCTGTCCGGAACGGGCGTGAGCGTCGCGGCCACCGGGAATGTCGGCACATTGACCAACGCTTCGGCCGGCACGATTTCCTCGGCGGGCAGCCTCGGCACCGGCGTTTCGGTTGCCGGTCGGGTCACGACGTTGACGAACCAGGGCCAGGTGCTGACCAGCGGTGTGTCCGGGACCAGCT
>JBAXFK010000218.1:0-8284 GCA_037139955.1 Rhodospirillales bacterium
GCCCTACATCGTGGTGCTGACCGATCCCACAACCGGCGGCGTGACCGCCAGCTTTGCCATGCTGGGCGACGTCCAGATCGCCGAACCCGGCGCCCTGATCGGGTTCGCCGGCGCCCGCGTGATCGAGCAAACCGTGCGCGAAAAACTTCCCGAAGGTTTCCAGCGCGCCGAATATTTGCTGGAGCACGGCATCATCGACATGGTCGTCAAGCGTGGCGACATGCAGGCCACCTTGGCCCGAATCATCGGCCTGTTGCGCATCCGGGACCTCCCGGCGGCCGCGTGACCAGGGGGTGAGCGACAACACCGACCCCGTGCTCGCTCGGCTCACGAGCCTGCACCCGAGGCTGATGGACCTCAGCCTCGATCGGCTGCACGGGCTGCTGGCCAAGCTCGGCAATCCCGAACAACGTCTGCCCCCGATCGTCCATGTCGCCGGCACCAACGGCAAAGGCAGCACCTGCGCCTTCCTGCGCGCCATCGGGGAAGCCGCAGGCTGGCGCGTGCATGTCTTCACCTCCCCGCATCTGGTGCGGTTCAACGAGCGCTTCCGGGTCGCCGGGGCGATCGTGTCGGACGCGGTGCTGAACGCGACGATGGCGCATATCGAGGCGGCGAACGCCAACACGCCCATCACTTTGTTCGAGGTGATCACCGCCGCCGCCTTCTCCATGTTTGTCGCCGAACCCGCCGACCTCTGCGTGCTGGAAGTCGGTTTGGGTGGGCGCGGGGACGCCACCAACATCGTCCCCGCACCCGCCGCGACGGCCATTGCCTCCATTTCACTGGACCACAAGGAACTGCTCGGCGACACGTTGGCGGCGATTGCCGGCGAGAAAGCCGGGATTATGAAGCCGGGCGTGCCGGTCGCGATCGGTGCCCAACCGCCGGAGGCGTTGGCCGTCCTGCTCGATCGCGCCGCCCAGGTCGGTGCCCCCGTCTTGCTGCGCGATCGGGATTGGACGATCGAGCCGTATCGCTTTGTCGATGCGCGCGGTTCGATCGCCTTGCCGGCCCTCGGCTTGCCTGGCCTGCATCAATGGGACAACGCGGGCATCGCGATCGCCGCGCTGCGCGCCTCCGGCCTCCCCGTGCCCGATGCCGCGTTCGGTCCAGGTGTCGCCGCCGCCGAATGGCCGGCTCGGCTGCAACGCCTGCACGGGCGTGTGGCGGCGCTGCTGCCACCGGATTGGGAGTTATGGCTCGACGGCGGACACAATCCCGGCGCGGGGGAGGCACTGGCCGAACATGTACGGGGCTGGGGAGATCGGCCGGTACATTTGGTGGTGGGGCTCAACCGGGCGAAAGACGGCGGCGGCTTCCTGCGTCCGCTGATGCCGCACGCGACGTCGGTCTGGGCAATCGCGGAAGCCGAACAGCATGCGTCCATGCCGGTGGAGGAGGTTATCGCGGCGTCGGGTGGCATCGCCCGTCCCGGCCCAACTTTGATCGCGGCACTGGCAGCCCTGGCGGCCTTGCCGCGCGCAACACCGGCGCGGGTGCTGATTTGCGGAAGTCTTTACCTCGCGGGCGAGGTTTTGAAGGCCGACGGCTAACCGATGGCCGTTCAGCTCGGTCCCACCCCATCCGGCCAGGGCGGGCCTTTCAGTTCCACGACATTGCCCTCGGGGTCGGGCACGTAGATCGATGGGCCTTGCCCTTTGGCGCCGTAGCGCGATGCCACGGGCGCCGGATCGGCGCCGCAGGCTTTCAGGTGCGCGATAATCGCATCGGCGTCGAATGGCTCGATTTGCAAGCAGAAATGATCGAGGTTGCGTGCTTCCCGACCCGGTGCCGCGCCGCCCTTAAGGCCCAGCGGTCCATCGACGGGTACTAGATCGATCAACGAAGACCCGGCGCGAAGCTGATAAAGCCCCAGGGCTTCCTGCGTCTTTTCAAGCGTACAGCCGATCGTATCGATGTAGAATCTCAGCATCGCTTGCAGGTCGGCGACCCGCAGGACCAGATGATCGAGTTGCTTAATGGTCAGCATGCCCAACTCCCTCGCAAAGGAAGCCGAGGATAGGGCTAAATCCTCAGGCCCGCCAGGATAGCCGCGCGCACGGCCGGCGGTTGTCCTTCGATCGCGCCCATAACCGCCTGGAGCGACCCGCGCAGCATGTAAACTTGATCGAGCAGCGAGAGAATCAATGGCACCGCGTCTTCCCGGAGGTCCATGCGGAACAGCAACTCGTGGATCAGGCGGATGCGGGCGACGTCGATGTCGTGGAATACCGGCCCGTCTTCCGGCCGGATCCAGCCGCGTTCTACCCAGGCCACCACATCGGCTTCCCGCAGACCGTCGAACAGCGCGGCGACGGCGGCGATGCGCATCATAGCTCCTCCAGCCCAGCTCTGGGGTCGAAGTCGTTCTTGGGGGTCCAATCTTTTAGGAAAGCCGCCAGTTCGGGTTCGTCGCCGGGCGGATGGACGATATGGAGTTGGACGAACTGGTGTCCTTCGCGAATGCCCCGGCCGCGCAGGCGCAGCCGCGTGCCGCTGCCGGACCCCGGAGGCACCGTCAGCCGCACTTTGCCTTTTACCGTGGGCACTTCCAGCGTTGTCCCGAGCACCGCTTCCTTCACGGTGATGGGCCATTCGATGACGATGTCGTCGCCTTCGCGGCGGAACAGCGGATGCGGGGCCACCGCGATTTCCACCAGTGCGTCGCCGGGCGCGCCCTCGCCCATGCCGGGCATGCCTTGACCCTTTAGCCGCAACACATGCCCGTCGGTCGTGCCGGCGGGAATGCGCACATCTAGGGTGCGCCCCTCGGGCAGGGTGATTCGGCGCGTGGTGCCGGCGGCGGCGTCCACGAAACCGACGGTCAAGGTGTACTGAGCGTCGCGGCCGCGCGCGTTGAAGCCGCGCCCGCCCCGCTGTCCGAAAGCCTGGGCAAAGATACTGTCCAAATCCTCGGGCGCCGCGCCGTAGCGGCCATGACCCTCGCCGAAATCGCGGTAGAACGGTTGCTCGCGGCGCACTTCGTTGCCGGCGGCATCGATCTCGCCTCGATCGAACTTCCCCCGCTTATCGGCGTCGGACAGCAATTCGTAGGCGACCGAGATTTCCTTGAAACGGTCGAGCGCTTCGGGCTTGCCGGGATTCAAGTCGGGGTGGTGGGTTTTCGCGAGTTTCCGATACGCCGCGCGGATCGCCGAAGCGTCGTCGGTCTTCTGCACGCCAAGGATACGATATGGGTCTGTCATGGGCAGCTTTCAGGTAATTAGCGCACCCCGCGACATCAAGACCACACGGCCGGGCGTTTGTGCAGAAAGGCGTCGATACCCTCTTCCGCGTCGTGCGCCAGCATGTTTTCGGTCATAATCCGCGAAGCGAACGCATAGGCATCGGGTAGGTCCATGTCCGCCTGCCGTTGAAAGGCTTGTTTACCCATTGCGATTGCGGTTGGGCTGCCCTTGGCGATCCGAGCGGCGAGGGCAGCGACTGCGGCGTCCAGGTCGGCGTCGGGCACCACGCGGTTCACCAGCCCGATCTCCCGCGCGTGCTCCGCTGGCACCATCTCCCCCGTCAGCAGCATTTCCATCGCCGCCTTGCGTCCGACCGCTCGGCTCAGCGCCACCATGGGGGTGGAGCAGAACAGGCCGATGTTGACGCCGGGTGTGGCGAAGCGGGCGGATTCCCCGGCTATCGCCAGATCGGCACTGGCCACCAACTGGCAGCCGGCGGCGGTGGCAACGCCATGCACCCGCGCGATGACCGGCTTGGGCAGCGCCACGATCCGCTGCATCAGCCTAGCGCACAGGGCGAACAGCGCGTCGTAGGCGCTTCGGGTAGGGGTTTCCCGCACCTCCCGCAGGTCGTGGCCGGCGCAGAAGCCAGGCCCGGCGCCGGCAAGCACGACGACTCGCACCGCTGGATCGATTTCGATAGCGGCGAGTGCGGCGTCCATTGCCTCCATCAGCCCCATCGAAAGCGCATTCCGAGCGGCCGGACGGTTCATTGTCAGCCAGGCCACGCCGTCCCGGTCGTCGCGCAATAAGAGGCCGGTCATGGCGGAATCCTTTCGCTTTGCCCGAGGGGGCGGTGGGCGCAAGCTGTGTGCATGATCGGACTCCGCCACGGCAAGATGCAAGACGGGGCGGCCGGCCTTTTATTGGCCGCCATCGCCGTCCCCGAGCAACTGGCGACCGCGCATTTGGCTGGCATGCCGGCCGAGGCGGGGTTGTATACCTTTGTGGCCGGTGGCCTCGGTTTCGCGCTTTTCGGCACGAACCGTTTCTTGTCGGCCGGCGCGGATTCCACCGTCGCGCCGATATTCGCAGGCGGTTTGGCGGTGCTCGCGCTGGCGGGCACGCCGCATTATGTCGCTTTGGCCGGGTTGTTGGCGGTCATGGTCGGCGTTTTGCTGGTCGGCGCGGCGGTTTTGCGCGCCGGTTGGGTGGCGGATTTGCTGTCGGTGCCGGTTGTCGTCGGGTTCATGGCCGGCATCGCCGTCCATATCGTCGTCGGGCAACTGCCCATCGTGCTCGGCGTGACCGGAGGCGGCGGAACACTGCCCGATCGTGTCGTCGCGCTCTGGTCGCATCGCTCGGATACCAATCTTTGGACGCTCGGGATCGGGCTGGGCATACTTGCCATAACGCGGGCGACCGATGCCGTCATGCCACGCGTGCCCGGTGCGTTGTTGGCGTTGGTGCTGGCGTCTTGTTCGGTCGCGGTGTGGCAGCCGCCGGTCGAAATGCTGGCGGTGCTGCATCCCGCGATGCCGGCGCTAGCGATGCCGTCCTTCGCCGAGGTCTATGCCCTAGCACCGCTAGCGCTCATCGTTGCGATGGTCTGCATGATGCAAACGGCTGCGGTGCTACGCGCGTATCCATCGCAACCCGAGGGGCCGCTGCACGTCGCCCGCGATTTCGCCGGCATCGGCGCGGGCAGCATCCTCGCCGGACTGATTGGCGGCTTTCCGGTCAATGCCAGCCCGCCGCGCACGGCGGTTGCGGTTGAAGCCGGTGCAGGCTCCCAATGGGCGAGCCTCGTTGCGGTGGCGCTGGGGTTGGCATTGCTGTTCGGCGGCGGCGATTTGCTGGCGTTTCTGCCGCACGCGGCACTGGGCGGCATCTTGATCGGCGTCGCGATGCGATTGTTCCGCCTGGGCGAGATGGTGCGCATCGCCCGATGCGGCGGCACCGAAATCCTGTTGGTCCTGGCGAGCGCGCTGCTGGTCGTGCTGCTGCCCATTCAGACCGGCGCGATCTTGGGCGTGGTGTTTTCCTTGCTGCACGGGTTCTACATCGTCGCCCGTCCGCATTGCACGGAACTGGCGCGCGCGCCCGGCACCACCGTGTGGTGGCCGCCCGACGACGGAGGGGCCGAGTATGTGCCCGGCGTGCTGGTTTTCGCCCCCGCTGCGCCGGTGAATTTCACCAATGCCTCGTTCATCCGCGCCGCGTTGAAAGCCGCGATCGAGCGTGCAGCGACGCCGGTTCGGCTGGTGGTTATCGAGGCATCGGGGACGATCGATATCGATTACACCGGCGCTGGGGTGTTGATCCGATATATCGCTTATTTGCGGGCACGCGGCATCGATGTCGCCCTTGCGCGCCTGTCGGCGGAGCGCGCGGTGGTGCGGGCCGAACGGACGGGATTGCTGGACGCGTTCGGCCGAGATCGGGTGTTTCGCACGGTGGAGGAAGCGATCGGCGTGCGCGGCTCATTTACGCCGCGGCCGCCGTCGCCGCCCGTTTCGCAACGATTTCCCGTGTGAGCGGCAGCAGCGATCGGCCGTATTCGATGTTGTCCTCCAGCGGATCGAAACCGCGGATCAGAAATGTGGTTACCCCCAGATCGTAATAATCCGCCATTGCCTCGGCGACCTGCTCGGGGGTGCCGACCAAGCTGGTGCTGTTGCCGCGCCCACCGGTTGCCAAGGCCGCGCCAGTCCACAGGCGCGTGTCCAAACGTTCCCCCTGCGCCGCTGCTGCCAGCAGCCGGCGAGAACCCTCGTTCGCCGGCACGATCGTCGAGGGGCCGCCGCGTAAGGTCAAAATCCGCTGCTTGATCCGTTCCGCGCGTGCCCACGCTTCGTCCTCGGTCGCGGCCAAAATCGGGCGCAGCGATAGGCTGAAGCGGATGCTACGGCCGAAACGCGCAGCTTCGCTGCGCACGCGCGCCACGATTTCCCGAACCTGGGCGTGGGTTTCGCCCCATAACGCATAGACATCGGCATGCTTGGCACTGACCGTGAGCGCCGCGTCCGATGCACCGCCGAAGAAGATGGGAATGCAGGGCTGCTGCACGCAGCGGATGGCGGTCGAGGCGTTCGCGAACCGATAGAACCGCCCCTCGTGATCCACCGACGGGCCGGGTTCGGTCCAGATACGGCGGAGGATGCCGACATATTCGTCGGTGCGTTCGTAACGCTCGTCCTTGGTGGTGATATCGCCGTCGCGGAACATATCGGTGTCGTCGCCGCCGGTGATGACGTGCATCGCCGCCCGCCCGCCAGTAATCTGGTCCAGCGTGGCGAATTTCCGCGCCGCCAGCGTGGGCGATACGAAGCCCGGACGGTGCGCCACCAAAACGCCCAAGCGTTCGGTATATTGCGCGGCGCAGGCGGCGAGCATGAAACTGTCCGGCCCATCGGCGAAATAACCGACCAGCACCCGATCGAACCCGCCGGCCTCGGCGGCTTGGGCGAAGGTGCGGACGTAGCCCCGATCGAACACTTCGGGCCCCGGAGGATGAATTTCCGAGGCCTGTTTGTGATGGATCATTCCGATAAATTCGATGGTCACGGCTGTTCCTCCCGCATGACGTCCGCAACAAGATCGGCCAGCCGCGCGAAATCGTCCAGTTCGTTGTAGGCGAAGGCGGATAAGCGCAACCAATTGGCGCCTGCGATCGCGTTGACCGGTGCGTCGGTGCCGGCGGCTAGCAGGCGCGCCCGCAATTCCTGCGGCGGGCCGTCCCACGGCAGCCGGATCAGCCCCATTGCACCGCCGGTCGCCACGGCTTCGGTGTTGAGGCGGCGTGCGACCAAGGCTGCGCCCTCGGCCGCCAGCGCGATGTTGCGGGCGCGCAGGGCCGCACCGCCGAGGCGTTCGTGAAAATCCAGCGCAGCGGGGACCGAGAGCGCGGCCGAGGGATCGCGCGTTCCGGTCCAATCGAACTCCGCCAGAAAGCCGCCGTCGAGCCCGTGCGAGATGGTGGTTGGATGGAGTGCGGCCTGCCGGTCCGGCCGCACCCACAGGAACGCGCTGCCCTTCGGCGCGCAAAGCCACTTATGGCAGTTGCCGGTGTAGTAATCGGCATCCAAGGCCGCGATATCGAGGTCGATTTGCCCCGGCGCGTGGGCACCGTCGATCAGCACCGGCACCCCGCGCGCATGGCATGCGGCCACGATACGAGCGACCGGCAGCACCAGTGCGCTGTGGGATGCGATGTGGTCGATGACGGCCAAACGGGTCCGATCCGTTAACGCAGCGGCAACTGCGGCGACGGTGCCGTCGTCGGAAACCTCGGGGAAGGGGACCTCGGCTTCGACGATCGCGGCCCCCGCTCGCTCGGTCGCATACCGCACGGTGTTGCGCACCGCGCCATAGACGTGGCTCAGCACAGCGATTTCGTCGCCGGCCCGCAGCGCCAGGGATCGCAGCACCGCGTTGCAGCCGGTCGTGGCGTTATCGACGAAGGCGATATCCCGGCCCTCGGCGCCCAGGAATGCCCCGAGCCGATCGGCGGCGGCGCGTAATAGGCTGGGGAGCTGTGCCATGAAACGCGACGGCTGCGCTTCCATCCGTTCGCGCCACCCATCCTGCTCGGCGCGCACGCACAACGGTGTGGCACCGAAACTGCCATGATTGACCGTCAGAAAATCCGGGTCCAGCCGCCATTCGGATCGCACGTTCGGGTCCTCGATCTATTGGAGCGCAACTTGGGGCAGGTATCGCAAAGCGAGAATGGGTCGGGGGCGCAATCGATAGGTTGGGAATAGCGTATTTTATCGCCTTTCCTATCGGCGGAAAAACGCCCTTTCCCATTTTGCGTCGCATTTTGCGACACCGTCGGCGTCTTTCATTGCGTTGTGCGATGGCGAGGAGGCTGAAACCTTGGCACGCCGTTTGCTGAGTTCCGATCCAAACCACCGCTGGGAACCGACCGCCATGCTCGCAATCGATCTCGAACGTAAACTGCTGGAACTCGACCGGATGTTGAACGATCCCGACGTGGCGTTCCGGCCGCTGGACATTTGGGACCTTGCCGTCTCGGTGAAGGCGGCAACACCTTCTTGCCCGCCGTCTTGGGCGAGGGGTGCAGGCAC
>JBAXFK010000219.1:0-8270 GCA_037139955.1 Rhodospirillales bacterium
TCACAGATGGCACCCGTTTCGGAAGCCCCCGCGATTCCAGTCAGGCTGGAAATGCTCTAACGTACCCACGTTGGTGCTGTGGGGCGAGAGCGACGCCATTGTGACGCCCGCTTATGGCCGCGCGTATGCCGGGCTGATTCCTGGTGCGCGTTTCGAAACGATCGCCGCTGCGGGGCATCACCCGGAACTGGAACAACCCGCCGCGTTCGTCGATCGCGTGGTTCGGTTTTTGACGGAGACGACCCGGTCATGATGTTCATTGTGCGCACCGATGGCCCGAGGCCCGATCTCGCGGTGAAAATGGTCCGCCGCGCAACCGACGGCTCGGGGAAAACCGATTATTTCTGTGTCGGCGATGCCGGGAACTTGCCGGTCGTTCCAATCCACGACGGTTGGTACGCCGACGATACCGGCGGCGGCGTGGCGATCTTCGGCCAAGGCAAATTCTGGGAAGTGCGGGATACGCCGTTCTCGATCGTGGAAGCCGACAACGGCGTCGCGGAGAAAGCAGCGCAGCCGGTGGCGGAGATCGTGAACGTGCGCGGGGCGATTTTCGGCGTCTAGATCAAGCACAAAGCCCGCAGTTCCCGCCTTAGCTCCGCCGGCAGATCGCCCATACCCAAAACCGGTCCGAGATCGCGCATATCCGCCGGGGCATCCTCGGCTTTCAAATAGCGCCACCCTTGGAACGGCTTCGTCGGCCGCCCCTCTAGCGGCACCAGTGCGGGGTCCAAAACCAGTGCGGTGCAAGCCGATCCGTCTTGGCGGGTGTCCTCGACAATATCGAGAAGGCGTTGGCGCACCAGCATCGTGCCACTCACAATCCAATATATCGAGCCGCCGGCCAGAACCTCGTCCCGCCGCTTCGGTGCATTGCGCGTGCGATGGCGCAGCGGCGGATCGATCCGCGCGCGCTCGGTTTGCCAAGCCCGTAATTCGTCTATGTCGCGAATGCCGACAGCGAGCTTGGTGATATGGAGCATGAATCCGACTCGGGTTGAACCAGGATCATGCCACCGCATGTGCCCCTTGGCGATGCCGGCGCCGCGTGCTGGGATGCCCGTCGAACATGCCAACTGGAGGAAACCATGGCGAAAGGCATTTTGGCCGTCGGCTTCGATTACACGAACGCGCACGCGGACGAATTTCACGACTGGTACGACCTAGAGCACATTCCCGAACGCCAACGCGTCCCCGGCTTCGGAACCTGCGAGCGCTGGATCGGCGTCGCGAATCCGAAGCACGCCGTGGCCACTTACGAGCTGGATAGTCTCGATGTGCTGCAAAGCGAAGCCTACAAGGCCATCGCCTACGAGAATCTGTCGGTCTGGTCCAAGCGTGTCGGCCCGATGTGCGACCGGTTGATGCGGTTCGATGGCACCCAAACTCTGCCGGGCGACGCTGTGGCGCCGGCCGGCTGCAACGGGCTGCTGGTCAACGCGATGAATGTCGATCCGGAACATGAAGCCGAATTCAACGATTGGTACGACAACGAGCACATTCCGGCCCTGTCCGCAGTGCCGGGCACCATTTGCGCGCGTCGGTTCAAGGACATGACAGGGCCGCGCCGTTACCTAGCGCTATATCACCTGGAATCGCCGGAAGTGACGATGTCCGACGCTTGGAAGGCTGGCGCCGGTACGCCCTGGAGCGCCAAGTTGCGCCCGCATTTCCGCGATCACCTGCGGATTTTGTGCAAGCGCTACGTCCGTGGCTAAGCAGTTTCCCGAAATTCCGCCGGCCGTGCGGGCGTTCATCGAGCGCCAGCATATTTTTTTCACCGCCTCGGCGGCTGCGGGATCGCGGATCAATATCTCCCCGCGCGGCGCCGATGCGCTGCGCGTGCTGGGGCCGAACCGGATCGCATATCTGGATCAAACGGGCAGCGGAAACGAAACCGCTGCCCATATGCGCGCCGACGGACGCCTGACGATCATGTTCTGCGCGTTCGAAGGCGCACCGATGATTCTCCGATTGTACGGCACCGGACACATCCTCCTTCGAGGGACCGACGATTACACCGCCCTGCTCGGCAGCGCCTTCGACGGCGCGGAGCCGCCGGGCGCACGACAGATCGTCGTGCTCGACGTCGACCTCGTGCAGACATCCTGCGGCTACGGCGTGCCGCTGTTCGACCATACCGGAGAACGCGACACGCTGAAACAATGGGCGACCCGGCAAGGCGAGGATGGGCTGGTAGCGTACCGCGCCCAGAAAAACGCCGTGAGTATCGATGGATTGCCGACCTAGCGGATCGATGTCGGGTCCCGCCAGCAAAGCCAGCTCACTGGCGCAATCGGGTATTACGCCATGCTGTGCATGACCGTGAACGCCTGCGAGCTGGAGCCTGGAAAGGGTGCCGAGGTCCTGAAGATTTAGGCAGTTGCCTCTGGCGTAAAACCGGCCTGTTCCAGGAATTTCCGAAGCGTCACGACGTCTTCCTTGGGCAAGGAATGCCGAACATCGTGGAAACCGTGCGTATGGCCGCCGAGCTTGACGATGACGTGGCCGTGCCCACCGTGGGACACTTCGCCGCCCAAGGTCTCGATCAGAGCGAAGGCGTGGCGTGGGTCGATGTTGGCGCTGACGGGGTGCGCGAAAATTGCCTCGAGGACGCCGTGCTGTTTGTGGTTCATGTCGATCCTTCTACATCGGTTGTGCGGCACAATTGGGCATCGGTTCGGCGCGAACCGCGATGATCCAGATCAACGATTGAGCCGAACCCGGGCGCCGCTCAGCGAGCAGCGGCGGTTTCTTTGTCCCGACGAAAGGCGCTAATATATCGATAGATGACCTTACGCATCCGGTTCACCGCACCCAGCGGCTTATGATCCGGCAGCGCGTGCCAAGGTGAGTAGGACAGCAATTCGCACGCCTTGTTGCGCGGGTCCGTGTCGAAGTTCTGCTTGGGCACGGTAATGGTTGCCACGGTGTGGAACGGCGCTTCGGCTTCCGGCCAGTCGATACGCGGGTCCTCGACCGGTTGCGAGGGAGCGGTTCTGGGCTGGATGGCGAACGCAAACTTCGCATCCCCTTTAGCCAACGATCGCGTCATCGCGTGGCGCAGGAAATCGGGGTCGGCCGGATCCGGCGCGGCGGGGTCGGCGGGGAAACTCACAGGCAGGACCGAGAATTTGGTCGCGATCGCGGTTGGACCGGTCCCGAGTCGGTACGGCACCATCGACCAATACCGTTGCGCCAACGGATTGGCGATTTTAAGGCTGGTAATGGCCATCGCGTTCCTGATACCGGTGATGCCGAGGCCTTCCAACGCGATAAACGGCCGCACGATCGCTGCCAACGGGCTGGCTGAATCGGTGTTGCCGATGACTTTGCGATAGCCGACGGGATCGGCCACCAGAAAGACAGGATGGCTAATCATAACAAAATCCTGCGACAGACCGCCCGCTAGGTGCATATAATCCGGTGCCACGAACGGGATATCGGCGCGCGGCGACAACGACGACAGCGGATCGGCGACGATCGGAATTTGATTCGGCCGGAGATCGAACAATTTAATTGCCATCCCCCGCCCATCCGGATCGCGATCGGGAAGGGTCGGGTTCTCGTTCGAATTCGAGAAACGAATAACCGCGCGATAGGAACGACCGGGTTCGCTGAAGATACCGTGACGAAATTTCGCCTCTAGATCGTTATTCACGGTAAACACCGCATCGACGCAACCGGTGGATTTCGGATGGGCATCGCGCGCGATCTGGCCGGTGGGATAAAGCCGAGCAAGATGGGCTTCGATGATGGCGGCGATGCGTTGGGCAGATTGGACCTCATCGGGGTCCAAAACCTCCCCAGGGCCGTCGGCGGACGGATAGGGGTTCGGATTTATACCGGCGATGTAAGCATCCCCGGTTTCGGAACACCCGCCCAAAGCCATGCAAACGGCCGATAAAAGCGCGAGGCGGACGATGGTCCCGTGCGACATGCTTGCGATCTTTCATTCGGTCGTCGCGCTTGGCGCGGCAATCTCGGCATCTCCATCGGCGCCAACTTATCGACGCCGGGAGACAGATGCCACAACCAAATGAAGACCCTCCGGTACGGGAGGGTTACAGCGCCCCGCCCTTCCGCCCGACCATCGCGCCCAGCCGCAGACGCAGTGCGTTCAGCTTGATAAAGCCCGCCGCATCCACCTGATCGTAGGCACCGCGATCGTCCTCGAACGTCACCACACGGGTGTCGTACAAGCTGTTCGGGGACTCGCGCCCGATACAAGACACGTTACCCTTATATAACTTCAGTCGCACCCGACCGGAAACAGATTTCTGCGACGTATCGATCAACGCCTGCAGCATCCGCCGCTCCGGGCTGAACCAAAATCCATTATAGATCAGCTCGGCGTATCGCGGCATCAGGCTGTCTTTCAGATGCCCCGCTTCCCGATCCAGCGTGATGCTTTCCATCGACCGGTGTGCCACCAGCAAAATCGTGCCACCGGGAGTTTCGTAAACGCCGCGCGACTTCATGCCGACGAAGCGGTTTTCTACCAGATCGAGCCGCCCGATGCCGTTGGCCTTGCCCAGCTCGTTGAGCCGCGTCAGCAACGACGCCGGGGACAACCGAATACCGTCGATCGCGGTTGCGTCGCCATTTTCGAAATCGACGGAAATCACGGTCGCTTTGTCCGGCGCATCCTCGGGCCGGATGGTGCGCTGGTAGACGATCTCATCGGCCTCGACCGCCGGATCCTCCAGGATTTTACCCTCCGAGGAGGAATGCAGCATGTTCGCATCGACGCTGAACGGGGCCTCCCCGCGCTTGTCCTTGGCAATAGGGATCTGATGGGTTTCGGCGAATTCGAGCAAGCGGGTGCGGCTGGTCAATTCCCATTCGCGCCAGGGGGCGATGATTTTGATGTCGGGTTTCAGCGCGTAGTACGACAGCTCGAACCGCACCTGATCGTTGCCTTTGCCGGTCGCACCGTGCGAAACGGCGTCAGCGCCGACCATTTCCGCGATCTCGATTTGGCGTTGCGCGATCAACGGGCGCGCTATCGATGTGCCCAGCAGGTACTGGCCCTCGTATACCGTGTTTGCGCGGAACATCGGGAAGACGAAATCCTTCACGAAGGTTTCGCGCAGATCGTCGATGAAGATTTCCTTTACGCCGGCCATCTCGGCCTTCTTGCGTGCGGGCTCCAGCTCCTCCCCCTGGCCGAGGTCGGCGGTGAAGGTCACCACCTCGCATTTGTAGGTAGTTTGCAACCAGCGCAAAATCACGCTGGTATCCAGCCCGCCGGAGTAGGCGAGCACGACTTTCTTCACATCTTTCACGGCCATCGGCGGGGTCTCCTTGACGGCGGGGCAGGTAGCGCGGTCGTGTAACGGTGGCAAGCACGGCGTGTCGGTCTACGATACCCCGAAAGCGCACCAGGAGACGCCCCATGCCCACAGATCGCTATGGCCTGCCGTTGACCGCCGCATCGAACGCCGCTGCGGAATCGTATAACCGAGCCTGCAATCTTTTGTTGACGCTGTATCCTGGGGCCGGCCAGCCGTTCGACGACGCGATTGCCGCCGACCCGCATTTCGCATTGGCGCATGCCGGCCGCGCACGGCTGCTACAACTCGGCGGCAAGCTTCCCGCCGCTCGGGACGCCATCGCTCAGGCCGAGGCCTGCCCGGCAAGCGAGCGGGAAGCGAGCCATATTCGCGTCTTCCGCCTGTCGATCGATGGCAAGCAGACCGACGCGCTGACTGCCGTGCGCGCCCATACCGACCGTTGGCCGACCGATGCGATGGTGCTGGCGACCACGGCCAACCAGATCGGCCTGATCGGCATCTCCGGCCGCGCCGGGCGAGTACAGGAATTGGCGGACTACCTCGACACACTTGCGCCCGCGTACGGCGACGACTGGTGGTTCGGCGCGCATTACGGGATGGCCGTCGCGGAGGCCGGGCGTCTTGCCGAGGGCCGCCGCATTGTCGAACGCTCCCTCGCGGCGAACAGAAACAACGGGTCGGTCGCGCACGCCTTCGCCCATGTCTGCTACGAGGATGGCCACGCCGACGAAGGCATCGCCTTCATCCGCGACTGGCTGCCCGGCTACACCCGCTTCGGCGGCATGCACGGCCATCTGAGCTGGCATCTGGCGCTGTTCGAACTGCACCGAGGCAATCCCGAAATCGGCAATCGCATGTTCGCCGAAAGCTTTGGCGCCGACGATTATCCCGGCCCGCCACCCAACAAGATGTTCGACGCCGCCGCCTTCCTGTGGCGCAGCGAACTCGCCGGCCAACCGCGCGACTTCGCCCGCTGGGCCGCACTGCGGGATTACGCTCACGCGACCTTCCCCCGTCCTGGCTTGAACCTACTCGACTGGCATATCGCCCTCGCCGAGGCGGTGACCGGCGACACCGATGCATTGGAAGCCCGCGCCAGCACGATGGAAGCCGGTCCCTACCCCGCCGGACATACCGTCCCCGCCCTCGCCCGTGCCTTCGTCGCGTTCGAGCGCAAAGATTTCGCCGCTGCCATCGACCTTCTCGAACCCCTGCTACCCGTTCGCGGGCGGCTTGGCGGCAGCAACGCCCAGATCGATCTCATGGAGTTCACCCTGCTCCGCGCCTACATCCTAGCCGATCGCCAAGACGCCGCCGACCGATTGCTAGCCGCTCGGCGGCCCGGTGCCGTGGGAGTGCCGATGGGATCGACGATGGCGGGGTTCCACTAAAGCCGCGCGCGACGCAAGATAGAGGCATGAACGCTCCCCCCCTCTCCGCCCGCATCCGCGACACCTTCGCGGCCCCAATCCCCACCGCCAAAGCCTGGGCTTTGCGCTACGACGGACGTGCGGGGCCGACGATCGACCTGACGCAGGCAGTCCCCGGCTATCCGACGCACCCGGACCTTGCGCACCGGCTTGCCGAGGGGGCGGAATCCCCGATTCAGGCGCGCTACGGCACTATCGACGGCGACGAATCGCTTCGCACCGCGCTGGCTGCGGACATTAACCGCGTCTATGGGTCGGACATCGTAGCCGGCGACGTGGCAATCACCGCCGGTGCCAACTTGGCCTTCACCATGGCACTGACCGTGCTGTGCGGCGTCGGGGACCAAGCGATGCTACCGGTGCCCTGGTATTTCAATAATGCCATGGCCGTGTCCATGCAGGGTCTGGAAACGCTCCCTTTGCCTTGCCGCGCCGAGGACGGTTTCATCCCCGATCCCGACCGCGCGGCTGCATTAATGACCGATCGCACCCGCGCCGTCGTGCTGATCAGCCCGAACAATCCAACCGGGGCCGTCTACCCGCCCGAAATCATCGCCCGCTTCGCCAAACTCTGCCGGGAGCGCGGGGTGTGGTTGATCGTCGACGAATCGTACCGCGATTTCCTACCCGAAACCGCTCTGCCCCCGCATAATCTGTTCCAGGACCCGTCATGGCGGGACGGGGTCATCCATCTGTATTCGTTCTCGAAAGCCTACTGCGTCGCCGGACATCGCGTGGGTGCGATGGTCTGCGGACCTCGGGTAAGAACGGAATTGAACAAAGTCCTAGACACCATGCAGATTTGCCCCCCCCGAGGCCCCCTGCCCGGCCTAACCTGGGCAATCGATAACCTCGGGGAATGGAAGGCCGGCAACCGAGCGATTATCGCCGAACGGGCCCGCGTGTTTCGGGAAGGTGTGGGCCAGTTGCAAGATTGGAAAATCGACGCGCTCGGCACCTATTTCGCCTATATCCGCATCCCCGACGGCCCGCGCGACGCGATGGCGGTTGGCGAAGCCTTGGCCACGGAGTGCGGGCTGCTATCGCTGGTGGGACCGTTCTTCGGTCCGGGACAGGAACGGCACCTGCGGCTGGCGTTCGCGAACGCGGATTTGGAGTCGATTGCAGCGGTGCCCGATCGGTTGCGCGCTTTGGGATAGAGGCGCGGGCTCAATCGCCCCGATCCAGGGCGATATCCGTCTCCCCCGACGGCTGCTTCTCGACGGCTGCGCGCATTTTATCCAATCGGCTTGGGGGATGCGCGATGAAACGCAACAGGCCCTCGTCGGCATCGGGAACATGCCGCCATATCGCCCCTCCGATTGCGCCACCTTACCGAGCGGGCGTCCGCGATGCCGATATTTTCCCAACTCGACCCGCGACAAGCATTGCCGACCGAACCGACCTGTCGCTAACCTACCAGCAAGTAGGAAGTCCAACAGACCGACAATAACGGGAAACTCCGCCATGTCCGCCACGATCGACGCTCCCATCCAGGAGTACGACGCCATCGTCATTGGGGCCGGTGTATCCGGCCTGTATC
>JBAXFK010000220.1:0-8236 GCA_037139955.1 Rhodospirillales bacterium
CGGTAATTGTAGCCGAACCCCGGCAGCGTGAGGCTGCGGATACGCGGGGCGAAGGCGGCGGCGAAGTCTATGGCAACGGTGGATGTGAACTCCGCCATCACGAAATGCGCCGATTGGATGCCGAGCGCATCGAGGAAGTCGGATAGGTCTTGGGAGAAGGGGCGGAGGCCGATTTCGAAGCCCGGTGCGACGGGGCTGGAATCGCCGTGCCCGCGCTGGTCCACCCGAATGGTCCGATAGCGCGCGGCGAGACCCGGCAACCAACCATACCAAAAGGCGCGGTTCTTGCTGAAACCGTGGACCAGAACGACCGGTTCGCTGTCTTCCCAAGGCGGGGAGAAATCGTACTCGTCGTAAGCCAATTGCGCCCCATCGGGCAGCTTCGCGATCGGCATGCCGCATTTCCCTAAGCTGTGATGCCGCAGCTTAGCACGACGCACGCCCCCTTTACCCACCCCCGAGGAATCGCCGATTGTGGTCCTTGGAAATGGAGGAAAAACCGATGGAAGCAGGATATCTCGGCGTCGGCGCGATGGGCCAACCCATGGCAACCAAGCTGCTGGAAGGCGGACATCGACTCACGATTCTCGACGCCAATCCGGCGGCGATGCAACCGTTGCTGGATCGTCAGGAGCGGCAGGCCACCACGCCGAAGGAATTGGCCGACCAATGCGAGACGGTGTTTGTGTCCCTGCCGACATTGGGTGCCTTCCGCGCCGTGGTGTTCGGGGAAAACGGGTTGCTGCAAGGCGGCAAAATGAAAATTCTGGTGAATACCTGCACCGTCGGTCGGAAATTCCTGCGCGAAATAGAGGCCGCGATGACCCCGCGCGGCGTTACCATCGTCGATTGCCCGATCTCCGGCGGTCCGTCCGGCGCTGCCGCCGGTACCTTGTCGGTGATGGTGTCCGGCGACCCCGCGACCGTGGAAAAATTGATGCCGATGCTATCGCTGTGGGGCCCCACCGTCACCGTCGCGGGCGATGAGCCCGGTGCGGCTCAAGTGCTGAAGCTGACCAACAACGCGCTGTTCATCGTTTCGTTGGTCGCCTCGTCCGAGGCGTTTGTCATGGGCGCCAAGGGCGGCGTGAACCCCGAGGTCCTAATGAAAGCAATATCGGTCGGCACCGGCGACAACGCCGCGCTGAAGAAGGTATTGCCGCAAGCCGTATTGACGCGGAATTTTAGCTTTGGCGCCGCGATGCACATACTCAAGAAAGATATGGACCTCGCTGTGGAGCAGGGGGAGGACATCGGCGTCCCCATGTGGCTCTGCCAAACCGCTCGGATGATGATTCATCACGCGATTCTGGCGGGATCGCCGAACGACGATATCTCGACCATGTTCCGCTTCGTGGAACGCGGCGCCGGATTCGAAATGCCGAAAACCCGCTAGCATAAAGGATCGAACGCATATGATTACCCTCTATGGCATGGGCAGCCCCAACGTCGTCAAAGTCTATATCGCGCTGGAAGAACTCGGCCTGCCTTACACGGTCGCACCTGTCGATGTGTTTACCGGCAAACAGTTCGACGCCGCATTCCTAGCGTTGAACCCGAACGCCAAAGTCCCGGTGATCGTCGATTCCGACGGGCCGGACGGCAAATCGTATACGTGTTTCGAATCCGGCGCGATCCTGCTGTATTTGGCTGAGAAAACCGGCAAGCTGCTGCCGGTCGGCACCGCCGCCAAATACGACGCGATCCAGTGGTTGATGACTCAGATGTCCACCGTTGGCCCGATGTTCGGCCAGATGGTGCATTTCATCCGCTTCGCCCCCGCTGGCAACGACTATTCCAAAAGCCGGTACATTACCCAGGCGACCCGAGTGACCGAGGTTATCGATCGACGCTTGGCAACCCATGCCTATCTGGCTGGGGCCGAATACGGTGTGGCAGATATCGCCACGCATCCGTGGCTGCGTAATATCCCCATGCTGATGGGCGCCGACGCCATGGCAAAATTCCCCAACGTCGCTCGCTGGGTCGCCGACATAGACGCCCGCCCGGCCGTGCAAGCGGCGCTGGCAAAGGTCGCGGAAGTCCGCACCGTCACGACCCAGTTCGACAAAGCCGAAGCCGAGGCGATGGACAAAATCTTCGGCCGGGGAGCCTACGCGGCCGCTTAATATCGTCGGCGACAGGCCGGTCTGGCGGAGGCCGGCCTGTCGCGCCAAACTGGGGGCATGAGCACAACCCATCCCTCGACGACGGTTCCAGGCGATTCCGCCCTCGCGCTGAAACTCTCGCGTCATATCGCCGGCGAAATCCTGTTCGACCGCGCCAGCCGCGGTCGCTATGCGACAGATGCATCGATCTATCAGATGGAGCCGCTGGGCGTCATCGTTCCCGAAACCATCGACGACGTCGCCGCCGCTTTGGCCATCGCACGCGAGGAAGGCATTCCCGTCCTGCCGCGCGGGGGCGGTACCAGCCAATGCGGTCAGACGGTCAATCGCGCGCTGGTGATCGATTGTTCCAAGCATTTGCGGAATGTGCTCGGCGTGGATGCCGCCGCCCAGCGCGCCTGGGTGCAGCCCGGTATGGCACTCGGATTGCTAAATCGCGAACTCGCGCGGGATAAATTGTTTTTCGCAGTCGATCCGTCCACCCATGCGCGTTGCACGATCGGCGGCATGGCGGGCAATAATTCCTGCGGATCGAAATCTATTCGTTACGGCTTAATGGCGGATAATGTCAGCGCCATCGACGCCATTTTGGCGGATGGCACACGCCATACGTTCGGTGCCGTACCCGACAATCTCGGTGCCGACACACCGGCCCATATCGCCGACTTGATCCAGCGCCTGCGCGTATTGGGCGCTACCGAGGCGGATGAGATCGCGGCCCGCTTTCCCAAGCAACTGCGCCGTGTCGGCGGTTACAATATTAACGCGCTGACGCCTGCCGAACGTGCCGCCGGCCGGGAAAACTTGGCGCGGCTGCTGGTGGGATCGGAAGGCACGTTGGCATTTTCCGCCGCGATCGAGGTGATGTTGCACCCGATCAAGCCACGCAAGGTGCTGGGAATCTGCCAGTTCCCAACATTCCGCAAAGCGATGGAGGCGTCCCGCCATATCGTGAAATTGGACCCCGAGGCGGTAGAACTCGTCGACCGCAACATGATCGACCTGGCCCGCGGTATCGTCATGTTTCGAAAAACCATCGACCGTTGCCTGATCGGGGAGCCGGATTCGCTGCTGATCGTGGAATTCCACGGGCACGAGGACGGGCCGCTGCTGCGCAAGCTGGACGAGCTGGAGCAGCTTATGGGCGACCTCGGTTCCCCCGATGTCGTGCGGGCCGTCGATTCGGCGTTTCAGGCCGATATTGCATCGGTGCGAGAAGCCGGGCTGAACATAATGATGTCGATGAAGGGCGACGGCAAACCCGTTTCGTTCATCGAAGATTGCGCCGTCGATCTGGACGATCTGGCGGATTACACCGAACGACTGAATGGCGTGTTCGAGCGGCATGGATCGAAAGGTACGTGGTACGCGCATGCCTCGGTCGGCTGCTTGCATGTGCGTCCCGTGCTGAACATGAAAGACCCCACCGACGTTTCCAAGATGCGCGCAATCGCCGAAGAAACCTTCGCCCTCGTGCGCGAGTACAAAGGGTCGCACAGCGGCGAGCATGGCGACGGGCTAGTGCGCAGCGAATTCCATACCCAGATGTTCGGCGAACGCATCGTGCGCGCGTTCGAAACGGTGAAGGACGCCTTCGATCCTACCGCGATGTTGAATCCTAATCGGATCGTTCGCCCTCCGGCGATGGACGACCGCACCCTATTCCGTTACGGCCCCGGCTATGCAGCGGCGAGCGGGTTCGCACCCAAGCTCGACTGGTCCGAACACCGAGGCCCGCTCGGCGGTATGCTGGGGGCGGTCGAGATGTGCAACAATAACGGGACCTGCCGCGCCTTCGATACAAACGTCATGTGCCCGAGTTATCGGGTGACACGGGATGAAAAACATCTCACCCGTGGGCGTGCCAACACGTTGCGCTTGGCGTTGACAGGGCAATTGGGCGCGGAAGCGATGGCGTCCGATGCGCTGGCCGAAACAATGGCGCTGTGCGTGTCGTGCAAGGCCTGCAAGCGCGAGTGCCCCACTGGCGTCGATATGGCCAAAATGAAGATCGAGGTCCAGGCGGCCCGAGCCGAAAAGCACGGCGTGAAATGGCGGGAATCGCTGATTGCCGAACTGCCGCGCTATGCCCCTTTTGCTAGCCGTTTCAGCGGGCTCGCCAATTTGCGCAATAAATCCAAGCTATTGCGTCGTCTGGGAGAAAAATGGTTCGGTCTAGCCGCCGAACGCGATCTTCCGGAATTTCAGTCCGACCGGTTTCAGGACACCGAAGCCAGCCTCGCGGCAGCCCCCGCGCCACGCGGCGATGTGTTGCTGTTAGCCGATACGTTCAACCGTTATTTCGAACCTGAAAACCTCCGCGCCGCCGTGCGTGTGTTGCGGGCCGCCGGCTATCGCGCGGTCGTGCCGGAAACCGAGGGCAGGGCGCTGTGCTGCGGCCGCACTTACCTCGCCGCCGGCCTCGTCGATAAAGCGCGTGCCGAGGCCAGCCGCACAATGCGTTATTTGGCTGGAAGTCTGCCGGTGGTCGGCTTGGAACCGTCTTGTTTGATGACGTTACGCGACGAGTTCAAATCGTTGCTGCCGAGCGTCGAGGCCGACAATTTGGCCGGGCGGGCGATGCTGCTCAGCGAATTTTTAGCGCGCGAGGAGCACGATCTGACATTGAAACAAACAAATATCGTCGCGCATATCCACGGCCACTGCCATCAAAAGAGCTTCGGCGCGTTCCCGGACGCCATCGCCGCGTTACGCGCGATCCCAGGGGTGACGGCCAAGCCGGTGGCGTCGTCCTGCTGCGGGATGGCTGGGTCGTTCGGCTATCAGGCGGAAAACCGAGACACCTCCCGCGCGATGGCCGAAGCTGGCGTGCTGCCAGCGGTTAGAGCGGCCGGGGCAG
Organism: Rhodospirillales bacterium; assembly: GCA_037139955.1. Lineage (GTDB taxonomy): Bacteria > Pseudomonadota > Alphaproteobacteria > Acetobacterales > Acetobacteraceae > Rhodopila. The sequence continues at coordinate 4,990 of JBAXFK010000220.1, forward strand.
GGGATGTTATCGTTGCCGATGGAACGTCCTGCCGGTGCCAGATACGCGACCTCGGTGGGCGGGAGGCCGTTCATTCGGTGCGGCTATTGGATAGGGCGTTGTCATGACCGATTTCGAAGCAATTCTGGATTTCTGGTTCGCGGGCGATCCGTCCGCGCAGCGGGCCGTTTGGTTCCAGAAAAGCGATGCATTCGACGCCGGTTGCCGTGCGTTCCTGGACAGGCACGAAGCCGCGAAACGGGGCGAGCTCGATCGTTGGGCGGACACGGCCGAGGGTGCGCTTGCGCTGCTAATCTTGCTCGATCAGTTATCCCGCAACTTGCACAGAGGCTCGCCCGAGACCTTCGCCGCCGATGCGAAAGCCCGCGCTATCGCTACCGCCGCCATCGATCGGGGTTTCGATCGGGCACTGACGCCCGTGCAACGCATGTTCGTCTATTTGCCTTTCGAACATTCCGAAGACTTGGCGGACCAAGCGCGTTCGGTTGCGCTATTCGAAACGATCCGAAGCGATTTGGGCGACAGAACCGTCGATTACGCTGCCCGTCACCGCGATGTCATCGCCCGTTTCGGCCGCTTTCCGCACCGCAACGCCGTGCTAGGCCGTGTTAACACACAGGCCGAGGCGGATTATCTGGCGCAACCCGGTTCGGGGTTCTGATAAGCCTGGAAGCTGAAATCGATAGGCTGAAAAGCGCCGTCAGTTCCGCTGCGCTTCCGGCCTGAAACGCACGCCGGCACGCGCCAAGCCGCCCCCGATCCCGATCGGTGTGCCATCCGCGCGCCAGCAGGCCGCGCCTTCCAGCATGCCGTCGTCATGGAAACGAATCGCGCTCATGCCGCCCGCGACATTGCCGACCGATGCGACATCGTGACCGCGTGCTCGCATCGTTTCGAATACCGCCGATGAAAAACCGGTTTCGATTTCCAGCGCGTGACCTTGGGTCCAGACACGCGGAGCCTCGACGGCTTCTTGCACGCTCATGCCGTGATCGATCAGATTGGACAATGCCTGCATGACGCTGGGGAATATGCGCAACCCGCCGGGCAATCCCAGCGCGAAGGCGGGTTTGCCGCCTTTCAGCACGATGACCGGCGACATGGAGGAGGTCACCCGTTTGCCCGGCGCGATCGAACTGGCCCGTCCCGGACGCGGATCGAACACGTGCATATAATTGTTCGGAATCATGCCGGTGCCCGGCACCATGACGCGGGCGCCGAACAGCGAGTTGATGGTTTGGGTCGATGCAACGACATTGCCCATCGCGTCGGCCGCGGTCAGATGCGTGGTGTGGGCGGACGGATCGCCGGCCTCGACCTCGGCGGTCCAGGCTTGGGCACGGTTCGTATCGATACGGGCACGCCGCTCGGCGGCGTATTGTTTCGACAGCAGCCGTTCGATCGGCACTTTCACGAAGGCTGGATCGGCCGTCGCGGCGGCACGGTCGGCGAAGGCGATTTTCAGCGCCTCGGCCATAAGGTGAACGGTGTCGGGCGAGCCGAAACCGAGCGCGCCGATGTCGTAACCTTCGAGTATGTTCAGCATTTGCACGATATGGAGAGGCCCGGACGATGGCGGGGGCGGGCCCACGATCTCGAAGCCGCGATAGCTGCCGCGCAGTGCCTCTCGGGTTATGGTGCGATAATCGGTTAGGTCGGATTTGGCGACGTAGCCTCCGGTGCGGGCCATCCAGTCGGCGTAATGGGTGCCTAGACTACCTCGATAGAGTATGTCCGGACCGTCCCGCACGACCGAACGTAGGGTTTCGGCGTAGTCGCCGGTTATCAAGCGGGTGCCGGGCCGGATGGCGGCGCCGTCGGGCAAGTAGACGCGGGCGATTTCCGGGTCCAGCGCCATATCGGCGGCGCAGTCGTTAACGCACTCGGACAGGTAGGGCGTGACCCGGAATCCGCGCGAAGCGTGCCGGATCGCCGGTTCCAGGACATCGGACAGGGAAAATGTGCCGAAGCGGGCCAGTGCTTCGCACCATCCCATCAGATTGCCCGGCACGGCAACCGAACTGGGGCCGAGGGCGTTTTTACGCCCGATCGTGTCCATGGTGCCGGGCGGGGCGTTCGGGTCGGCGATATAGGTTGTGGGGCCGGTCGCGGCTGGGGCGGTGCTTTGGCCGTCGACGACGGTGTGGGTGCCGTCGGACAGCCTGATATGCGCCATGCCGCCGCCGAGGATGCCGACCATCATCGGCTCCACGACCGTCAGGGTGAAGAACGCAGCGATCGCGGCGTCGATGGCATTACCGCCGGCCGCCAGCATTTCGGCCCCGGCGGCGGAGGCCAGCGGGTGATTCGTTACGACCATGCCCTTGGCGCCCGTGACCGGACGCTTTTCGCACTGGAACCGGGTTCCAGCGCGGTCGCGCCAGTTCATACAGCCTCGGCGGTCAGGGATCGACGCGGCGCAGCGCAGCAGGCGCAGCCGCCGGCATGGGACGACCACGACCCGGTGGAGGGCGCGTTTTCTTGCGCACCGCCGGACAAGGCAGGCAGGGTCAAAGCGCGCGGTGCCAGGGCTTGGCAGTTTGGGCAGGCCTGCGGATCGGCGAAGGCGGACATGGGGAAGGAGTCGCGGAACGGACCGCAGGTCGCGCACTGGTAGTCGTATGTGGGCATGGGGGCCTCATGGATTTTGACCGCGATCCTGCCCCGGTCAGACCCCCGATGCAATCGCGATCCATACGACGGCCGAACACGGCACCAACCACGCTGCCCCCGCGCGCAACGGTCGCAGCGGCCCGACCCCCAACGCTCGGCCGTTCATCCAAAGCGCATAGGGGCTGACGAACATTTGCCCGCCGCACCAAACCAGCATTGCATGCCAGGGATCGATGGGTCGAACCAGCAGCACCAGCGCCGCCGTCGCCAGCAAGCCCGCGAGATTGGCATACAGCGCCTGCCGCGCGCCGCCCGCCGCGACCAGCGCGACACCGGACGGAAACATCAGCCCCAGTAGCGCCATCAACCCGACCAGAGGCAAGGCCGCATGCCCCGCTGCTGCCCAACCCGGCCCCAGGATCGCCGAAACGACCGGCACCAAGCCGACCGCCAAAAGCGCGCATAGCGGCAACACCAATCGGCTGGAGAGGCGCAGCAGCCGGTCGACTGTCGCCAACAATGCGGCGCGGTCGTGCTGCTGCTCCGACAGGATCGGCAGCATGAGGCGCCACAGCGCGGTGAACGCCAGTTCTCGCACCGTGTCGACCAGCCGAAACGCCACATGGACCTGCCC
>JBAXFK010000221.1:0-8200 GCA_037139955.1 Rhodospirillales bacterium
CTGATCGCAGAACTCCGGAGCGCGTGATCCAGGCGTGTCAACCTGGGCAGTTACATTTCTAGACCCGTATGGCTTTCAGGATAGCCCGGCCGAGAATGCCGTAGGGGCTCAGCAACGTCTCCGGCAAATCGAAATGGCCGTAATTCTCGGCAACGATAAGCTCGGCCGGCTTGTTGGCCGCTTTCGCTGCCGCGACGAATGTGCGCGACTGGCGCTGAAATTCGGGGGTTTCATCGGTACCGTGGGCGACGATCAAAGGAGCATGCAAGTTACCGATATGGCGGATCGGACTGAGCATTTCCACCATCGCGTCGTCGAATTTCACGCAGGCGCTGCGCTGCGACAACCGGACCGGGGCCAGATCGTAAATGCCACTGATGCAGAACCCGCCTTTAATAACGTCCGAGGGCAGGTCGAAATCCTTGCGCCAGTCGGTGGTCAGCGCCACCGCAGCCAAATGTCCGCCGGACGACTGGCCAGCCACATAAATGCGGTCCCGGTTACCCCCAAAACGATTTGCATTGGCATGGACCCAAGAGATGGCGCGACGCACCTGATCCGCCATCGGAACAAGGCTACCGCCCGCATCTTGCACGGCGGAGAAATCGGGCACCACGTAATGCACACCGGCCTCGACGAACAATTCGGCAGCAAAAGCCATGTCGGCTGCCTTCACCGCCCGCCACGCACCGCCGTGGATCATGATCGCGATAGGGGCATTTGGGCGTTCGGTCGGGAAGACGTCCAGAGCCTCGATCTCCGATTTTCCATAAGCGAACCGGCGGGGTGCGCCTAGCCGCTGGCGTACCAATTCGCTGTTGCTAACCCACCGCTTCAGCAATTGCCGCATATTCGGTGCGTAGACCGACTGGTCGTAGGCCGCGTCCAACTCCGTCTGGTCATAATCCAGAAATACCGCTGGCCCCCTGACGTGCGGTGCCGGGCCTATCGTGCACTCGGCCCGCACGGCCGAGGCCAGCGCGGTTAGGATGCCCCCGCCGGCCAAGATCGCGCCTCGCCGCGATGGAAGAACAGGCATTGCGGCGGCGGAAGGCGGCATGAAAGGTCTCACTGTTCGAATGGCGCGATATAACCCAACCCGGCAGATCGGTTCCAGATACCCCATTGCTGCCCCCGCCTTCCAGCCGAACCCGCGCTAGTGTAGACCACCGCCATCCGAGACCCAGAGGGACCGCATGACCGCCCCCTATACCGCCGCCGCGCTAGAACCCGAGGCGACGTCGCCGCTTATTATGGCACTTCCGAAAGGCCGCATCCTCAAGGAATGCGGGCCGCTAATGGCGCGTGCGGGGGTTGTGCCCGCGCCCGATTATTCCGACGAAAACACGCGCCATATGCGGTTCCCGACCAACGATCCGAATCTGGATGTGATCCGCGTCCGGCCATTCGACGTCGCAACCTTCGTGGCATTCGGCGCCGCACATCTCGGCATTTGCGGGTCCGATGTATTGATGGAATTCGACTACCCCGAGGTGTACGCGCCCCTCGACCTCGGCATTGCCAAATGCCGGGTCTGCGTTGCCGAACCCGAAGCAACCGCCGGCAGCGACGATCCGTCGCGCTGGTCGCGGGTGCGGGTCGCCAGCAAATATCCCAACATCGCCCGCCGCCACTTCGCCAGCCGTGGCGTGCATGCCGACGTGGTGGAGCTGAACGGGGCGATGGAATTGGCTCCAGGATTGGGGCTCTCGCGGCTGATCGTCGATCTCGTCGATACCGGATCGACTTTGCGGGCGAACGGTTTGGTTGTGACCGAAACAATTGCCAATGTGTCGAGCCGGCTGATCGTCAATCGCACCGCGCTGAAGACACAACCGGAGGCCATCGGCGCCCTGATCGCACGCTTTCGCTCCGCATTGGGATAGGCGTAAAGGGCGTCGTCAGCCCTTCGCCCGCTCCACGCTCTGAATCCCGTTCGCACCGCGCAGCCCGGCCAGCACTTTCGCGAGGTGAGCGATGTCGCGTACGTCGACATCCACCAGCGTTTCCATGAAGTCGGGCTGCCGGTTGACAATCTTCAGGTTCGAAATTGCACCGTCCTGCTTGGCGATCGCATTTGTCACCACCGCCAAAGCGCTCTGATCGTTTCCAGTTACGATAGCAATCCGAGCGGTGTGCGCGGGCGTTTTGCCTGAGGCGCTGGATTTGTGCAGTACCTCGTAATTCCAATCGACGTCGATAAAACGTTCCGGCGTCTGTACGAAACCGGCGAGTGTCTGGCATTCCCGCCCATGGATGGTAACGCCTTTGCCGGTGGCGACGATGCCGAGGATCTCGTCGCCTGGTACCGGATGGCAACAGCCGGCGAAACTATAGGCCATGCCAGGCACTAGGCCGGTGACAGGCATCCCATGGTCCGGCTTCGTGCCGCGCGCCGTTCGCGGCATCAGCCCCGGCACCATCCGCTGCGACCGTGCGGCTTGGCGTAACTCCGGATAGGCAGCGACGACGACGTCGCGAGGCGCCAGATTGCCGTTGCCGACAGCGATATACAGCTCTTCCAGCGTCGCGTGTTTCAGCGCTTTCAGATGCGGTTCCAGCGCCTTTTCCGACCCGTCGACCCCAGCTTGACGGAACGCTTTGGTCAGTTCGGCTTTGCCGGCGTCGCGGCTTTGCTCCCGCTGCTCCTGATGGATGAAACGGCGGATGCGTGCGCGGGCCTTGCCGGTGACACAGAATCGCTCCCACTGCGGCGACGGAGTGCCGCCGCGCGCGGTCATGATCTCGACCTGATCGCCATTCGCTAGCTGGGTGCGCAAGGGCAGTAAGCGCCCATTGATCTTAGCGCCGACGCAAGTGTCGCCGACCTGGCTATGCACGGCATAGGCGAAATCGACCGACGTCGCACCGCGCGGCAGCGGGATCAGTCGGCCCTTCGGGGTGAAGCAAAAGACCTGATCGCCGTATAGTTCCAGTTTGGTATTTTCGAGGAACTCGTCGGGAGCCGACGAATCCTCCAGGATTTCCAAGAGAGCCTGTACCCAGCGAAATTGCTTGGTGTCGTTACCATCGGCTTTGGCGTCGTGGGTCTTATACAGCCAGTGGGAGGCGACTCCGTTTTCCGCGATGTCGTTCATGTCCGGCGTGCGAATTTGGATTTCGATTTTCTGATTGCGCGGTTCCCGCAACGTCACCCCGGTATGCAACGACTGGTAGCCGTTCGATTTCGGGGTGGAAATGTAATCCTTGAACCGCCCGGCAATCACTTGATAGGCCGAGTGGACCGCACCCAACGCGGCGTAACAATCCGCTTTAGTTTCAACAACGACACGGAAGGCCATCAGATCGGATAATTGCTCGAACGCCACGTTACGGCGCTGCATTTTCTCCCAGATCGAATAGGGGGATTTTTCCCGGCCACCGACCTCGATCGCCTTCACCCCAGCCTCGCGGCAAATACGCGTCAGCTCGGCGCGCACTTCGTCGATCACATCGGCGCCCTGCCCACGCAGGAAGTTCAAGCGAGCCTGGATAGTGCCGAATGCCTCCGGTTCGAGTTCAGAGAACGACAATGTTTGCAGTTCGGTTTTGATCGCATCCATGCCGATGCGTTCGGCGAGGGGCGCGTAGATATCCATCGTTTCCCGCGCGATGCGCTGCCGACGTTCCGGCTTCTGCACGAAATGCAGGGTGCGCATATTGTGAAGGCGGTCGGCAAGTTTGACCAACAACACGCGAATGTCGCGGCTCATGGCCAGAACCAGCTTGCGGAAATTTTCGGCTTGCTTGGTGCGGTCGGATTGCAATTCCAGCCGCGTCAGCTTGGTGACGCCGTCGACTAGACCGGCGACCTGCTTGCCGAACCGGGCCTCGATATCCTTCAGCTTGACCGGGGTGTCCTCGATCGTGTCGTGCAGCAGGCCGGTGACAATCGACGCGGTATCGAGGCGATAGCCCGCCAGAATATCGGCAACGGCAACTGGATGGCTGATATAGGGGTCGCCATTATCCCGCCGCTGGTTGCCATGCGCCTGCATCGCCAACACATAGGCCGCGTCGATTAAGCCGGTATCCGCCTTAGGATCGTAGGCATGGACTTTTTCTGTCAGCTCGAACTGCCGGACAATGTCGGGTCGAGCTTTAGTATCGGTCGAGACAGATGCGACCGCGCCATCGGGGGCGGCGAGCGGTTGGCCGCTTGCTATCCCCCGTTGCGTCATGTTGGCGACGTCCTCGCCTTACCGAAAGCCGCGACCGCCGAGTTCGGCACCGATAGCCGCCTCCAGATCCTCGGGCGACATTTCCTCGGCGTCGGCCGCGAGAATTGCGGTTTCTTCCTCGGCTGTGACATCCTGCAAGCCGAAGATGTTCTGATCGGTCGGGATGAGGTCGAGCACTTCCTCATCCGCCGGTTCCGGTTCCGGCGCACGGGACAGGGAACGAATCAGGTCTTGCTCGATGCGCGGCAGATCGATCGTTTCCTCGGCGATTTCGCGGAGCGCGATGACCGGGTTTTTATCGTCGTCGCGATCGACGGTCAGTTCCTCGCCACGGCTGAGGTTGCGAGCACGCTGCGCCGCGAGCAACACGAGCTCGAAGCGGTTGGGCACTTTTTGAACGCAGTCTTCGACGGTGACGCGCGCCATGCGCTGCTTCTCCGATAATAGGTGAACAACAAATCTATGCGATGCTGCGGCGCAATGCAAGGCCGATGCTACGCGCCATCGCCACCCAAGACCCTAATACCCTGCGGCGGCAGGGCCGCCAAAATAGAAGCGGCGGAGCAGCCGAGCAGCGGGTGGGTCCAGAATGGGGCGATATCGGCGAGGGGTGCCAGCACGAACGCCCGCAAATGGGCACGCGGGTGCGGCAAAATCGGGTCCGGGGCCGATCGCACCACGTTACCGATTGCCACGATATCCAAGTCCAAGGTGCGGGGGGCGTTAGGTTCCCCGCGCACGCGGCCGAAAGCGTGCTCGATAGATTGCAAAGCCGCCAGCAATGCGACCGGCTCGACATTGCCGGTCAGCAATGCGACGCCGTTTATATAAGGGGGCTGACCGGACGGGGGGACCGGCTCCGTCTCAAACCACCGCGACAAACCCTTGAGTCGCAGATCCGGCAGCGCATCCAGCGCGATCGCCGCCCGCCGGCAAGTCGTCAGCGCCGACGCACCGTCCGGTCCCGGCAAATTGGCGCCGATCGCCACAAGAATCATGCCCGACAACCCCGTCTTTTCGCCCGCTGGCGAGACCTGCTATATGCGAGCCGTTCTTGCTCCCATTTGCCCAAGGTGGCCATCATGCATTTCTTGCCCAATGAGCGTGTTGCGCTGTTTATCGACGGGGCCAACCTTTACTCTGCGTCCCGCAATCTCGGATTCGACGTCGATTACCGTAATCTATTGGAATGTTTCCGAAAGCGAGCCAATATCCTTCGCGCCTATTATTATTCTGCGGTGTTGGAAACCGAGGAATACTCCCCATTGAAGCCTTTGACCGATTGGCTCGCTTATAATGGCTTCAGTCTGGTCACGAAGCCGGCCAAGGAATTCACCGATTCTACTGGCCGTCGCCGAGTCAAAGGCAACATGGACATCGAAATCGCAGTGGACATGCTGGAGTTGGCGGACAAACTGGATCACGTGGTGCTGTTCAGCGGCGATTCCGATTTTCGCCGATTGGTCGAGGCCGTGCAACGCAAGGGCGTCCGCGTATCCGTCGTATCGTCCATCCGCACCAGCCCGCCGATGGCCGCCGACGAACTGCGCAGGCAGGCCGATCAATTCATCGAACTGTCCGAAATCGCCCCCGAATTCACCCGCCGCCAAACCGAGCCCCGTGCTCGGCCCATGGGGATGCGCACCACGCCGGCCGATCCGTTTTCCGATCCGTTGGATCAAGCCTGATGCATGACGCACCGGGGTTGGATTGCGCACTGTGCCCGCGCCTCGTGACCTATCGGACCGCAAATCGGGCAGCGAATCCCGCTTGGTTCAACGCGCCGGTAACGAGTTTTGGGCCCTTGGAATCTCCGCTTTTGGTGGTGGGTCTGGCGCCGGGCGTGCGCGGCGCGAACCGCACCGGTCGCCCCTTCACCGGCGATTTCGCCGGGGTGCTGCTGTATCGTACTTTGCTGAAATTTGGGCTCGCAACAGGGATTTACGGCGCGCACGCCACCGACGGCATGGACTTGAAGGATACCCGGGTGACCAACGCCGTGCGGTGTGTGCCACCGGGCAATCTACCTACTCCCGCCGAAATCACTGCCTGCAACCCGTTTCTAACCGCCGAATTGGCGGCGATGCCTGAAGTGCGGGCCGTGCTAGCATTAGGCGGGGTGTCGCATAACGCCGTGCTGCGCGCGCGCGGTCTGCGCGCCAGCCATGTGCCGTTCAAGCACGGAGTATTGCACGAATTGCCGGACGGTTTTCTGCTCGCCGACAGCTATCATGTGTCGCGGCTCAACACGAATACCGGCCGGCTGACAACCGAAATGTTCGAAGCTGTCGTGGCCGCTTTGGTGGAGCGTTTGGCACTATAACGGCGGCGTGGCGTAGCGGGGATCGGCATAGTCGGTGACGGTCACTTCCCCGCTTGCGGTATCCAAAACCCCATAGCTCAGCAGCCGACCATTGTTGTGATCGCGCGCATCGCCGGCCGATCCTGGGTTGACGATCGTCACTCTACCGACGCGGCGCACGACCTGCGCATGGGTGTGACCGTACATCACATAATCGGCGTCGGCCTCGGCGAAACGTTCCAGATTCGCACTGTGGGGATAGACGTAGCCGCCACGCGGCTCCCACGGGGTAGAATGCACCATCAAGATGGTGCGGCCTCCGAATTCCACCGTGCGGCGATGCGGTTGATCGGCGAGCCATTGAAGCAAGTCGGGATCGATCCCCGGCCGTTCGCGAGCACGCCGGCCGGCCTCGGACAGGAAGCCTTCTTCGTGATTCCCCTGGATGACATAGGCCCTGCGCTCTTTCAGGAGTCCCACAACTTCGTTGGAGAATTTGTATTCGAAGATCGCATCCCCCAGGCACAGCAATTCATCGACATCGCCCATGCCTTCCAGCGCCAGTCGCAAGCCTTGCTCATTGGAGTGAATGTCCGATACGATTCCGATTTTCACTGGTTTAAGGCTCCTGCGCGGGAGGTTTACGATGGCGCCGACCGACGAACAAATTGAGCGATTCGACCGCAGCGGAAAATGCCATGGCAGCGTAGACATAGCCTTTACCGACATGGGCGCCGAAACCGTCGGCAATCAATGTCATGCCGATCAACAACAGAAAGCTCAATGCCAGCATTTTTACTGTGGGATGCCGGACGATAAAGGCCGACAGCGGCCCAGCGGCGAACAGCATCGCGATCACAGCCAGGACAACAGCGGCCATCATGATTTCCAGATCGTTGGCCATACCGACGGCGGTGATCACGCTGTCGAAGGAAAACACAATGTCCAGCACGACAATCTGCGCCAGTATGCCAACCATGCCAACGGGCCGGCCGGTTGCCGGGACCTCCGGTCGATCGCCCTCGATGCGCTCGTGAATTTCGACCGTTCCCTTGTAAACCAGGAACAATCCGCCTCCGATCAAAATCATATCCCGCCAAGAAAACGATTGCCCCGCAATAGCAAACAATGGGGCAGCCAAGCGCATGATCCAAGCGATAGTCGCCAGCAGCGCCAGACGAGAACCGAGCGCGAGGATCAATCCCAGCCGGCGCGCGGTTGCTTGCCGGTCGGGGGCGAGGCACCCGGAGAGGATAGCCAGGAAGATAAGATTGTCGATGCCTAGGACGATTTCCATCACCGTCAGGGTCAATAAGCTGACCCAGGCGTGGGGATCGGACAAAAAATTCCCCATCGATTATCGCTCGCCCCGCAGCGGCAGGACAATATGGGACGGGTGTTCATGTCCCATGTGGATCGTGTTGCGAGCGATGACCGGCGGCAGACGACGTTGCGCGAAGGCCTCGCCAGTATTGGGATTGACATCGAAGCGGGGAAAATTGCTGCTGGCGATGTCTAGGCGAATGCGATGCCCAGCCTTGAAAAGCACCGATGTGGACCAGAGGTCGATCGTGACCTCCACGATTTCGCCGGGCGTCAATTTTTCGTCTTGCTGCGCGTAGATGCGGCGGTAGCCGGGGCCTTGTTGGGCGAAGCGGCGGAAGCGGGCGCGCACGATGGCGTCGGCGATGTTCATCGCGTAGCCGTCGGGATAGTC
>JBAXFK010000222.1:0-8186 GCA_037139955.1 Rhodospirillales bacterium
GGCATGGGGATCGGGGTCGTCGGGGTGATGACATTGTCGGTGGCCGGAAAGGGTTTCAAGCCGCGCGACCTATTGATGGCAACGGTGCAGCCGGCGGCGTTATGCGGGTTGGGTGCCGGGCTGGTATTTGCGTTCACCACCGTTTTCATCAAATTTGCCAATCTGGCTCTACCCGATCCGAACTTGACGATCCGAGCGCTGTTCGGGTTGGTGGTGACGAACACGATGCAGATTGGGATGCAAGGCGCTTATTTGCTGTGGCGGGAGCCGCAGGAGCTGAAGAAGGCGTTCACGAGTTGGCGCAGTTCGATGTGGGTGGGCACCTTGTCCGGCTGCGGCTCCGCCTGCTGGTTCACCGGCTTCGCGATCGCCCCGATCGCGATGGTGCGCGCAGTCGGACAGGTCGAAGTCGTGTTCACCCTGCTATTCAGCCGGTTTTACTTGAAAGAGGTCCTGAAACCCGGCGATGTCGCGGGTTTGGCTTTGGTGGTGTTGGGCGTGTTGTTGGTCATTTTGAGCCGTTAGACCGGAGTTTGCTGCCGATTATTCGGGGAAGCGATCGCAGCGCCGCCAGCTTTTTCCCCATAAACCGAGCGAGGAAAAAGCCGGCAAAGGGTTACTGCAACTCAGGAATGATCCACAACGGCTTCTCGCCCCGGATAATCCGTTGGCAGTTGTCGAATGCGTTGCGGAAGCGGGAGAATTGGGTATCCCAGGTCGGTCCGGCGAAGTGCGCGGTCAGCACGACGTTGGGCAGGCCGAACAGCGGGTTGTTCGGCGGCGGCGGTTCCTGGTCGAACACGTCCAGGCCGGCGCCGGCGATGGTGCCGTTTGCCAGCGCCTCGATCAATGCCGGTTCATCGACCACGGGGCCTCGGCAGGTGTTGATCAGATAGGCCGATTTCTTCATCAGACTCAGTTGCTCGGCGCCGATCATGTGCTTGGTCGCGGGCAACAGCGGCACGTGCAGCGACACGATGTCGGATGTGCGCAGCAGTTCTTCTAGCAAGGCGAAGCGCACGCCGATGTTTTCCGCGTGTTCCTCGCTCAGACGGGAAACGTCGTAATACTGCACCCGCATGCCGAACGCGCGCGCCAGCTTCGCGGTTTTGCGGCCGATCGTGCCGAGGCCGACAATGCCCAGGGTCTTGTTGTACATCTCGTACAGCTTGACCTCGGACGCATTGTTGCCGCGCCAGCGACCGCCGGACACATTGGCATGCTGCCAGACCAAGCTGCGGGACACCGCAAGCATCAACATGATCGCGTGTTCCGCCACGGCGGTGGAATTGGCGCCACCATTATTGCAGACCGCCACGCCGGCACGACGCGCGGACTCGATATCGACTCGATCGTAACCGGCGGACAGCAACTGCACCAGCTTCAGCTTCGGCGCGCGCTTGTAGAACGCGTCGTCCATGCTGCCGTCGCCAAAACCGACCAGACATTCGGCATCGGTTAGCGCGGCCTCGAATTCAGGGCTGCCGTGTTTCGCGAACACTGCATCGAGACTGGCCGGAAGCAAATCTCGCGCGATTGTGAGTTCGTTCAGCGGGTTGTCCGCGACAATGATCTTACCCATCGGTTTCCCCTTCGACATGCATTGCAGAGAGGATACTGTTTCCAGGAGCGTTGGCACAGACCCCGGCACGTCTTTTGATCTTCCTCATATTTAGACAAAATCCCACATTTTGTTGCCTGGACCGCATCATAGTGTTACAAGGGGTTGTATAGATCGCGTGGCAGTCCTGGCACGTGCCCGGCCGATGGAGTGCGATTTTTGTGCGGGTTTGTAGGGCTGTTGAACCCAGCGGGGATCGCCTGCCAACGATCGGCGTCCGCGCTGATCGCCGGCATGCGCGACCGTCTCGTGCATCGGGGCCCCGACGACGCCGGATCGTGGATCGACACCCAGTCTGGAATAGCACTGGGCAGCCGGCGCCTCTCCATCGTGGACCTCTCGCCCGCCGGCCATCAACCCATGTTGTCCGCAGACGGCCGTTTCGTCCTGGCGTTGAACGGCGAGATTTATAACGCCGCCGATATCCGCGCCGAACTCGGAACGGCCATCGTATGGCGCGGCCATTCCGATACCGAAGTACTGGCCGAGGCCATCGCGCAATGGGGCCTGGAAGCGGCACTCACTCGCGCCAACGGGATGTTTGCCCTCGCGGTCTGGGACCGGCACGACCGCACCCTGTCGCTGGCGCGCGATCGCATCGGCAAGAAGCCGCTCTATTACGGTTGGGCAGGGAAGGAATTCGTCTTCGGGTCCGAACTGAAAGCGTTGTGGTGCCACCCCGATTTCGACACCCGAATCGACGCGACGGCGCTGACCGATTTCCTGCGGCTGGGCTACGTGTTGAGCCCACGGTCCATCTTCGGTTCCGCCAGCCAGTTGCCGGCAGGCCATATCCTGACCATCGGCCCGCAAGATGCCGCCCGACGCGACACCCTGGTGCCCACCCCCTATTGGCGCTTGAAAGAAGCGGTGCTCCAAGGTCTCGATGCGCGGGATTCCGCCCGTCGCGCTACGATCGAGGAATTGGATGCCCTGCTGCGCGATGCCGTGGACATTCGGATGCTGGCCGATGTTCCGGTCGGCGGCCTGCTGTCGGGCGGCATCGATTCCAGCCTGATTTCCGCGCTGATGATGGAACATCGTGCCGAACCGATCCGCACCTATTCGGTCGGTTTCGGAATGCCGGAGTGGGATGAAACCCAGCACGCCCGGGCGGTGTCCAACCATCTGGGAACCCTGCACGACGAAACCACGATCCGGCCGGCGGACGTTTTAGCCCTCGTACACGACCTGCCGTCGATTTTCGACGAGCCTTTCGCCGACGACTCCATGATTCCCACAACGCTGTTAAGCCGCGCGGCACGGCGAGGGGTGACGGTGGCGTTGTCGGGGGATGGCGGGGACGAACTCTTTGCCGGCTACGATCGCTACGCCGACGCCGCCGGATGGCTTGCCCGCCGCCGCGCCACCCCCGCGCCCCTCCGCTGGATCGCCGGGATCGCCGCCGCTCGGGTTGGCCGCCCCATGGCCGGTTCCTTCGGGTGGAACCGGATCGAGCGTCGGCTGCAATTGCTGGGGGAGTTGCTGTCGGACGACACGGCCGAACATTTCAACGCCGCGATCATGTCCCGCACGCTCGATCCCGGCGCGTTGCTCGCAAACCCGGTCGGGTCGGGCAACCCGCTGCTCGCCGAACCGTATCGCCTGGACCGCGCGAGCGACATCGATCGCATCATGTTCATGGATAGCGGCTCGTATTTGATCGACGACATCCTGACGAAGGTCGATCGCGCCAGCATGTCGGCGTCGCTGGAAGTACGCTGCCCATTGCTCGACTACCGCGTGATCGAGATGTCGTGGCGCTTCCCTGGCGAGGCAAAAACACAGAGCGGCTTGGGTAAATTGCCGCTACGCCAAATCCTGCACCGCCATGTGCCTCAAGCGCTGGTCGACCGCCCCAAAATGGGCTTCAGCGCGCCGGTCCAAATCTGGCTGAAAGACACGCTGCGGGATTGGGCCGAAGCGCTATTGAGCCGGGAAGCCTTGGCCAGCCACGGCCTGCTGAATGTCGAGGCATGCCGCCGTTACTGGGACGATTTCATGGTGCGCGGCCGCGCCTGGAACCCAACGATCTGGAGTTTACTGATGTTCCAGGCTTGGCACCGGTCCATGACAGCCTCAACCGCGACACGCCTTTCGCTGCACTAGCGCTCGGCATAAGCTTCGCATCGTGTGTACTGTCACCATCCTGATCCGCCCCGCTCACGTCTGGCCCGTCGTGCTCGCCGCTAATCGCGATGAGATGTTAGAACGCGCGTGGGACCCACCGGGCGCGTGGTGGCCAGACCGACCGGGCGTTGTCGCGGGCCGAGACCGCTCGGGCGGCGGCACTTGGATGGGCCTCAACACCCACGGTGTCGTAGCGGCGGTGCTGAACCGGCAAGGTAGCCTTGGACCAGCGGCCGGGAAGCGCAGCCGTGGCGATTTACCGCTAATGGCACTAGAATCCGCCAGTGCGGCGGACGCCGCCGCGACGATCGGGGCAATCGACGCCGGGCAATGGCGCGGCTTCAATTTGGTGTTGGCCGATAAATACGGCGCGTTCTTCGTGCGTGGCGCCGGGCACGGCCCAGCGCACGCATTCCCCTTGGCGCCGGGTCTGCACATGGTCACCGCGCACGATCCGAATGACCCGGAGAGCCCGCGAGTCGCAAAGCACCTGCCGCGTTTTCAGGACGCGCAACCGCCGGAACCCGACGATTGGCGGGCCTGGACCGCCATCCTCTCGGACCGCTCCGGCGACGCGGGGGAGCAAATCGACGTTGTCCCACGCGCCGGCTTCGGCACCGTATGCTCGTCGTTGGTGGCGCTGCCAACGGACGGTAAACCGGTATGGCTGTTCGCGCCGGGGCCGCCGCATTGCACGGTGTTCCACCCCGCCTTTCGTACCTAGGGCACCGCTGCTATACTTCGGGCTCGTTCCGGCCGGCCCAGGGCTTTTCCCCTGGGCGGACGGGGCAATCGAAGGATTCAACCATGGCCCGCCGCCGCCAACTTTACGAAGGCAAAGCCAAGATCCTGTTCGAGGGACCGGAACCCGGCACTCTCGTGCAGTACTTCAAGGACGACGCCTCCACGGCCAACGGCACCAAGAAGGGTACCATCACCGGCAAAGGCGTGCTGAACAATCGCATCAGCGAATACCTGATGTCCCGTTTGGCCGAGATCGGCATTCCCACGCATTTCGTGCGCCGCCTGAACATGCGCGAACAGCTGATCCGAGAAGTCGAGATCGTTCCCTTGTCGATGGTCGTGCGCAATGTCGCCGCCGGAAGCCTGTCGACGCGCCTAGGCATCGCCGAGGGCACACGCCTGCCTCGGTCGATCATCGAGTACTATTTCAAGAATGAAGCGCTGAACAACCCCTTGGTGTCGGAAGAGCATGTCACCGCGTTCGGCTGGGCTGGCACTGCCGACCTGGACGACATGGTCGCGCTGGCGCTGCGCATCAACGACTTCTTGATGGGCCTGCTGCTGGGTGTCGGCATCACCCTTGTCGATTTCAAGCTGGAATTCGGCCGTCTCTGGGAAAACGATGAGATGCGCATCATCCTGGCCGATGAAATCAGCCCGGACAATTGCCGTCTGTGGGACAGCAAGACCCACGAGAAAATGGACAAAGACCGCTTCCGCCGCGACCTAGGCAAGGTCGAGGAAGGCTACCAGGAGGTCGCCCGCCGCCTGGGCATCCTGCCGGAAGCCGGCATGCGAGACCTTAAAGGCCCGGAGATGATGCAGTGAAAGCCACCGTTACCGTCATGCTGAAGAACGGGGTTCTGGACCCTCAGGGCAAAGCGATCGCCCACGCGCTGGGCACGCTGGGTTTCGAAGGCGTCAACGACGTACGCGCTGGGAAGGTGATCGAACTCGATCTAGCCGAGACCGACCCCAACAAAGCCCGCACCCAAGCCGAAGACATGGCTCGGCGCTTGCTGGCCAATGGGGTGATCGAGAGTTTCAGGGTCGAAGTAGCGGCCTAGCCCCAGGACGACGCCCCGTCCAAGCGCGATAATCGGGTTGGACGATGCGTGGGGGGTGACCCGCGCATCGGTCAGGCCCAGCCGAACGAGCGCTCCACCGCCTTCTTCCACGAACCCGCTAATGTCGCCCGTCGGTCCGGCAGCATCGATGGCGTCCAAGTGCGCGCGACGGCCCAATTCGTGCGAAGATCGTCCAGACCTTTCCAGTACCCCACGGCCAGCCCGGCCGCGTATGCGGCACCCAGGGCAGTGGTTTCCACTGTGGCGGGACGAACAACCGGAACGTTCAGCATGTCGGATTGGAACTGCATCAACAGCTCGTTTCGCACCATCCCACCATCGACCCTTAGCGTCTTAATGGGAATGCCCGAATCCTGCTCCATCGCGCGCACCACATCCATGGTCTGATACGCCGTCGCCTCCAGCGCCGCACGCGCGATATGTCCGACGGAGGCAAAACGAGTCAGCCCCGCCAGCACCCCACGCGCATCCGCCCGCCAATACGGCGCATAAAGACCGGAGAACGCCGGCACAAAATACACATCGCCGTTGTCGGGAACCGAAGCCGCCACCGACTCGATATCCCCGCTGCGCTGAATCACACCGAGGTTGTCGCGCAGCCATTGCACCAACGCTCCAGCGATCGCGATGGAGCCTTCCAAGGCATAGGTCGCGGGCTCGCCGCCCAGTTTCGCCGCGACGGTGGTAAGCAATCCGTGCGCCGACGGAACGGGGGTCGTTCCGGTGTGCATCAGCAAAAAGCAACCGGTGCCGTAAGTGTTTTTGGCCTCCCCCGGTTCGAAACAGGTCTGCCCCATCAGCGCGGCCTGCTGATCGCCGAGGATACCGGCGACCGGCACACCGCCCAATGGGGTGCCCAGCGCAGTACCGTATATCTCGGACGACGACGCGATATTCGGCAACACCGATCGGGGGATATCGAATGCGGACAATAACGACGGATCCCAGTCCAACGTGGCTAGATTCATCAATTGGGTTCGGGACGCGTTGGTGACGTCGGTCACGTGCAATCCGGTCAGGTTCCACAACACCCAGGTGTCCATGGTGCCGAACAGCAAATCGCGATTACGCGCCTCCGTCACATTGTCGAGGAGCCATCGCAGCTTCAGCGCTGAGAAATAGCTAGCCAGCGGCAAGCCCGTCGCGGCGCGGAACCGGTCCTGACCACCGTCGCCAGCAAATGCGGCAACCATCGAATCGACACGGGTATCCTGCCACACAAGAGCGTTATGGACGGGCAGGCCAGTATGACGATCCCACAGGACGGTGGTCTCGCGCTGGTTGGTAATGCCGATGGCAGCGAGGTCGTTCGGTTGCAGGTCTGCCGAGCGGAGAACCTCGGCAATGACGGTTTTGACGTTGTCCCGGATTTCGATGGGATCGTGCTCGACCCAGCCGGGCCGGGGGAAGATTTGCCGATGCTCGCGCTGCGCCATCGCGACGGTGTTGCCGGCGCGATCGAAAACAATGAAACGGCTGGATGTGGTGCCCTGGTCGATGGCGCCGATATAGCGAGTCATGCGGTCCTCCCTGTCACCGACAGACTAGACCGACCGGGGGCGTCCGGCCCACACTCCCGCCACGCCAGCCAGGGAACCGCCGTATGCCAGCACGCTTCGAAGGACGCACCGCCATCGTAACCGGAGGAGTTTCCGGGATCGGCGCCGGGGTGGCGCGCCGACTGGCGGAGGAGGGCGCAACGCTCAGCTTGTGGGACCGCGACACCGCCGGTCTCGCGGCCTCCGGCGCGACGCACACTGTTGCGTTGGATATTACCGACCCCGATGCGGTGCATAAGGCTGCGGCCGACACCGCCGCAGCCTTGGGGAAAATCGACATTATGGTCACCTCGGCCGGGATCACTGGGCCGAACCACACGACCTGGGAATATCCGGTCGATGCGTGGGACAAGGTCATCGACGTCAACCTGAAGGGCGTTTTTTATTCGAATCGAGCGGTTGTGCCGTACATGCAATCGAACGGTTACGGCCGCATCGTGAATATCGCCTCGATCGCGGGGAAAGAAGGCAATCCGATGGCGTCCGCTTACTCCGCGTCGAAAGGCGGGGTGATCGCGCTGACGAAGGCATTGGGCAAGGAACTCGCGGCGACCGAAATTCGCGTCAATTGCGTCACCCCCGCCGCCGTGCGCACCCCATTGTTCGCGCAGATGACTCAGCAACAAATCGATTGGATGCTGTCGAAAATCCCGATCGCCCGTTTCGGCGAAATCGACGAAATCGCATCGATGATCCTCTGGTTGGCGAGCGAGGAAGCGAGCTTCTCCACCGGCGCGGTGTTCGATATTTCCGGCGGCCGTGCAACTTACTGAGGACGACACAAATGAATTCCGACGATTTTGGCTTCATGCCCGCGACCGAACTGGCCGAAACGATCCGCACAAAAAAAATCTCTCCGGTAGAATATACGCGCGCGCTGCTCGAGCGTATCGAAACACTCGAACCGCGCGTGAATGCCTTCGCCCACATCGCCGGCGACCAAGCCATGGACGCCGCCCGCAAAGCCGAGGCCGCCCTGATGTCCGGCGCCCGGATCGGACGGCTGCACGGGGTGCCCGCCACCATCAAGGACCTCGTGATCAC
>JBAXFK010000223.1:0-8152 GCA_037139955.1 Rhodospirillales bacterium
CCCTGCGCCCGTGCCCATTCGATCAATTCGGTCGGTGGGCGCAGCCCGAATCGCTGCGCCCACCGACCGAATTGATCGAATGGGCACGGGCGCAGGGCGGCGATATCGTGCTTACCGACGACCCGGAAGCCGCCGTCGCGGGTGCGCGCTGCGTGGTGACCGATACCTGGGTGTCGATGTCCGATGACCCGAACGAGAACCGGCATAACCTGCTGGCCCCTTACCGCGTCACCGGTCCCTTAATGGCTCGGGCCGCTGCGGATGCGATCTTCATGCACTGCCTCCCCGCCCATCGCGGAGAAGAAGTGACCGAGGAAGTCATCGACGGCCCCCAATCCGTAGTCTTCGATGAGGCCGAGAACCGTCTGCACGCCCAAAAAGGCGTTCTCGCCTGGGTCATGGGTGCCGCTCGGTAGTATGCCCGAACGGGTGGGGGTGCTAAACCCCGGCCCGTATTCGGCTTGACATTTTTTTGATTAGCTGCAACTCTTCGATCTGTGTGTCCGGTCAGGTCACGCATTCCTGCAATGGTATTCCGATGGGGTTTCCATGATTTACTCGAAATTGTCGCTGCTCGCCGCGATCACGGCCTCTATCGTAGCGATGTCGACGCCGAGCCGCGCGAGCGATGCGGATTTTACTCTACGGAATAAGACCGGTTATCAAATAGACGAAGTATACGTTACGTCGCATTCCATGAAAAGCTGGGGTCACGATATCATGGGTTCCGGCGCTCTGGGCGACGGGGAAAAGGTGAAAATCGTATTTCCGCACGGAAGCGGTGCCTGCTTTTTCGATATTAAAGTGAAGTATCACGACGACGATAGCACTGCCGAATGGGGCAACGTCAACTTGTGCGAGTATGAAACCATCACCTTGTTCTGGGATCGCAAAAACGAAGTGACCCGCGCCGTCGGGGAGTAAGTTCGAACGCACGAGGACGGGCGCATGCAACGGAAACGCACCGTCCTCGTGACCGGCGCCGCCAGCGGGATCGGCGCGGCGGTATGCCGCACGATGGCAGCGCCCGATACGGCAATACTGGTCCACACCCGCCGCAATCGCGATGGCGCAGACGCCGTTGCAGCCCAAATCCGACAGGCTGGCGGTCTCGCCGCAGTATTCCTCTCCGACTTGGCCGAGCCCGGCGCCGCCGATGCAACCGTTGCCGAGGCGGTACGCGTGTTCGGCGGCTTGGATGTGCTGGTGAGCAATGCCGGCTTCGCGGACCGAACGCCTTTTGCCGATCTGACCGATGCGGCTATGACCGCCTCGGTCGAGGATATTCAGGGGGCCTTTTTCCGCCTCGCCCGCGCCGCCATCCCGCACCTCCGCGCCGGCACCGACGCACGGATCGTCGCGGTGTCGTCCTTCGTCGCCCACACTTTCCGCACCGATATTGCGACCTTCCCCGCATCCGCCGCTGCCAAAGCGGGCATGGAAGCTTTGGTGCGGGCTTTGGCGGTGGAACTCGGCGGGCAGAACATTACCGTCAATGCCGTCGTGCCTGGGTTTATCCGCAAGGATACCGGGGTGCATCGGGCTATCGATCCTGCCTCCCTGTCGGCCCAAGCGGCGAAAATCCCCCTCGGCCGCATCGGCTTGCCGAACGAAGTGGCCGCCGCCGTGGCGTTCCTGGCCTCGCCGGCCGCAAGCTATATCTCCGGGCAGGCGTTGCATGCGAATGGCGGGCTGACGATATAGCGTTCGATCCGTGGCTCCGGCGAAAGAACCTTAAGCGATGACCGACCCTACCGTGCGCCCGCTGGCGCTGACGATGGGGGACCCCGCCGGGATCGGCGGGGAATGCACCCTCAAGGCTTGGCAGGCCCGCCGCGACGGTTATCCGTTTGTGGCGCTGGACGATCCGTCCTGGCTGAATGTCTTGGCGCAACGCCTTCATTTGCACGTCCCTATCGTGCCGGTGGCGGATGCGGACGAAGCAATGCGGGTTTTTCCGACTGCGCTTCCGGTCATCGCCATGCCGCTCGCCAATCGGCCCCACCCCGGCATGCCCGACCCCGCTAACGCTAAGGCGATCGTCGGCTCGATAACCCGAGCGGCGGCAATGACGCTGAACGGGCAGGCGGGGGCGATGGTAACGAACCCGATTAACAAAGCGGCACTGTATGCCACAGGTTTCGCCTATCCCGGTCACACCGAGTTTCTCGCCGCGCTGACTGGCGTCCCGGGGCAGGAGGTTATGATGCTGGCCAGCCCGTTATTGCGGGTGGTGCCGGCGACGGTGCATGTGTCCTTGCGCGAGGCTATTGCGATGCTGACGCCCGATCTGATTGTCTCGGTCGCGCGCACCGCCCATGCGGCGCTGCGCCGGGATTTCGGAATCGGCCAGCCCCGCCTCGCTCTCGCTGGCTTAAACCCG
The DNA here is from genome assembly GCA_037139955.1 of Rhodospirillales bacterium. GTDB lineage: Bacteria > Pseudomonadota > Alphaproteobacteria > Acetobacterales > Acetobacteraceae > Rhodopila. The sequence goes on from JBAXFK010000223.1 coordinate 2,384, forward strand.
CACGCGGGGGAGCAAGGGGCGCTCGGCAAGGAAGAGGCCACTCTGATCGCGCCCGCTATCGAGCGACTGCGAGCCGAGGGCATCGACGTTACCGGTCCTTGGCCGCCGGACACGATGTTCACCCGGATTGCCCGCACCCACTACGACGTTGCGATCTGTTTGTATCACGATCAGGCACTTATCCCATTGAAAACGCTAGACATGGACCACGGAGTGAATGTCACGCTCGGCTTGCCGATCGTCCGAACCTCCCCCGATCATGGCACCGCTTACGACATCGCAGGGCAGGGGACCGCCGATCCTACCAGCCTGCTGGCCGCGCTCGATCTGGCGGCCGATCTGGCACGGTATCGGACGTTCCTTGGTTCGGCGGCGCCGGGCGGATAATCTATCCGCATGGTGCGATTCGAGTCGGTAGGGCTTCGGTACGGACGGGGCGGCGGCAAAGCTGCGGCGCCGGAGGTTCTACGCGACATCAGCTTTGCCTTGCCGGAGGGCGCCTTCTGCTGGCTGCGCGGCGCATCCGGAGCTGGCAAGACTAGCTTACTCCGCCTGATGTACCTCGCCGTGCTACCCACCAGCGGTCGGCTTACCCTGCTCGGCAGCGATATCGGGCGTTCCCCGCGTCGCATGTTGCCGCGGTTGCGGCGGCGGATCGGGGTGGTGTTCCAGGATTTCCGGCTGTTGCCGCACCTGTCGGCCTACGAGAATGTCGCGTTGCCGCTGCGTCTTGCGGGCCGGCCGGATGCCCAGGTGCGCGCCGACGTGACCGAATTGTTGCGCTGGGTCGGGCTGGCGGGGAAGCTGCACACGCCGCCTTACGAGTTATCCGGCGGGGAGCAGCAACGCGTCGCTATCGCCCGTGCGGTGATCGCCCGACCGAATTTGCTGCTAGCCGACGAGCCGACCGGCAATCTGGACGAAGCCCAGGCCGATCGGCTGATGGTGCTGCTACGGGAACTGAACCGCCTCGGTACCACCGTGATCGTCGCGACCCATAACGATGCGATGGTCGAGCGCTATCCCGCCGCTGCTCTACGACTGGATCGCGGCCGCTTGGTGCATGAGACATGAAGGTCGCCTCGGCTTCCTTGCGTGCGTCCCGCTTCGACGAACTTGGGTTGCGTCGCGCAATGTCGGGCCTGATGCTGCCGTTGTTGGTGGCGTCGATGACGTTTTTGGCGGCATTGGCTTTGGGGGGCTGGATCGGTGCGACCACGCTCGCCAGCCAGTGGCGGGACGGTGCGGGGGCGGCGCTCACTGTGCAGGTGCCGCAGCCCGGCGATTCTGCGGCCAAAGGCGGCGGCACCCGGCTTTCGGTCACGACTGCGATTCTAGGCGCAACTCCGGGAGTTGGGTCGATGCATGTCCTATCCGAGGAAGAACTCGCCGACCTGTTGCGACCCTGGCTTGGGTCCGGCGCGGAACGGTTGGCTATACCGCTTCCGGCCATCGTCGCAGTTCGCCTGACAGGGGATCGCCTCGACCTCGGGTCGCTCGGGCGTCGCCTGGACGACGCCGCGCCCGGTACGTTGTTGGAAGATCACGGCGTGTGGATCGGTCGGCTTTCTACGTTGGCATTCAGCCTTCGGGCCTGCGCCCTATTGGCCCTTGCGTTGGTATCCGCCGTTGCCGCCGCCACGATCGCCGTGGCGACTCGCGCCGGTTTGGCCTCCCGGCGAGAGGCGATCGAGATCGTCCATGGTCTCGGCGCTACCGATAACTTCATCGCTGGCCGCTTCGCCCGCCGCGCCTCGGTGTTGGCGGCCACAGGGGGCCTGAGCGGGGCTCTGGTTGCGCTACCGGTGTTATTGGCGCTGTCCGTCCTGGCTGCCCCTTTTGCCGGTGCGTCTCACAGTATCGAATCGGTCGCGGATGCGTTGTCGGCGCTACCGCCTTCGCTATGGGGCGGTGTCGCGATTCTCCCCTTGGCAACCGGGTCCATAGGTTTCGCCACCGCTCAAGGTACGGTGCGCCGTTGGCTAAGGCGGTTGCCATGAAACGCTGGTGGCTTCCGCCCGCATTGCTGATCCTGGCTTGGGGAGGCGGTTTCGTTGGCTATTGGCGGCTGGCCGAGCAACCGGCAGCGGCCGGGGGGCGGGCGGATGGTATCGTTGTTTTGACCGGCGGTGCGGATCGGATCGAGGTCGGGTTGCGCTTACTGGCCGATAATCGTGCTCCGATATTGTTGATTTCAGGCATCGGGGGAAAAGCCGATTTGTCGACTCTGGCGCGCGGTTCGGCGGTCGATACGGCGACGCTGGGGGACCGGGTGAAGCTGGGGCGGGCGGCGACGTCCACCCACGGCAACGCGCTGGAAACCGCCGCGTGGGCACGCGACAACGGCATCGGCAAGCTGATCGTCGTTACCGCATGGTACCACATGCCGCGCGCGCTGACCGAATTGCGCCGGACGGTGCCGGGGGTAGCTCTTCTGCCGGAACCTGTGCACGCCCAGCCGGGCCATGGCCGAGCGGAGCCAGGATTGACCGCCACGGCCCGTCTATTGGCCGAGGAATATACGAAATATCTCGTGGCGCTGACCGGTTTCACCGATTATCTGCCGGTTCGGGAAGGTACCCATTCGTGACGTTATTGCGTTCCATTTTGTTCAGCATCGTCTTTTTCGGCGGCACATTCTGCCTCACGGTCAGCGGAACAGCGGTCGCATTGTTCGCCCCCGCTCGGGTTATATCCTTCGCTATCGCCTGGGCGCGGCTAGGTGTGTGGTCGGCGCGTGTACTCTGCGGGATTCGACTGGAGGTCACCGGGTGGGAGAATTTGCCCGAAGGTCCGGCACTGCTGGCGTCGCGTCACCAGTCCGCTTTCGATACCATGGTGTGGTTTTTGCTGCTCCCCAAATGTTGCTACGTTATGAAGCAGGAACTGCGTCGGATCCCCTTGATGGGCAACCTTATGATGGGGGCCGGGATGATTTCGGTCGATCGCGAAGGCGGTGCTAAGACCATTCGGGGCTTGCTTAGGGACGGTAAGCGGGCAGCCGAGGCTGGCAAGCAAATCGTGATTTTCCCCGAGGGTACTCGCGCAGAACCGGGCACTTTGTTGCCACTCCAGCCGGGTGTTGCCGCTCTGGCCGCCGGCACCGGTTTGCCGGTCGTGCCGGTTCTGACCGACTCCGGTCGGTATTGGGGGCGACGCGCATTTTTCAAATACCCAGGCACGATTCATATCGTGCTCCTTCCGGCAATACCGGCTGGGTTGAAACGCGAGGTGTTGATGCACCGGCTGCGGCAAGAGTTGGAAACTGAGATTCTTACAGATTCCAAGCCTGTGGGTAACTCTGTGGGTTGAAATCGTGGCAAGTTCTTTGACAGCCTGAGGTTTTTGATATAAACAATTGTAATATATATATTCTTTCCCCGTGAAAGAACGGAAATTTGTGAATATAACACCTGGGGATCGTATTCGATTTCACAGCCATAAGTTGCATTTGGGGTGTCGTTTGCTGTATGAGGCCGGTTCCTCTCATCGATGCGAAAGCCTATAAGGCGGTGGATGGGACGGATGCGGCGGGTGTTTGCCCTGAACCGTTCGGCATGGGGGAATATGCGGCGCGGAACCTGGATTCTGGTCGTGGGGCTGCTCATCGCGGTGCCCATCGTCGACGCGGTTCTTTGGCGTTTCGCGGTCGGGCGCCTGGAAGTAGGCTACGATGCCTGGATAGGTCGTGCCAAGACTGCGGGTTGGTCGGTTACGCGCGGCAAAGCGGTGTCCGGGGGGTGGCCCTGGGCTGCGACATTGGAAATCCGCGACCTTTCCATCGGCGGGGGGGGCACGTCTCTGACACCCGGTGGGATCGCGTTGCGCGTGCCGAACCTAACCTTGCGCATCCCGATGCTGCGTCCTCGGAGTATGGATATCGAAGTGTTCGGCGAACAACGCCTGCGAATTGGCGACATTCCGGAGATCGTAGCGACCGGTTCGCGTATGAGTGCCGTTCTCGATCCGGTGTCGGATCGGGAGGCTTGGGCGTTAGACGTTGTGGCTGAACGGCCCCGGCTCGCCTCCGTCGACGGATGGGATGTATCGGCCGCGCAGGCCGGGTTTCACCTGCGTATGCCGGCCTCGGTCGGAACCGGCGAGAGTCAGATCGGTTTCTCGTTCAATACTGGATCGGTCGTGCTCCCGATTTCGGTTCGTTCGCCTCTGGGGCGGATGATTCGCCAGTTGTCGTTCGATGGTACGCTCGGGGGGCCATTGCCAGCGCTGCAACCGCCCGCGCCATGGGCGACGGCATGGCGCGACGGCGGCGGTTCGCTGCAAATTCAGAATCTGGCCGTGATCTGGGGACCTTTGACCCTTGCCGGCGCTGCGACTCTTGCGCTCGACGACCAATTGCAGCCGATGGGAGCGGGCACGTCGCGGGTAACCGGTTATGCCGCGACACTCGATGCGCTGGCCGAAAGCGGTGCGCTCAGCCGGTCCGCTGCGACGGCCGCCAAGGCGGTGCTTTCGCTTTTGGCCGGCGGAGGCGATGACGGCGATGCGCCGGATGTGGACGTGCCTCTGACCTTGCAGTACCGGACGCTGTCTATGCGCCAAGTGCCGCTGCTGCGACTGCCGGAGGTCGATTGGCCCGAGCAGTAAGCGGGCTAGCCGAGTGGCGGTGCACTTTTGTCTTTGTAGAGACACCAAGCGGTCGCCGGGCATCGCCAGCATTCGGGCTTGCGGGCCTTGCAAATGTAACGGCCATGCAAAATCAACCAGTTATGGGCATCCCGGAGCATGTCCTTCGGGATACGTTTCACTAATCCATCCTCTACCGCTCGGACATTGGCGCCGGGGGCTAGGCCGGTGCGGTTGCCCAGGCGAAAGATATGGGTATCGACCGCCATGGTTGGATCGCCGAACGCGACGTTCAGCACCACATTCGCAGTTTTGCGCCCAACGCCGGGCAGGGCTTCCAGCGCGTCGCGGTCGTGCGGCACGAGGCCGCCGTGCCGATCGAGAAGAATTTGCGACAGCGCGACGATATTGCGCGCTTTACCCTGCCAGAGGCCGATGCTCTTGATGTGGCGGGCCACGCCCTCGACCCCCATGCGCACCATATCGGCCGGTGTCGCGGCCTCTCGGTAAAGGGTCGCGGTCGCTTTGTTGACCGAGACGTCGGTTGCCTGCGCCGAAAGCGCCACCGCGACCAGCAGGGTGAATGGGTCGGTAAACGCTAACTCGGTTTGCGGTTCCGGGTTACCGGCCGCGATGGCCGTCAGAAACGGGCGGACATCGGCCAGTTTCATAGTTTTCGGTTTGACGGCCCTTGGCACGGGCGTGGCTTTAGCGGTCATGGCGTGGCCATTCTTGCGGTTGGTCCTACCATCGGATTACACGATAGCGATGGCATCCGACATGCTCGACACCGTCTTGTTTGAAGCGCTGATCGTACCGCACCGAAGCTTGTCGGTCTCAGGTCGTCGCCGTTTGATGTTGGCAATGGCCGTTCTGTGCGGGTTGGTCGCGCTGTGCTTCTGGATTCTGGGAGCTTGGCCGGTCATTGGTTTTTGCGGGTTGGAAGGCGTATTCGCAATCGCTTTAATTTACATGAACGGTCGCCGCGCCAAGGCCAGCGAATTGGTGATACTGACCGCCGCCTCGGTGCGGGTGATCCGAACCGAACCGTCCGGAAAACGGTCGGAAGCGACATTGCCCGCAGCTTGGTTGAATGTGGTGCTGGAGGAAACTGGCGGGCGTGGGCCCCGTTTGCGCTTAGGGTTGCGGGCACGATGGCTGGAAATTGGCGCTGCCCTGGGC
>JBAXFK010000224.1:0-7993 GCA_037139955.1 Rhodospirillales bacterium
AGCACCGTCTCGCCCAGCAGCCAGCCCGCGCCCACGGCGGTCAGCAGCGGTTGCGCGGCAGCGGGGGTGGCATCGATCGTCGCCGGGGTGGAGATGCGGGACATGGTGGAGTTCCCTTGGGGCGGCCGTTCTTGGCCGGCGAACGAATAGGTAGAACCTTCCATCATATGAGCACATATGGTAAGATTGAAACTTACCCTTTCATAAAATGGAAATATAAATGGACCGCCTGGACGCCATGTCGACCCTGCTCGCCGTCGCCACTGCCGGCAGCCTATCTGCCGCCGCTCGGCAGACCGGCACCCCGCTGGCCACCGTCAGTCGCAAAATTTCCGATCTGGAGTCGCATCTAAAAGCGAAATTGTTGCACCGTTCCAACCGGCGGCTGGAACCGACCGATGCCGGTCTAGCCTATATCGAATCCTGCCGCCGTATCCTTGACGATATCGACGAAGCCGAACGCACCGCGAGCGGAGAATACCGCGCGCCGCGCGGCGCATTGTCCATCGCAGCCCCGATCGTGTTCGGCCGTTTGCATGTGCTGCCGTCGGTCGCCGCGTTTCTGACCGCCTTTCCCGACATCGACATTCGCCTGTGCCTCGCGGATCGCCTGACCGATTTGATAGAAGAACATATCGACATCGCCCTGCGCATCGGCGCATTGCCCGACAGCAGCCTATACGCCACACGTATCGGTGCATTGCGCCGCACGATCTGTGCCAGCCCGGCCTATTTCGATCGTGCCGGCATCCCGCGCACGCCCGCCGATCTCGCCAACCATGCATGCATTACGTTCGAGGGTCTTATGTCGCCCACCGAATGGACGTTGGGCAGCGGCAAAACACAGATAACAGTGCCGATCCGTTCCCGTCTGACCGTCACCACCGCCGAGGCCGCCGTCGACGCCGCCAGCGCCGGCCTCGGCATCGCCCGAATCCTATCCTACCAGGCCGCTCGGGAAATCCGGAACGGTTCGCTAATCGTTGCGCTCCAGGATTTCGAACCGGAACCTTGGCCGGTGCACCTGCTGTATCTCGGCGGACGCATGCTGCCGATCAAGGTACGAGCATTCCTGGATTTCGCGACACCCCGGCTGCGGGACAGTCTGGCGGCGGTTACGTTCTAACTTCCAAACGTATCCCGCCATTGCTCGATCACCTCGGGCACGTCCTTGCGGATTTCGTCCACCGTCAATTGCAGCATTTTCTGCGCCGCGAGCGGCGGCACGTCGGGTCGGGTCGCGATGCCGTCCCGCAACGGTTCACTGCCGTCGGCAGCTACCAACTCGGAATAATGCACGCCCAACATCCATTCCATGAACAGCTTGGCGGCATTGGGGTGCGGGGCGTTGGCAGGAATGGCGGACGGCGCGATACACACCACCAGCCCATCGGCCGGATGCACCACCGCCAATGGGTTACCCTTGTCCATCGCGGTATAGACCGTGCCCGCCGAAGCCGGTCCGACAAGACTCTCCCCCGCCGTCGTCAGGGTAACTGGATCGACAGCGGAACGGCCAATGCGCGGCTTGTTCTGTGCCAATTTCTCGAAGAACTCCCAACCGTACGTCTTGCGCAACGTCGCCACCAAGGTGCCGGTACAGCCGCTGAAGGCGGGGTGTCCGAACGACACCCGTCCCTTCCATTTCGGGTTCAGCAAATCCGTCCAAGATTTCGGGGCATCCGCAGCCGAGACATGCTTGGTGTTGTAGATCATGAAATAACGCGACGCATTAGTAATGTAATAATTGCCGGGATCGGACAATTTGGCGAAGGGCGGCAACAAGGCCGGCGCATTTTCCGGCGTGTAAGCCGTTAGCTCCCGCTTATCCTTCAAAATCGGCATGTGAGAGATATCGGTGGCGCTGAAAATATCGCATTGCGGCGTCTTGTTCTTGATATCCATCGTCAACCGCTGAAATGCCACCTGCCCGGTGGTGCGGATGACCGAAACGGTAATGCCAGGATAATCTTTGGTGAATTCCCTGGCAAAACGCTCCGCCCGTTCGGCGTCGAGCTGCGCGACGTACCATGTCAAGGTCGCTTCCTTACGGGCTGCGCCCTCCAGCGCCGCCAAGTCCGCTTTCGCATCGCGCGGCGTCATGGCGATCGCGCCCAAAGCACCGAGGCCGAATACGGTTTGCCGACGATCGATCATGCCTGGACTTCCTTATCCTGGTGGACATAGTTTCTGGTTGCGTACCACACCGCGTAATCGTGGTACGTAATAGGTTCGTATCGCGCCGGATTGTCCGACGATCGACAGCTTGGCAAACAAGTGAGCAGCGTATCCGGATGCGGATCGAAGAAATACGGGATGGCATATCGTTCTCGGCCCGAAACATTCAGCGCGCGATGCGGGGTCGATAGGAACCGGTCGTTGGTCCACCGTTTCAGAATATCGCCGCCGTTGACGGTAAAACACCCTGGAATGGATGGCGCATCGAACCACGTCCCGTCCGGCAAGCGAATTGCCAGACCCGGCACGTCGGACGGTGCCAGCAGCGTCATGAACCCGGAATCGGTGTGCGGCGCGATAGAAAATTCGTTCTCGTCGTAGGCTGCGCGTGGCGGATAATGCGACAGGCGCTGGATCATGTTCGGTTCAGCGAACATGGCATCGAAATAATCGGAGGGCAGATCCAGCGCGATTGCGTAAATCGGCACCAAGCGCCGACATAGGCTTTCCATCGCGGTCATGTAAGCCAACACCGTATCGCGAAAACCCGGCAGATCGGCGGGCCATTGGTTCAGCCCACGCAGTTTCGTGCCGGCAAGTACATCGGGATCGTCGGGCGTGCGCTCGCGACGGAAGAATAGCGCCTCGTTCACGCTGGGTTTGGTGTTGTTGTTCACCTTCGACGTGCGCGCCAAACTGCCGCCCATCGGCATATAGCCGATATTATGGTCGTTGATTCGCACTGCGAGTTTCTTATCCAGCGGTTGGGCGTGAAATCGCTTCGCCTCGTCGAACATTGCCGCAACCAGATGTTCCGGCACGTCGTGGCCGCGCAGGTAGTAAAACCCCACATTTTCGAACGCGTGCCGCAGGGCTCGGCCGAGCCGGGGGAGTTCCCCGACGTCGCCTGCGAGATAGGCGGCGACGTCGAGGAACGGAATCGTTTCGGTGGACACCGCCCCCTATTCCGCCGCTTCGGCCAGCGCCTCGGCTTTCCAGGTTTTCAGTACCGGCAGAACTTCCTTGCAGTAAAGCTTCAATCCTTCCTCGGCGAGCTCATACGGCGTTCCACCGAAACGAAACGATGTCGCCAATTCGAAATCGCCAACGATTTTCCGCCGTTCCTCGAACATACGCAGGATGTGCTCGGGCGTGCCCCACACGGCGGCCTGGGTGAAGGCTTTGACGATGCCCTCCATGCCGATTTCCTTGGCCAGCGCGATCTTCTGCGCGTAAGCGTCGTAGCCCTTCACTTGAGCAAAATGATCGCCCAGCAATTCGTAGTGGTAGAAATTGCTCTCCACGAATTTACCCATGTATTGGATAGCTTTTTCCTCGGCGCCGTCCATCGTCGGGGTGCAGACGCAGAAATCGGCCAGCAACGGTGGCAGCGCGTCGTGCCCGTGCATCTCGCGCACCAATTCGCGGTGCTTTCGAATGGCCGGCATCCGCATCGGCCAGGGGCGATCGGCGAACATCACCATGCGCGCATCCAACTTCGCGGCGGACACCACGGAGTCATCCGACGACGCAACGGCATAAGTCCGCCCCGCGAACGACCGCTTCGGCCGAGGCCGAATTTCGATGCGCGGCTGCTTGTAGAATTGGCCGTTGCCCTCGATAAATCCGGTTTCCAATGCATCGACGATCATACGCGCGGATTCGTCGAAGCGTTCCCGCGATTCGTCCATGGTGCCACGGAAAGCTTTGAATTCCCGCTGCGCCAGACCGCGCCCAACGCCCAGCCGGAACCGCCCGCCGCTGAGATGATCCAGCACGGAAACCTGTTCCGCTACCCGAAGCGGATCGTGCCACGGCAAAATAATCGCGGCGGTGCCGAGACCGACATTCGGGCAGGCAGCAGCCAGCCAGGACATCAGTTGCAAATTGTCGGGGCAGAACGAATAATCGTTGAAGTGATGCTCCACCGACCAAATGACGTCGAAGCCGCTATCGGCGGCGATGCGCGCCAACCTCAGTTCCTCGTCCCACACCCGGTCGTCCGGCATATTCGTCCAGCCGTAGCTAGCGAACACCAATTGCATACCGATTTCCATAACGTCCTCCCATCCGGTTGGTCGCCACACTACCGCCCTCGGCGCGAACCGCCTAGGCTATCCGCCTGTCGCTCGGAAGAAGGAAACGGACATGGCGATGAAACGCGTGGTGCTCGAAATCGGGATGGGCACCGACATCAGGGGTTCCGATCCCACCAAGGCTGCGGTGCGGGCGTTGCGCGACGCGCTATGGCATAATTCGCTCAGCATCGCCGACGCGGCGGGGCTGCATGTCGATTCGATGTTCGTCGAGGTTTTGATCGGCGTGCCCCGGCCGCATCTCGTCGATAAAGCCCAAGTGCTCGCCATTCTACCGCACGGCACCGGCTCGGTCGAATGCGTCGAGGGTGGGCTGGAAATTTCCAACGATGCCGGCACCGGCAGCACCTTGATCGCCAACGCTGCGGCGATCGTTCATCTCGACATCGCCTGACGGAGGTCGCCATGACACCCAAGCGCATTATTCTGGAACTCGGCACCGGCAACGATCTGCACGGCGGCGATTACACCAAGGCCGCGATCCGAGCGGTGCAGGACGCGCTGCATCATAGCTCGATGACGTGGATCCGAGCATTCGGGTTGGATGCGAAGCAAATGCAGGTCGATGTGACGATCGGCGCGCAACAGCCCGACAAGGTCGATACCGCCAAGGTGAAAGCAACGTTGCCGTACGGCATCGTGACGGTGAAGGCGGTGAAAGGTGGGTTGGATGTTCCCGACCCAGAACGTGGCGACGTCGCGGTAATCGCGAGCGCCGCCATATCGGTGCGGATGGAACTACCGCAGCAGAAACAGGCTTAAACGAGACGGGCGGCAGTCAGAGTGCGAACGGCAGCCGCCCTTCTTTGTATCCGTTTTCCTCGACATGTTGCTGACCGGATTCAAGTTTGCCCTGGCGGACGTAGTCGGCCACGCCGGCGTTCTGCGTCAGATACCACCGCTCGTTCACCTTGATAGCAAAGGGTTGCCGCCCCTCGAAATAGCCGTCATTCACAAAATGCTGTTGCGCGGACTGCACAATACCCTGCTTGATGGCATCGGCGATGTCGGGATAACGCTCGAGGTACCATTTCTCGTCGACCTCGATGCCGGCAATCATCCGCCGCACCATGTTCACGAATTCTTCGTACGATCCGGAAACCCGCAATTCGCCGTTCACCGCCTCGATCCCGAGTCCGGCCTTCACAATATCGAACGGCGCGAGGTACTTCATAGGTAAGCTCCCGATAGCGGTGTAAGTTGCAACGACGAATATGAGTTACTCTGTAACGATATAGGAGTCAGCGACGTAGCGCGCTCCATCGCCACCCATAACGGCGACCTATGCCGTGTCAACCGTTTTCCTGCGATGGATGCACTGGCGGGCACCGCCCACCAGTGCATGCTTCCGAGGCGCGAATCAAACCCCGCGCCAAACCGGCTTCCGCTTCTCGACATAGGCTCGCACGCCTTCCACGCGGTCCTCGCTGGTGTAGGGGCTGATGCCCTCGTTCAACCGCAGCGCCACCGACATCGGCAGGCCGTTGGCACGCACGGCTGTTTCCTTCATACGACGAATGGTGACGGGCGCATTTTCGCAGATTGCCTCGGCCATTTTCAAGGCTTCGTTCAGTGCTTCGCCTTTCGGCACGACGCGGTTGACCAAGCCCCAGCGTTTGGCTTCCTCCATACCGATATATTCGCCGAGGTACAGCATCTCGTACGCGATGCCCGACGGAATAAGCCGAGGCAGCATCACATTGGCGAAATGTGCGCCCTTGCCGCGCTTTGCTTCCGGCAGCCCCATCAGCGCGTGCTCGGCGCCGACGCGCATATCGCAGGCCAGCGCCAATTCGCAGCCACCGGCCACGGCCGGGCCATTCAGGGCGGCGATGGTGGGCTTGAAGGTCTCCAACACCACCTCGAACACATAACGCTGCACGCGGGACAGTAGCGGCTGGAACGGTTTGCCGGCCTTGTCCTCGTCGGCGCGCGCTTTCAAATCCGCGCCGGCACAGAAAGCGCGATCGCCGACGGCGGTCAGCACAATGGCGCGCACGTCCGGGTCGGCATTCGCATCGACAAATTCCTCGATCAGCCGATCCCCCAACTCCGTCGACATGGAATTCATACGGTGCGGGCGGTTGATGGTCAGGATGCGAATGAAGCCACGATCCTCGCGCAGCAGCATTTCGGCGGTTTCGCTCATGAGGTCTCTCCAAAGTGAACTGGCGCCAACGATAACCGGGGCAAAGCCGCATGGACATAGTCGCGCGCGCCCGGCAAATGGACGCCACCGCGTGCCCCCGGCACATGGACACCACCGCGTGCCCTCGGCACGATGCGCCGCCCATTGGAGACCCCGCCATGACCACCAAGCAGGATGCGCTGCACGCTTTGTTTCACCCCCGCGCGGTGGCGGTGATCGGTGCGTCCGACGACGACACCAAGCACGGCTACATCGTGCTGACCAATATCCGCGACGCCGGCTTTCCCGGTGGGGTTTTCGGCATTTCCCGTCGGTTAAACAATGTCGAGGGTATTCCCTGCTTTCCCGACATTGCATCCGTCCCCACCCAAGTCGACACCGCCTTCCTGGCCATTCCCGCCGAGGCAGCCGTTCAAGCCGTGCGCGATTGCGCGGCGGCCGGGCTGACCTCGGTCATCGTGGGATCTGCCGGCTACGCCGAAAGCCTCGATGCGGATGGCGCCGAACGGCAGAGGGACTTGCAGCGGATCGCAAACGAGGCCGGGATTCGCATCGTCGGTCCCAATTGCAACGGCATCTACAACGCGCACCATCCGCTCTCGATCGGGTTCAACACCGCCCATGCCAAGCGGCAAACACCGGGCGGGGTGTCGATATTCTCCCATTCCGGGGCGTTGTTCGACGCAATGGCGGGACGGCTGGCATCGCTGGGCGCGGGCCTGTCGCTGTTCGCCTCGGCTGGGAACGAAGCCGATTTGTCGGTGCTTGACTATATGGAATACGGCATCGGCCACGCCCGGACCAGGGTGATCGCCCTACTGATCGATAGTTTAGAGGACGGGCCTCGCTTTCGCCGGCTGGCGCTGGCAGCACATACGGCCGGCAAACCGGTGGTCGTGCTGAAGATCGGCGGATCGGCAGCGGGTGCGGCAGCGGCGGTAGCGCATTCGTCCCGAATGGCCGGCGACGGTGCGTCCTACCAAGCCCTGATGGACGCCAGCGGCGTATCCACCGTCCGGACGCTGGAAGGCCTGATGACCGCCGCCGCTTTGTTGGACAAGTACGGCCGGCATCCGGGCAAACTGGGCGCGCTATCGACCTCCGGCGCCGGGGCATCGCTGATCGCCGATCGCTGCGAGGCGCTGGGCGTTCCCCTGGCCACCCTGTCCTCCGAGACCCATGCGGCGATCGACGCCCAGAAGATGTTCTCGCGCATTGGCAACCCGCTCGACATGGGCATTTTTGGCGGCATGCGCCGCGCCGGGGAAGTGCCGACCATGCTGATGTCCGACCCCGAAGTGTCCGTTGCGCTCGGCCTCATGCATTCGATGAACCCTTGGCAGGGCGACCTAATCCGGGGCGCGTTGGCCAAGGGGCGCGAGACGTCGGGCAAGCCGCTGCTGATCGTCTCCCCCGGCGGGATGCCTGCGTCGGAGCGGGAATCCTACACCTCGCGCGGCATGGATGTCTTTACCGAGACAGACATTTTGCTCGAAGGCATCGGCGCTATGCTGGCCCCCTTCCCCGCCGCCATCCCCGAGGAAATCGCAGCCCCCGCCCCGACCATGCC
>JBAXFK010000225.1:0-7989 GCA_037139955.1 Rhodospirillales bacterium
GGCGCCGTTGGGTCCATGATCGGTGAACTAACATTGCGTGTTATTTTTGTCAAGGGACATGAAGGAGGTCGGGTCGCCCCCTTTTCGACTGAGCCGGGACGCGCGACCTAGACCGACAAGCCGAATAACGGCCGCAATCGTATGCCCAGCCAACACCCCGGCAGTACCGCGAAGAACCAGACGAAGCCGTGCAGGCTACCCGATGCGATGCCGCCGATTAGGGCGCCGATGTTGCAACCGAACGACAGCCGCGCGCCGATGCCCATGAGCAATCCGCCGATCGCCGCGCCGAGGAGGCCTCGGAATGGCGGGGACGCTTGGTTGCGGAACGTGTTCATGCGCGCCGCCGCGATGGTGGCGCCGAGTAGCATGCCGATGTCCATCAACGAGGAGTCTTGCGCTAGGATGGACCCCATCAAAGCCTGCTTCGGCCCGTCCCAGGACCAGAATGTCGTGTTTGCTACGTCGAAGCCCAGGACGACAGCGGCTTTTGCACCCCAGAGCGTGAGGCCGGTGGTGACTCCCCATGGCTGGCCGGAGATCGTGAAGGCCAGCGCCGCCAGTGCGCCGATAAGGGCGGCGGTTTTCAATTGCGCGGTGGTGGGCCGGGGGCCTCGGCCAAGCACAAGGCCAGTCAGGGCGGCGGCGACTAAGAGCGTGGCGACAAGGCCGTACCAGGGACCGAGAATGCGCGGCAGAACGATTTCGGGGATGGCGGGCAGCGCTACGGCGGCGGGCAGGGCGAGCGAACCCAGCAACCCGCCGAGGCAGAAGAACGGCAGCACGACCCACATGCGGCGAGAGCCGCCACCGGCCGAATATAACGTGCCGGAGCCGCAGCCGTTGCCCCATTGCATGCCCACGCCGAAGAGGGCCGCTCCACCGATTAGGGGCGCGCCTATCGGTGCCTCGAACCCACTATAGCCAGGGACCATCGATGCGACCGGCACGATAACCGGCGCCGCAACCATCGCCACTGCGATCCCCGCCGCCAGACCGGATCCGTCCCGCCGCGCGATCCAGGCCCGGAAAGCGCCAGTGTAGCCGAAATTGGTTGTTAGGAAGACGGTGCCCAGCGCGGCCGCGACCGATAGCAGCGCGACCGCCCGCCAATTGCCGTCATGCGCGAGGATGCTCGCGACACCGATCAGCGCGGCGGAGGATGCCAGGAGTACCCTGCGATCGGCCGGCGGAAGCATCGAAAGGCCCCTATCGATGAAAGATTGGTATTTTGTTCTACCGGATGGCAGTGTATAGTGGCTTTAGAAAATTTTCTACCAAAATGGGGTGTCTATGGCAACCGACAAAGATATGGACCGGTTGGATCGGGAGATCCTCAAGCTGATCGCGGTCGACGCGTCGCTGTCGCTGCAAGAAATCGCAGCGAAAGTGGGCCTGACGCCCACGCCATGCTGGAAACGCATCCGCCGGATGGAGCAGGACGGCATTATCCAGCGTCGCGTCGCGGTCCTCGATCCGGCGAAAGTAGGCCTGTCCGTGTCGGTCTTCGTTGCCGTCGAAACCGCCGATCACTCCGCCGATTGGCTCGGACGTTTCGCCAAAGTCGTCGCCGAGACCCCGGAAATCGTGGATGCCTGGCGCATGAGCGGGGACGTCGATTATTTGCTGCATGTCGTGGTGCCGGACATCGCGGCCTACGACCATTTTTACCGCAAGCTGATCGCGGCGATCCCGCTGCGTAACGTCAGCAGCCGGTTCAGCATGGAACGGATGAAGGACGCGCCGTTGCCGCTGTAGCCGCGCCCATCCCTCCCCCGCGAGAGGGGAGGGATGTCGTTCTCTACGCCGGCACAGGCGCGTCGCGGTGCAGCAATCCCTGCGCCTTCAAATCCGACCACAGCCCCGCCGGGATTTTTTGGGTGAACAGCGGCAGGTTCTCGTTGAACTCCGCTGCGGTCCGAGGTCCGGGAATAATGGCGCAGACCGCCGGATGGGCCAGCGGGAATTGCAGCGCTGCGGCCGGTAGCGGCACGTTGTGGGCATCGCAGACCGCTTGGATTTGCTTGACCCGTGTTACGACCTCGGCCGGGGCGGTGGCGTAGTTCCATGTGTCGCGCCCGGCCAGAATGCCGGAGTTCAACGGCCCGCCGACAATAATCGACGTCCCGCGCGCCACGCATTGCACCAGCAGGTCTTCCAGCGGCCCTTGCTCCAGCAGGGTGTAGCGGCCGGCGAGCAGGAACGCGTCCCAGTCGCCGATTTTGAGCGCATCGAGCAGAACTTCCTTCTCGTTCACCCCGATCCCGATGGCGCTGACGACGCCGGTGCGCTTGAGTTCCTCCAGGGCTTTGTACCCGCTCTCGGCCAACGCTTTGAAATATCGCGCATTCAGCTCGGCGCCGTGCTGGTAGGCGCCGATGTCGTGCACCAAGGCAATGTCGATCCGATCCAGGCCGAGGCGCTGGTAGCTATCGTCCACCGACCGCATGATCCCGTCGTAGGAGTAGTCGTAGACGACGTCGAAGGGCATCGGATGGATGCGGCCCTCTTTGGTGGGGCGCAACAGGCGGCCGACTTTGGTGGACAGGACCCATTCGTCGCGCGGCTTATCGCGCAGTGCGTCGCCGACCCGGTGTTCGGCAGCGCCGATGCCGTAGAACGGGGCGGTATCGACGAAGCGCACGCCGGCGTCCCAGGCGGCCGACACGATATCCTCGCCTTGTTGGCGGGTGACCGGGATGCGGGTGCCGCCCATGGTCGCAGTGCCGAGGCCCAACGACGTGACTTGCAATTTCGTGCGTCCGACCGGACGTTTTTCCCATGCGGGCATGGCGTTTTCCTTCGATGATGCGGCCTATGGAAGGCAGTTGAAGCGTTCGGTCAACAGGGCGAAGAAGCCGTTGGCGTCGATGGTTTCCAGAACCGTTGCGTTGAGTGGCGCGGCGGATCGGCCCCAGCGGTCGATAATTGTGCGGCCCCGGCAAGGTCCGGGACCGAGGTCCATGGCGACCGATGCCGCGCGCGTGGCGAACAGCGCGGGCCGAACCAGCCAAGCGAGGGCGACGGGATCGTAGAGCGCCGCGCCCGTGCCGCCGAGCCGACGGGAGAACGGGACGCTGGCTTGAATGTCGCAGGCGGCGAACAGGCAGCGTCCCTTCCCCGACGCACGCCAAGCCGCGAGATGTGCGGGCGTGCAGAGCGCCTGCGCCGCGATTTCCAGCGTCGCCATGACGATCGGACGGCCGCAACCCAGTAGGACCGCGAGTGCTTCGGGGTCGCTGACGGCGTTGAATTCGGCAGCGGGGGTGGCGTTTCCCTCCCCCCAAGCGCCGCTCATGAGCACGATTTGTGCCACGTTTGCCGCGATCGCCGGCTCTGTCATGAGTGCCAGCGCGAGGTTGGTGGCCGGTCCGATTCCCACCAGCGTCACCGGGTCCGGCGCCGATCGCACGATACGCCGTATCGCATCGGCGGCATGCTCGGGTTGGGCTGTCCCACCGGGTGGCAGCACGATGCCGCCCAGCCCGTCGGTGCCATGGACCCGCGTCTCGCTTTTGAACGCGCCCAGCAGCGGGCGATCGGCCCCGGCATAAACCGGCACCGCCGCCCCGGTCAGCGCGACCAGCGCCAGCGCGTTGGGCAGCGTGCGATCCAAGCCGACATTGCCTCCGGCAACCGTGACTGCGAGAACATGCAACTCCGGCGATCCCAGCGCGAGAAATAGCGCCAGTGCATCGTCGGTGCCGGGATCGCAATCGAGAATAATGGGCAAGGGCATGGCAAATCTTCCGCGCTGGATGGCCGGGAAAGTGCACACCGTGGCCGTGCCGGCGCAAGACTCGCCGTTGGTGGCACCGACACCGGACCGGGTGCGAGCGTTGAAACGGCATCTCGTGGAGTCGCTGCGCGACCTGCGGGAGGCCAAGCATCCGGAACGCCTGATCCAAAAGCGCACCGCCCAGCCCGAGGGCTTCGCCGCCGAAATCGTGCGCGCCGGCTGCACCGCCTGCCGGGGGCATTGCTGCAAAGGTGGCGGGGAGCACGCTTACCTCGACGAACGCACCATGGCGCGCGTGCGGCGCGACAATCCGGATTTGGATGCGGCGGCGGTTATCGCGCTTTACGTGGGATCGGTGGCGACGGAGGGGAATGCCGGCTCGTGCTTATTCCACGGTGCCGCCGGCTGCACCTTGGCCAAACCGCTAAGGGCGGAATTGTGCAATACCTATTATTGCAATGGGTTATGGGATTTCCTGAAGATGCGGCCGCTACCGACCGATGTGGAAATCGTCGCCAAAAGGGGCGCCATCGAACGGCGGGCGGTGGCCAAAGCGGCGGTGCGCGAAGAGGCTTGTCGGTGGGAGTAGGACCGCGATCAAGATCCCAAATAGAACTGCCGAATTAACTCGTTGTTGTTCAACGCCGCCGCCGACTCGCCCTCGAACTCGATATGTCCATGCACGATCACATACCCACGATCGGCGATCCGGATCGCTTGAGTGAAATTCTGCTCGGCCATTAGCACCGCCAGACCGTAGCCGTCCTTCAATTCTTTGATTTTGTCGATCGTGCGCGACACCAGCAGCGGCGCCAGCCCGACGGACGGTTCGTCTATCAGCAGCAGCCGCGGCGCCGACATCAGCGCGCGCGCCAAAGCGACCATTTGTTGCTCGCCCCCGCTCATGGACCCCGCGAGCTGGCCCCGCCGTTCTGCGAGGCGGGGGAAAACCTCCAGGCAGAATTCCATGTTCTTGGCGATTTGGGATCGCGCGGATTTGCGATAGGCGCCCATCAGCAGGTTTTCGGTGACCGTCAAACGGGGGAACAGGCGCCGTCCTTCCGGCACGAAGGCGATGCCGAGGTTCACGATCTCCTCGGTCGAGCGCCCCACCAGATCGTGTTCGGTGCCGTCGATGGTGGCAACGATACTGCCGGCGGATGGTTTCACCATGCCCATGATGCACTTCATCAGGGTGGATTTGCCGTTGCCGTTGGTGCCCAGCAACGCCACGGTTTCCCCGTCGCGCACGTTTAGGGACACGTCTTGCAGCACGTTCACGGCGCCGTAACCGGCGTCGAGGCCGGAGATGATGAGACTAGCTGCCAAGATACGCCGCCACGACATCTTCCTGCCGCACGATCGCCGCCGGCTCGCCATCGGCGATTTTCCGGCCGGCCACCAGCACGACAAGGCGTTGGGAAAAATGCATCACCGCGCGCATGATATGTTCGATCATGACGATGGTGACGCCCTGTTGTTCGTTCAGCCGCATCAGCAGCGCCAGGATATCGTCCACTTCCTGGTGCGATAGCCCGGCCATCGCCTCATCCGCGATCAGCAAGCTAGGTTCTGCGGCCATTGCGCGTGCCAGTTCCAGCTTGCGCATTTCGATTTGCGTGAGGTCGGTGGGCAAACGATGCGCCTTGTCGGCCAGCCCCACCAAATCCAGCAAATCGACGCAACGCTTGTCGATATGCGCCACAGCACCGCGCGTTTGCACGACGTACAGCAGCGGAATGCGCAGGTTTTCCGCCAGCGTCAGGGTGCCGAACGGGCGCGGCAATTGGAAGCTGCGGGCCATGCCGAGGCGGGTGCGCTCGTGCGCTTTGAGGCCGTCCAACACTTTGCCGTTGAACCGTACGCTGCCGGAATCGTTGCGTAGCGTGCCGCATAGGCAGTTGACCAGCGTGCTTTTGCCCGACCCGTTGGGGCCGATCAGCCCGAGACGCTCGCCTTTTTGGACGTCCAGTTCGACATCGGCCAGCGCGACGAAGCCGCCGAACCGTTTGCCGAGCCCCGATACTTGCAGCAGGGGCGCCATCACTTTTCTCTCCGCGGCGCGAACCAGCCGATAATGCCTTTGGGTGCGGCCACCACGAACACCACCAGCAGCACGCCCACGATCAGCAGCGACAGGGCGGACGAAATCGTTACCGTCGCCACTTGCTGCAACGTGCCCAGCAATATCGCCCCGATCGCCGGACCCAGCCAGCCCGACGTGCCGCCGATCAGCGGCATGGCAATGGTGTTGACCGCGTAGCTCAGGCTGAAAGCCGAGGCGGGATCGAGATAGGTGACATAATAGGGCAACGGCGCGCCCGCCATGCCCATGAACCCGCCGGACAATGCCGTCGCCAGCAGCTTCAGTTTCAGGGTGGGGACGCCCGAGGCCTCGGCCGCCAACTCGTCGTCGCGGATGGTGGCGAAGCCGTATCCCAAGCGAGATTTCTCGATAGCGCGGGCGACACCGACCGCGATGACGGACAACGCGAGCATCAGGAGAAACAAATACTCGATGTAGTCGATGCCGAACCAAGGGGTGGTATCGGGCCGCACGACGTAAGCGCCGCGCGAGCCGCCGACGAAGCTCCAGTTGGTAATCAGGGTCTGCATCACTACGGACATCGCGAGGGTGGCGATACCGAAGAACGTGCCGCGCAGGCGCAGGGTCAAATAGCCGGTGCCCAGTCCCAATAGCGCGGCGAGGGAGCCGCCGATCGCGATCATTGCCGGCAACGGCAGGCCCGGCACGGTCTTGTGCAGCACCACAGTCGAGTAGGCACCGACCGCGAGGAACGCCGCCGTGCCGAAATTCACATAGCCGGTGTAGCCGCCCAGGATGTTCCAGCCGGTCGATAGCACGATGTATTGCAGCACGACATAGCCGGCGAAGAAGACATAGGCGTTATCGACCAGCTTTGCCGCGCCGAAAATCAGCGCCGCCGTCGCGCACAGCCACAAAAAGAAAACCGGGTTCTTCACGCTACGCCCGCCCAAACAGCCCGCTAGGGCGAAATGCGAGGGTCAGGAGCAAAAATCCGAACGACACGGCGGGGGACCAGGATGGGCCGAAGAACGTGGATGTGATGCTCTCCACGATGCCCAGTGCCATGGCTGCGAGGAAGGACCCTGCGAAGCTGCCGAGGCCGCCCATCACGCAAATCGCGAAGATGCGGCCGATATAGTCGCGCCCGATCGAGGGTTCGACGGGTTGGATCACAATAAGAATGGCGCCGCCGATCGATGCAGTCGCGATCGACAGGCCGAAGGCGATGCGTTTGATCCGGCTGGGGTCGGCTGCCATCAGCCGCAACGCCAAGGCATCCTGCGCCACGGCCTGGATCGCGCGGCCGATGAACGTGCGGCTCATGTAAAGGTGCAAGCCGCCCATCAGCACGACCGAAATCATAAACGGCACCAGCAGCCGCAGCGGCAGATCGATCGGACCGAGGTGTACGCTGATGCCGATATAAGGCGCCTCGACCAGCCGATAGTCGACGCCGAAGGTTAGAACGAGCGCGACCTCGGTGATGAACAGGATGCCGAAGAAGAACGCCAATCCGCGCAGGCCGTTATCGCCGCGTCGCTCGAACGACACGTCGTAAACGTGATAAATCGTCATCCCCAGCAGATAGAACGCGGGCATCGCCAGGACGCTGACTAGGATCGGGTCCATCCCGAACACGCTATTGCAGATATAGGCGATGTACGACCCCAAGATAATGAACGCGGGGTGCGCGATATTGACGATGTCCAGCATGCCGAACGAGATCGACACACCGACCGTAACGGCGGCGTAAAACCCCCCCAACAGGAGGCCGGACACCAGGGCGTTGCCCAAAAGCTCGAAAGGGATATCCATGATTCGCTTGACGTTTCCGAGACTGACTTTGGCCGAACCCGAAGCGTTTGCCTAGCCGGTTTCCGTTCGCTCGGGACTAGGCGGCGCCTTGCGAACCTCGCATGGTTCGCGCAACAAACGCACGTCGTGCGAGTCGAAGGCAGTCCACCATGAGCACATTTACTTGGCGAACCGGCACGACCGGCGATTGGACCACCGCCGCCGATTGGGTCGGCGGGGTCGTTCCAGACAACACCGGTACTGTGCTGTTTCCGTCCGGCGGTGCGACCGGTTTCACCGCGTCGATCGCCGCTGGGGAACACGAGACCGTCAACGCCATGACATTCGGCAGCTTCTCCGGCACGAATCCGACGCTGGAGATCGCGGGGACCTTGCAATTCGCGGG
>JBAXFK010000226.1:0-7915 GCA_037139955.1 Rhodospirillales bacterium
CCGGCTCGAAGCCAACCGCTGCTCCACACTGGGGCGAGCGGACCGTCGCGATTCGACGCAGCGCAACCGGCTTGCCTTAATCCATATAGCCTCGATCGATCGAAATTCGTCCGTGCGGCAGGATCGAGGGCAGTTGCTCATCGCGCGGTCCGGCTACTTGAGGCTGGCGCCGTCGCCGCGCACACTACCGGCACAAAATTGGGGAAACCACGCCATGGCCGAAGCATTGGAAGCCGATTACGTTGTCGTAGGGGCCGGCTCGGCCGGCTGCGTGATGGCGGCCCGCTTGTCGGAGGATATCCGGACCAAGGTCGCGTTGTTGGAAGCGGGGGGCAACGACAACCATTTCTGGATTCACGTGCCGCTGGGGTTTGGCAAGACCTTCGCCGACCCCAAAGTCAATTGGATGTTCGAAACCGAACCGGATCATAGCGGCCGGCGAATCTATTGGCCTAGGGGGAAGGTCTTGGGCGGCTCGTCCTCGATCAACGGCATGATCTACATCCGCGGCCAGCACGAGGATTTCGACCATTGGCGGCAACTCGGCAACCCCGGCTGGTCGTCCGGCGATGTTCTGCCGTATTTCAAACGGTCGGAGCGACAGGAACGCGGCGGCGACGATTATCATGGCAAAGACGGGCCGCTGGCCGTGTCGGACGTGCGCTATACTCACCCGATTTGCGATGCCTTCGTGGAGGCCGCTGTCGAACTCGGCTTCCCCCGCAACGACGATTTCAACGGCCCTGTGCAAGAAGGCGTCGGCTACCAACAGACCACCACCAAAGACGGCAAGCGCTGGTCCACAGCGGTCGGCTATCTGAAACCCGCCATGGGCCGTCCCAATCTGCGGGTGATTACGCGGGCACTGACCGAACGCGTGGTGTTCGAGGGCAAGCGCGCCATCGGCATCGCCTTCGAAGAAGCCGGAGTCAAAAAATTCATCCGCGCTCGGAAAGAAGTCATTCTGTGCGGCGGGGCGATCGGCTCGCCGCATATATTGTTGCTGTCGGGCGTGGGACCGGCCGAGCAATTGAAGGAACATGGGATCGATGTCGTGCACCACTTGCCAGGGGTGGGCCAGTGTTTGCAGGACCATTATTCCGGGGCGGTAAAGCTGCGCTGCAACCAAGCGATTACGCTGAACGATACGATGCAGAGCCAGTTCCGCAAGCTGGCGGTGGGCATGGATTACATTTTCCGCCGCCGTGGGCCGCTGACGATGGGCGTTGGGCCGGTAGCGTTGTTCGCGAAAACGCGGCCGGAATATGCGTCGCCGGACGTGAAATTCACCCTCTCGCCGTTCAGCGCCGACAATCCGGCGAAGGGGCTGCACGATTTCTCCGGCTTTACCCTGATCGGCTATCAGCTACGCCCGGACAGCCGAGGCGAGCTGAAGCTGCGCAGCGCCGATCCGCGCGACACGCCCGCCATGTTCCCGAATTATTTGTCGGCGGAACTGGACCGTCAGACGATCGTCGACAGCTTGAAATGGTGCCGGCGTTTCCTGGAAACCGCTCATCTGAAACGGTACATTGCCTCGGAATATTTGCCCGGTCCGGATGTGCAATCCGACGACGAGCTGTTGGATTACGCCCGTCGCACCGGCGGCACCACGTTCCACCAGACCAGCACGTGCAAGATGGGGCCCGATGCAATGGCGGTGGTGGACGCGGAATTGCGGGTGCATGGGCTGGAGGGCTTGCGGGTTGTCGATGCATCCATCATGCCGACGGTGGCTTCGGGGAACACGAACGCACCGACGATCATGATCGCCGAGAAAGCGTCGGATATGATACGAGGACGGGCACCGCTGCCGGCGGCGGCATAAAGGGAAGCACACCATGGCCGAGACACTCGAAGCCGATTTCGTCATCGTAGGCGCCGGATCGGCCGGCTGCGTGATGGCCGCGCGCCTGTCGGAAGACCCGGGCACCAGCGTCATTCTGCTGGAAGCCGGCGGCAACGATAGCAATATGTGGATCCACATTCCGCTGGGGTTCGGCAAGACCTTCGCCGACCCCAAGGTGAACTGGTGCTACGAAACCGAGTCCGAACCCGGCGCGGCCGGCCGCAAGATATTCTGGCCTCGAGGGAAGGTGCTGGGCGGTTCCAGCTCCATCAACGGCATGGTCTATATCCGCGGCCAGAATGAAGATTTCGACCTCTGGCGGCAATTCGGCAACACCGGCTGGTCGTCGTCCGACGTGCTGCCCTATTTCAAGCGTGCAGAGCATCAAACCCGCGGCAACGACGATTTCCATGCGACCGGCGGGCCGCTTTGCGTGTCCGATGTGCAGGACGGGCACCCGTTATGCGAGGCTTTCATCAAAGCCTGCAACGAGGCCGGTTACAAACGCAACGACGATTTCAACGGCGCCGACCAAGACGGGGTAGGCTACCACCAGACCACGATTCGCAACGGCAAGCGGTGCTCCACCGCCGTGGGCTATCTGCATCCGGCGATGAAGCGACCGAATTTACGAGTCGTCACCCACGCCCATACGCAAAAAGTGCTGTTCGAGGGCAAGCGTGCGATCGGCGTCGCGTTCCGGCAAAACGGTCGGGACAAGATCGCCAAAGCGCGCAAGGAGACGATCCTATGCGGCGGGGCAATCGGGTCGCCGCAATTGCTGATGCTCTCGGGTGTTGGGCCGCACGCGCATTTGCAGGAAATGGGCATCCCGGTGGTGCACCATTTGCCCGGCGTGGGGCAAAGCTTGCAGGACCATTACTCGGCCCCGATCAAGCTGAAATGCACCATGCCCATCACCGTCAACGACACGATGATGAGTCCGCTGAAGAAGCTGCGCACCGGGCTGGAATATCTGTTATGGCGCAAGGGCGATCTAGCGGCGATCTCGGCGACGGTGGCGTTGTTCGCGCGCACGCGGCCGGAACTGGCGACTCCGGACGTGAAGCTGTCGATTTCGACATTCAGCGCCGACCGGCCACAGGACGGGCTGCATAAATGGTCGGGCTTCACGATTATCGCCTACCAGCTTCGACCGGAAAGTCGGGGGGAAATCGCGCTCAAATCTCCCGATCCTGCCGCTGCTCCGGCGATGCGCCCCAACTATCTGGCGGCCGAGACCGATCGGCGGGCCATCGTCGGTGGGCTGAAAATCGCCCGCGGACTGCTGGCGTCCCAACACCTGAGCCGCTACGTGGCCTCGGAATTCCTGCCCGGCGACGCTGTGCAGACCGACGAGCAGTGGCTGCAACATGCCAGGGAGACGGGCGGCACTGTGTTCCATCCGACCAGCACCTGTAAAATGGGCATCGACCCCATGGCCGTGGTAGACCCGGAGTTGCGGGTCTACGGGGTCGAGGGGCTGCGGGTGGTCGATGCCTCGGTTATGCCAACCGTGGTGTCGGGCAATACCAACGCTGGCACCATCATGATCGCCGAAAAAGCATCCGACCTAATCCGCGGCCGCACCGCCTTAGCCCGCGCGGCATAGGAGGGCGCGGTTCCGGTCTGACATGCACGCAAAACGCACCCTCGTTCCTTGACTCCAGGGGCCCGGATGCGTAGAACCCCGACCTTCCGACGCTGCCCCGGACGACCTCTGTGGTTGCGCGACATCAACGCGACGCAAACAACAGGCAACCCGACAGCCCATGGCCAACAATGCATCCGCGCGCAAGCGCATCCGTCAGACCGCCACCCGCACCGAGCGGAACACGGCCCGCAAGTCCCGCATGCGCACCTTCGTGAAGAAGGTCGAGACGGCGATCGCCAGCGGAGACAAGGCAGCGGCGGCCGACGCCCTTCGCGCCGCGCAACCGGAAATGCAGCGCGCGGCCGGCAAGGGCGTGACGCATTTGAATACCGTGTCCCGCAAGCTGTCCCGCTTGTCGGCGCGCATCAAGGCAATCGCGACCGCCTGATCGTTACACCGGTACGCTTGACGAGCGTACCGGGCCTGGGCATAATCCGGGTAAGACAGACAAGAACAGTCAACTGGCAGTTCCTTTCAACGGACTGTCAGGTTGCTTCCGTTTCCATTGTAGGAACGGAACCGACCGGATCATATTTGATCGCAAAGTAGCAAACGCAATAAGATTGCGTTCTTTATTGAACAATTTGAGCATAAGTCGATTAGAGGTTGCCTCGACAACCGCATTTGACTTAAGTTGGTCGAACGGGCCGACGAGACCGCCTGCTCGACAATGAGATATCCGTGCTTTCGGACACTCCGATAGCCGGACTGTGGATTTGTTCGAGTTTTACTGTATCCGGGAAGACAACAAAGAATTCGCCGGCAATCGCCGCAGTTCTTAGGGGGATGTGAGCATGACCACGACTGACGAAGGAGAGATCGTGGACTCTGCTCAGCTCGCCGCCCAATGGGATCGCATTCGAGAACGGCTGCATATCGAAGTAGGCGACGTCGAATACCGCACTTGGCTTAGTCAAATGCGCTGCGCTGGCTCGGACGGTGACGAAGTGACCGTATACCTCCCGACCCGTTTCCTCCGCGACTGGGTGAGTGCCCGCTTCGGTGCGCGGCTCAATGCACTTTGGCAATCCGAGAATGTCGCGATCCGACGGGTCGATTTGCGGGTCGGCAGCAGTTTCGCTCCAGCGATGGCCGATCCGGCCGGACGCGATACGCTACCCCGTTTCGACACACCCGCAATCGCGGCGGAAGCGCCCGTGGCACCGGAAGACCGTGCGGATATCAGGTCCGACCTCGCGGCCGCGCTCGATCCGCGTTTTACCTTCGATGGCTTGGTCGTGGGTAAACCGAACGAATTTGCCTATGCCTGCGCCCGCCGCGTGGCGGAACAACCGTCGGCGCAAGGCTTCAACCCGCTCTTTCTGTATGGCGGCGTGGGATTGGGCAAAACCCATCTAATGCACGCCATCGCTTGGGAGTTGAGCAAGCGCAACGAAATCGCGGGAGAGAAGCCGATCGCGATTACCTACATGTCCGCCGAAAAATTCATGTACCGTTTCATCGCCGCAATCCGCTCCCATTCGACGATGGAATTCAAGGAACAGCTGCGCGGCGTAGACGTGCTGATGATCGACGATCTCCAATTTCTTATTGGCAAAGACAACACCCAGGAAGAATTTTTCCACACGTTCAACTATTTGGTGGAGGCCGGGAAACAGATTGTTGTCTCGTCGGACAAATCGCCATCGGATCTCGATCTCGAAGATCGCCTCAAGACCCGCCTGGGCTGCGGCATGGTTGCCGATCTGCACACCACCACCTACGAATTGCGGCTGTCCATCCTGGAAACCAAGGCCGTGCGTGCGGGTGTGCCGGTGCCACCGAAGGTGCTGGAATACCTCGCGCATAGAATCACCAGCAACGTCCGCGAGCTCGAGGGCGCACTGAACCGCCTGATCGCCCATGCCAACCTTTTCGGACGCGCGATTACGCTTGAAGCGACGCACGAGGTTCTGCACGACCTGTTGAAGGCGCACGATCGCCGCGTCTCGATCGACGAGATCCAGAAGAAGGTCGCCGAACACTACGGAATTCGACTGACCGACATGTCGTCCTCTCGGCGCGCCCGGCAGGTCGCTCGGCCCCGGCAAGTGGCAATGTATCTGGCCAAGCAGCTCACTAGCCGCAGCTTGCCAGAAATCGGCAGGCGTTTCGGCAATCGCGATCACACCACGGTCATACACGCGGTGTCGCGGGTGTCCGAGTTGATGGAACGCGACGGCACTTTCGCCGAAGACGTGGAACTGCTGCGGCGGTTGCTGGAGTCCTAAAAGAACACCAGTATCCTCAATTCGATGCTCTCGCGCGGCAGCTTATCGACCGGGGCAGTCGGGTCCTCGAACGAAGTATGCGGCATGAATCGCGCCCGCCCGTCGCGCTCGGAATCGTAGCATTTAAGTAATAGAGCTTCGTTCGTTTCCATCGCTGGGGCGTAGAACCATACGTGCGCGGGATTGTAAGTCAGGGCGAAAATCTCCCCGACCCGATCGCGATAGATCAGGTCGTGCGTGACCCAATCCGCGTCGGCTACGGTCCCCGCGTGAATGAGCGCGAGCGGTGCGTCCAACAGCGGCCCGGCGATCGGACGCCAGAGATTGACGATGGCGAAGCGGTGCTTCAGCAGTTCCTCGGCCTCATCGCCCATGATGTCGCGGACGCGCTGCGGGCCGGAGGCTTCGGTGTAGTCGCCATGAATGCGCGCCACCGGCTGGCGGGGGACACCGGGCATGCGATCCTCCCCCTCCCACATCCGGCGGCGATGGGTGTGATCGAAAATGACAACACGCTTGGCACCGGTCGCGGCAAGCACCGCCCTTTCGGTCTCGGGGTAGCAAACGCGACGCAGCTCGTCCTCATTATAAAAATCCCGCTGCTCGGTTGGGCAATCGATCAGCTCGAATCCTTCCCGATCCAGCGACAGGCTGGCGGCAACGGCGCGCATGTCGTGGATAGCGACGGTGTGGGTTTCGGTGACGATGTTGGTCATGGCCACGCCGGGCGGTTGCTGGAAGGTGAAGGAATGCGGCTTCTCCGCCATGTGCGCGAGATAGACGACCGGACCATCCACCGTGGGCAGGTGGGCGAACGTCTCGGATTGCATGTCCATAACTATCCTCCCGAATAACAGTCGATATGTTGAGGCAGCGGCGATGGGCTATTCACCGCCGCGAAGCGAAATCCACGATTGCGGCGTATCCTGTCTCGGTCCCCACGGCCAGACGGGTGCCGTCCGGGCTCCATGCCAGTGCCGTGACCGCACCGTGGTCGGGCGGGACAACGGGGATGATGCGGGACGAGGCGATATCCCCCACCACCACCAACCCATCCGCGAACCCGCCGGCGACGATGTCGTTTTGCGGGTGGCAAGCCACTTGGTTGCAGATAACACCGTCGCCGCCAGCCAATTCCGTGGGCGCCTTGCCCATCGGGCCGCCGCCATGGAACGGCCACAGCACCATTGCGTCGGCACCGCTACTGGCCAGCCATTTGCCGCCCTTGCTGAACGACAGCGCCAAGGTTTTCGACGGGTAGCCGCTCATGCGCATGTGTTTGCCGTCCGGCAGTGCCCAGCCATGCAGGGCATTTTCCTGCATCGCGCTGACAACCGCCTCATCCTTAGGGTGGATGGCGATGCCGATGTGGCTGCCTTTCCATTCCAACTTCCGAGGGCTATCGACCTTGGCAGCCACAAACCACAGGGTGACGCCATTGTAGTGCGACGCGCCAATGCGCTTGCCCTTGGCGTCGAAGGCCAGCCCGGTGACGCTCGACGGAAGCACCAATTCTTTCAATTTACGACCGGTTTTGTCGAACAAATGGACGAGTTTACCGACACCGGCAGCTATGACGCCGGACGCATGGGTCGCGACTTGCTCTACCCATTTCATGCCAAACTGGCCGAGGTCGGACACCGTCCCGTCCGCCCCGATCCGCCGCAGCTTGCCGTCGTCGCCGCCGGTCACGAAGCCGGTCGGCTGCACATCGGCGGCCAAAGCGAGGATGCCGCCGTCATGCGCCTCGACCGTGTTCCATGTTCCCAGGTCGGCCATCGCAACCAGTCGCACCGTCCCATCGCCCAGCGCGAAGGCCAAAATCCGCCCGTCGCCGGAAAATTTTGCCGAGACGACAAACGCGCCGAGTTCGCGTTCGGTGCCCTGGGTTTCGACCCGGAAGGGGGCCCGTTCGGTCGCGCCGCTCATGCCGCCGCACAGCCTTCGAAGCCCCGGCGCAGTTGCGGGCGGTTGAGGTTACGGCCGATGAACACGATGCGACTCACGCGCGGTTCGCCATCTTTCCAAGAGGCCACGTAGTCGCCGTCGGCGATCATATGGACTGCCTGGAACGCAAAGCGACGCTCTTCGTCTGCATAGCTCAGGATGCCTTTGGTGCGCAGCAGATCCGGTCCTTTGTCCTGCAACAGCGCGCCGATCCAGGCGTTGAACTTCTCGGGC
>JBAXFK010000227.1:0-7760 GCA_037139955.1 Rhodospirillales bacterium
GGGCGGCCGATAATCCGAAAGGGGGCCGGCTGCATCAACGGGTGGCGCCGCCGGTGCGCGCCCGTGCCGGATTGCCGGCGACGGTGGTGCCCGGCGGAACGTCGTGGGTCACGACCGAACCCGCGCCGATTGTCGCGTTCGCCCCGATCGCGATGCTAGGCAGGATCGTCGCACCGGCTCCGATTATGGTGCCCGGGCCGATTTTCACCTGGCCGGCCACGACGACGCCCGGTCCGATCGAGACAAAATCGCCGATTTCGGCATGGTGGCCGATGGTGGTGCCGCGGTTTACGAATACGAACGCCCCGAACACGCTGCCGGCCCCGAGCGTGCAGCCGGCATTGACGTAGCTGCCCGGCCCAAATGTCAGCCGGCGCGGCACGATCGCGGTGGGGTCGATCAAGGAATATGGCCGGTCCAAGCCCAGCGCTTTCGCCTCGTGCGCGGCCAGCCGACGGTTGGCCGATCCGAACAAGGGGATGAGGAAAGGGGTTTCCAGGATGGCAGGATCGAGATCGGTCGATCGGAGCAACGGCGTCGGTGCCGTCAGATAATCGGTGCCATCCCGATTGCGAATGCCGGCGCGGAGCCGAAGGCTCGCCCGTGCCAAACTTTCCTCGACATCGACCAGAATCGGGGAACCGGTCGCGAATAGCACGATTTCCATTATGGAATCCCGCGCGGAAGATCGTGTGCAGCGGCACGAACCGGCCGCCTAGGGGAGGATCCCCGAGCGGCCGGTGTTGAGTGTTAGCCGACGTCCGGCTGTTCGCCGTTCTCGAACGCCAAGGCGGCATCGAGGGCGGCTTCTTCGTCTTCCGCCGCAGCACCCACGGCTTCGCCGCGGGCTTGGCGTTCGGCTTCCTCGGCGCTACGGGCGACGTTGACCGTGACGGTCATCGACACTTCCGGGTGCAGGGAAATACGGACTTTGGAGAGACCGAGGGTCTTGATCGGATGTTCCTGGATAACCTGGGAACGGGCGATCGTCAGCCCACCGGCATCGCACGCATCGGAAATGTCGCGCGCCGACACCGACCCGTACAGGCTACCGGATTCGCCGGCCTGACGGATGATGACGACCGACAGCCCGCCGACGCGTTCGGCCAGACGTTCGGCTTCTTCTTTCCGCTTCAGGTTCAGGGCGATCAATTGCGCCTTCTGTTCCTCGAAACGGGCCAGATTGGCCTTGTTCGCGCGCAAAGCCTTCTTCTGCGGCAGCAGGAAGTTACGCGCGTAGCCGGGCTTCACCTTCACGATGTCGCCCATTTGCCCGAGCTTTTCGACGCGCTGGAGCAACACCAGTTCAACGGCGGCCATGATATGGCTCCTTAAGCGACGATGTAGGGAAGAAGAGCGAGGAAGCGGGCGCGTTTGATCGCGGTCGCCAACTCCCGCTGCTTCTTCGCCGACACAGCGGTGATGCGGCTCGGCACGATTTTGCCGCGCTCGCTGAGGAAGCGAGACAGCAGGCGCACGTCCTTATAATCGATCTTCGGCGCGTTCGGGCCGGAGAACGGGCAGGACTTGCGGCGGCGGTAGAACGGCCGACGGGCGCCCACGGCGGAGCGACGGGCGGCGGGATTCATATCGGGTGCGTCGGACATCGGTCTTATTCCTCCATTCCGCCACGGAAGCCTTCGGGGACGAATTCATCGCGGGCGCGGAATTCCTCGCGATCGTCGAAGCCACGACGGCGGCCGCTTTCGAAGCGCCCGGCGGGCTTCGGACCGCGGAAGCTGCGTTCCCGGTCGTCGGATTTGCGCGACAGCACGGCGGACGGGGCTTCGTCCACTTCGTCGATGCGCACGGTCATGAAGCGAAGAATGTCTTCGTTCAGGCCCAGCTTGCGCTCCATCTCGTTGATGAAGACGGGCTTGGCGTCGAGCGCCAGCAGCATGTAGTGGCCCTTGCGGTTCTTCTTGATGCGGTACGCGAGGCCGCGCAGGCCCCAGTATTCCCGCTTCTTGACGGCGCCGCCGGCGGCTTCCAACTCAACGCCGATTTCGTCGGCGACGGTTTCGACCTGTTGCTGCGTGACGTCGTTCCGCGCAATGAGCACGGTTTCGTATAACGGCATGTGCGATCCCCCTCTGGCTTGTCTCTGCCCCGGACCTTTTGGGGTCCCATCCCGGGATGGGATGTGGGCATAGCCGGGTGCGATGCCGTCGCGCCCGACAGGGAAGCGCGGGCTTTTAGCAGGGTTCGGCCGGGATGCAAGCGATTACCGCACGCGGTTCGTCCGATCGCGTGCGGTTGCCGAGGTGCGGGCCACAGTTTCGCCGGTCGTTCTATCGCTGCGTATCGATCGTCGAAGCCACGATGTCGCGATAATGTAATATTCTGTTCACCCAAACGCGATGTCGGGTTTTGTCGCGCTGAATACGATGCAGAACCGTCGTGTTCGGATGCGCATCCAAGGGCGCGACCCGGTAGAATGAAAGTTGGGGACAATGGGCTATTCGATCGAAACATGGGCGCAGGCTCGTGCAAATACGCTCGCCCGGTGGAAGCCGGCGTCGCTCGTGGTGCTTGCGGTCGTGCTCGCATTGTCCGGTGGTGCGAGCACAGCGGCCGATCAGATGGTTCCGATGCCAGCGGTGCCCTCGCGCGATGGCCCGGTGAGTTCGACCGCGCTGCCTTTCGGGTCGCAGGCCCCGCGGCCGAAGGCGAATGAGGCCAAACCGATCGGTGCAGCCGAACCGGTGCCGGCTGCTGCCGTGCCGACACGGTCGGTTGCGGTCCCTGTCGTCGCCCCGGTCGCTCCTACGATCGCGAAAACCGAACCGGTGCCGGCTGTAGCCGCGCCGTTGCCTCCAGTTTCGGCCGCCGAACAGGTAATGCCGGCCGAGCCACCGAAACCCAGCGTATTGCTCACGTTGCGTGGCTCCAACACGGTCGGACTGGAACTCGCCCCTCGGATTGCGCAGGCCTATCTCGCCTATAACGGAGCTTCGGAAGTCTCGATCCTCCGATCTAAGGACGATCGCGACGAAGCGACGATCGTTGGCAGCCGGGGCGGGAAGCAGGAGGCCATCGTCGTGTCCGCGCACGGATCGGGATTCGCCGCCAAGGGTCTAGCGGCGCATTCGGACGCCGCGCCAACGGATATTGGGATGACATCGCGCCGTATGACGCAGCTCGAGCGCGAACTTCTAATGCCGAAGGGCGATATGTACAACCCGACGAGCGAGCATGTTTTGGCGCTCGACGGTGTCGCCGTTATCGTCAATCCGGCCAATACGATCGGTGTGCTGTCGGTTCAGCAGATCAAGGACGTCTTCGCCGGGACCATCGTCGACTGGGGCGACAAGCGCTTGGGTGGCACGCCGGGTCCGATCGCGTTGTATGCCCGCGATGCCAACTCCGGCACATTCGACACCTTCTCCTCCTTGGCGTTGCGCGGGGCGAAACTGCGTTCGGATGCCCAACGGTTCGAGGATAGCGAGGCGTTGTCCGCCGCGGTGTCCAAAGATCCGAACGGTATCGGCTTCATCGGTCTGCCCTATGTTGCGACCAACAAGGCAATCGCGGTGTCCGATGGCGGTGCTTCTCCGGTTCGGCCCAACCGGCTGACCGTCGCGACCGAGGGGTACGCTTTTGCGCGCCGCTTGTTCCTGTACACCGCGCCGGGGAATGCTAATCCCGACACGCATCGCTTCGTCGAATTCGCGCTGTCCCAAGCCGGGCAGAAACTGGTGGAGCAAGTGGGGTTTGTCGCGCTGACCTTGCAGGCAGAATCGGTGAAGTTGGCCCCCGGCACCCCGCCGGAATACGAAGCCATGATCCGCAATGCCGAACGTTTGAGCACGGATTTCCGGTTCCGTTTCAACTCGGTCGATTTAGACAATCGCAGCGTGCGCGACACCACCCGATTGGCGGACTACTTGGCGAGCCGTCGTATCGACCCGCGCCGCCTGTTGCTGGTCGGGTTCGGCGACAACATCGGCCAACCCGCTGCCATCAAGGCCGTGTCGGAAAACCGCGCGCGCGCCGTGGCGGCCGCGCTGCGACAGGATGGGATCGCCGTGGGGCAGACCGCCGGCTTCGGCGCGCTGATGCTCGTCGCAGATAACAGTACCGACGAAGGCCGCGATAAAAACCGCCGGGTGGAGGTGTTCCTGCGTCCCTGAAGTTTGGCATCCTCTGGCGCCCGCGCTTAATCTGGCGCCAAACAGGGGGAAACAGCCATGTCCATTATCGTCGGCGACGGCGCGCATCGTTACGAGGTCATCGAGAATTGGGGCAAGCTGCCCGACGGCTGGCGCTTCGGCGAAGTCGCCGCCGTCGGGGTAGACAGCAAAGACAATGTCTATGTCTTCAGTCGCTCAGACCACCCGATGACGGTGTTCGATCGCGACGGCAATTTCTTGCGCTCGTGGGGGGAGGGCGTGTTCCACCGCCCGCACGGCGTTCATTTCGGGCCCGACGATACCGTGTATTGCACCGACGACGGCGATCACACCGTCCGGCGCATGTCGGTCGATGGGAAATTGCTGCTGGAAATCGGCGTGCCCGGCGATCCCGCCCCCTACATGAGCGGCAATCCGATGAACCGCTGCACCCACACCGCCCTCGCCCCCAACGGCGACATCTACGTCGCCGACGGTTACGGCAATGCTCGGGTTCACCGCTACGACCCCAACGGCAAGCTGCTGTATTCCTGGGGGGAGCCTGGGACCCAACCCGGCGCGTTCAATATCGTGCACAATATTACCTGCGACGACGATGGCTGGGTCTATGTCGCCGACCGTGAAAACCATCGCATCCAGGTGTTCGGCGGCGCCGGTAAATTCGAGACGCAATGGAACAATATGCACCGCCCCTGCGGCCTGTGCATGACGCGGGGGAAGAATCCGATCGCGATAATCGGCGAGAGCGGTCCGGGCATGGCAGTCAACGCCAGGTCGCCCGGCATCGGCCCGCGCGTCAGCCTATGGACGCATGAGGGCAAACAAATCGTGCGCTTGGGCGATGCGACGCTCGATCGGCCAAGTCAGTTCATCTCCCCGCACGGTGTTGCGGTCGATTCTCGGGGGGATATTTATGTGGGGGAAGTCGCCCGCACCGCGATGAAGAATAAAGGCACACCGGTTCCCGATTCGCAGGATGTGCGGTGTCTGCAAAAGCTGGTGAAACTGCCGTGAAAAAAAGGGGGCGCGCCCCCGATACGACAGCGCGGCTGTCCTTCAGCCGATCGCCTTCGCCGCCCGCAATGCCGCAAGCCGTGCCGCATCGTATCCCGGCAACGCGCCCAGCACCTCATCCGTGTGCTGGCCGGGAGTCGGAACGCCGTTCACCCGGCCGGGAGTCTTCGACAGTTTCATGGCTATGCCCGGCACATACATCTCCCCGGCGATGGGATCGGCGACCTTGACCAGCATCTCGCGCGCCCAGAGATGCGGATCGGCGGCGACCTCGGGGATGGTTTTCACCGGCGCGACGGGAATACCCAAATCCATCAAAGCGGTGCAGATTTCGTCCTTGGTGCGGCTGGCGCACCAAGCGTCCAACATCTTCCGCCGGTCGCCGACGGGTGCGCCATTGCCGGCCACCAATTCGAACAATCGCGTCGCCATTTCTCGGCCGGTGGCGGAGATTACGACATACCCATCGACGGCTTTATACGGTGGGCGGCCGGCTTCGCCGCCCTCTTCGCCGGTCGCTAAATAGTAGCTGGTTGGGATTTCGACCAATGTCAGAGCTGAATCGAGCAGGCAGACATCGACGATCTGACCTTCCCCGGTGCGATCGCGATGGCGCAGCGCTGCAAGGCAACCGATCGTCGCATGCAGCGCGGTGGTGCGATCGATAATCGACGACGCGGTGCCCAGCGGTTGGCCGACCGGCTGGCCGGTCAACGCCATCAGGCCGGACATCGCCTGACCCAGCGGGTCGAAAGCAGGCCGATCTTTGTAGGGGCCGTACTGGCCGAAGCCGGACACCGATACCAGAATGATCCGGGGGTTGATCGATTTCAGCGTTTCGTAGCCGAACCCCATTTGCTCCATCGTGCCCGGCCGGAAATTCTCCAGAACGATGTCGGCGGTTTTTACCAAATCTGCGAAGATCGCTTTGCCGGCATCGGCACGCATGTCGATGCAAATGCTTTTCTTGCCGCGATTGTAGACGGTGAAATACACGCTCTGCCCGCGCACCATCGGCGGGTTGCCGCGGGTTTCCTCACCGCCCAAACGCTCGATCTTGATAACTTCGGCACCAAGGTCGGACAGGATCATCCCGCCGCGCGGACCCGCTTGATAACGGGCCAGTTCCAATACGCGCACGCCTTCGAGGCTATTCATGGCGAGTTTCCCGGTATTATGCAGCAGCCGCCACCACGGGGGCTAAAGTGGAATTTAGTAAGACAGGAACGGTCGGGTCATCCTATTTGCGAATAGGGGGCGGAACCGGGGGAATCCGCTCCAACAGATCGCCCAATTTCGTCTTAATCTCGATAAGGGTTGCATTCTGACCGGCTAGTCGATCATCGACCTTATCATATCTCGTATCCAACCTTGTCGCGAGCGCCGTAGTGTCTTCATGGGACCAGCGGTATGCCTCGATTGCCATGCCGGCCAAAACAAGAAACCCGGCGGCGAAGGCGAACAAAAGCCATCTAAAATTTCCGTGGCCGTTCCGCTCGATCCGTTCAACGTCAGTTTTTATTGGACCCATGGCTGCATGAATGGCAGCCTCAACCGCTCGGACAATCTGCCCTGTACGAGCGGCTTCGTTTGTTACCGCCGTTGGGATACCCACGACCGGCTCTGGTGAGCCGTCCGGTCGCGAAGGGGAAAACGAGTCATTCTGGGGCACTTGGAGTATCCATAGGAAACGGTGGAGGTGCCGTCTGAGCTGCAATCCAATCCCATATGTCTTTGGTGTGCCATCCGGTATAGGATGTCACTTGCAAAATGATTGCACGCCCAAGCCCTCCTCCGGTCAATCCTAATTTTTCCATCACCTGGGTTGGGACGGCCCTATCAGCAGACACCAAATATTGCCCCGGCGCAATTACAAACCAACGATCCGGAAACCGTAGTTTTACAGCCGCTTCAAGCCGCTCATTAGGGGTGGGTGCGATAACTGCGAACACAGCCATGTCGATCTACCTATTGTCCGTTAGGCCAGCGATCATGTCCATAACTCTAGGTTCATAGGTAAGTTTCCGTTTCGCATCTATGAGCAGCAGAGTGCCCGAGATACGCGCCGCCTGCAAGCACTCCAAGATGGTCTGCCGGGCTAAGCTAAACAAGCTAGCTGGATGATAAAAGCGCCTACATGTCGGCGAGAGTCATCCCCTCCAGTTCCAGCACCGCTAGCACGGCCAGGAAAAAGGTGACGGCAAAGGTCCCGCGCGCAAGTTTGGCCGCGATTGAGTCCTCCGTCTCCTGTAGCCCGTGTTCGTTCAGGCGCCGGGCCAATTCCTTATAGCCGATCCCCGCCCGCTTCAGTTCGGCCTTGATGAACCGGCTAACCCGCCCGGCCCATTCCTTTTCCTTGTCGGTAATCGCCATCATCGGTTCTCCGTCAAAATCGACCACAAACCATCATATACGACGGAAATCCGTTGACAAGCCCAGCGCAAACCGCCACAAACGACGGAACAACGCTGGATACGACGGTTATGGCCCAACACTTCCTCCTTTCCTCCCGCGCCAAGACGCTTTCGCTGGCCATGGTGCTGCGGATGTCGGAGGAACTGAGCTGCTGCCGGTTTCACGGACACCTGGTTTAGGTGTTTTGATGAGAACGGA
>JBAXFK010000228.1:0-7756 GCA_037139955.1 Rhodospirillales bacterium
AGGTGTTAGGGCCAGCGCCCGCACCTCTGTCGATTTTGCGCGGGCGGCATCGGCGGCGGCTCTTGCTCAAAACACGGCGGGATGTGGCGGTACAGCCGCTGCTGAGGGTTTGGCTGGCCGGGGTGAAGGTGCCACGGGACGGGCGGGTGGATGTGGACGTGGATCCGGTTTCGTTTTTGTGAGGGCACTTAAAGCGCGCGGCAGGGCGCGGCCGCCGGCACGCGCTTCATTCAACGCTGCAATATGTGTCTGGGCCGCAGCCTCGGCGTCCTTTTCGATGGCGCGATATCGTTCCACGAGTGCTGCTCCGACTAGGGTCAAGCTGGCGCCGCCACCGCCGCTACCGCCTGCCGCCGTTGTGACAACTGGGTTGCCCAGGCCGCGATTCAAATCTTCGACCAATTCCCAGGTCCGCCGGTATGACATGCCAAGGGTCCGCCCGGCCGCCGAGATGGAGCCGGAGCGCGCGATTTCCTCCAACACTGCGATTTTGCCTGGGCCGATCCGTAGGCCTGTGGCGAGGTCGATGCGGATGCTCAAGCGATCCTGCGAGGCAAGCGCGGTTTTTTTGACTCTTGGCATGATAGCGGAATCAAACACGCGACCCGTGCTGGGTGCAAGCATGGCGTCTTGTCGTTATATCCAATTAACCATATCGAATTCCGATCATAGAAAGGTTTCCGTCATGCGGCTATTTTTACTGGTCCTGGCT
Organism: Rhodospirillales bacterium; assembly: GCA_037139955.1. Classification (GTDB taxonomy): domain Bacteria; phylum Pseudomonadota; class Alphaproteobacteria; order Acetobacterales; family Acetobacteraceae; genus Rhodopila. Next base: position 713 of record JBAXFK010000228.1, read on the forward strand.
TTCGTCGTTCCGTTGACCGCACACGCGCAGCCGCTGACCGTGATGGCTGCCGCAAGCCTGACGGACGCATTGAAGGATATTTCCGCCTTGTGGGAAAAAGCCGGACACAAGGCGTTGCAAATATCGTTCGGTGCGAGTTCGACGCTAGCCCGGCAGATAGAGCAAGGCGCCCCGGCCGCGATATTCGCCTCGGCCGACGAAAAATGGATGAATTATCTTGCGGATCGGCAACTGATCGCATCCGGCACGCGCAAATCGCTGCTTAGTAACGCACTGGTGTTGGTCGTGCCGGTAGCCAAGGCGAAAAGCGTCTCCATCGTACCAGGCTTCGATCTTCTGGGCATGATGGGCGCCGACGGTCGATTGGCGGTGGGCGATCCCGCGCATGTGCCGGTGGGAATTTATGCCGAGCAGGCGCTGCGGACATTGGGATTATGGGACAGGGTCGCGCCGCGCTTGGCGCGCACGGAAGATGTCCGCGCGGCCTTGCGTTTCGTGGAATTGGGGGAAGCGCCGGTCGGCATTGTCTACGCCACCGACGCGGCAATTTCCAAGGGTGTCGGTCTCGCCGGCGTATTTCCGGAAAGCAGTCACGATCCGGTAACTTATCCATTTGCCGTCGTCCGCGCTGGCGACAATCCCGAAGCGCGCGCGTTCATGACTTTCCTAGAGGCCGCCCCGGCGCGCGCGGTATTTGTGCGCCGGGGGTTCAAGGTGGAGTAGCGACTACTCCGCCGCCATCGGCAACGAGCCCGTCCGGCTTTGGCGCATATTGTCTGCGACAAGAAACGCCAGTTCCAACGCCTGCGAACCGTTCAGGCGCGGGTCGCATAGGGTGTGATACCGCGCTTCGAGGCCGGCGTCGTCGAGGCCTTCGGCCCCGCCGGTGCACTCGGTGACGTCCTTGCCGGTCATTTCGACATGGATGCCGCCGGGATGGCTACCCTCGGCCCGGTGGATGGCGAAGAACGCTCTGATTTCCGCCAGGATCTTATTGAACGGTCGCGTCTTGCGGCCGGACGGGGTCGAAATCGTGTTGCCGTGCATGGGATCGGACACCCAGCCGACTGTCCGGCCTTCGCGTTGTACCGCACGGATGAGCGCCGGCAGGTTTTCGCCGAGCGTCGATTCGCCCATACGACAAATCAACGTCATCCGTCCCGCCTCGTTTGTCGGGTTCAGGATATCGAGCAGCCGCATTAGATCGTCCGGTTGCAGCGACGGGCCGCATTTCATAGCGATCGGGTTTTGCACCCCGCGTAGATATTCCACATGCGCATGATCGTGTTGGCGGGTGCGGTCGCCGATCCACAGCAGGTGCGCCGAGCAGCCGTACCAGTCGCCGGTTAGGCTGTCTTGACGGGTGAGGGCTTCTTCGTAGGGCAGCAACAATGCCTCATGGCTGGTGTAAAGATCGACCGACCGCATCGAGGGCGAATCGATCCCACAGGCCTCCATGAACGCCATGGACTCGCCGATGCGACGGGATAAAGCAGTATATTGCTCGCCCTGCGCCGAGGCGGCGACGAAATCCTGGTTCCACTGTTGCACCAAGCGCAGGTCCGCGAACCCACCGGTCGCGAAGGCGCGCAGTAAGTTCATAGTGATCGCCGACTGGCTGTATGCGCGTGCCATGCGGCCGGGATCGGGGATGCGAGCTTCGGAGGTGAATGCGTCGCCGTTGACGATGTCGCCGCGATAGGACGGCAAGCTGATATCGCCCTGTTTTTCGTGATCCGACGACCGAGGCTTGGCGAATTGCCCCGCCATGCGCGCCAGCTTCACCACCGGCATGGCCCCGCCGTAGCTCAGGACGACCGCCATTTGCAGCAGCACCTTGACGGAGTCCCGCACATTGTTGGCGTGGAATTCGCCGAACGATTCCGCGCAGTCGCCACCTTGCAGCAGGAATGCTTGGCCGAGCGCGACTTTGGCCAAGACGGCTTTTAGAGCGCGAGCCTCGCCAGCGAAGATCAGCGGCGGCATGGCGCGCAGGCTTTCTTCCGCTGCCGCCAGAGCGGTCGGATCGGGGTAGGTTGGCATCTGCTTGATCGGCAGGTTGCGCCAAGTTTGGGGTGTCCAGGTCATCGGAGGCTCCTCGGGTGAAAGGGGGAGCCGACCAACTCAGGCGGGAATTCGCGATTGCTAACAACGCCGAAAAAGCAAAAGCCGCCTGGGTTGGGCGGCTTCGGAAACTTGCTTATGCGCGCAAATCCTAGACCGCCGGGCTGTACCAGCGGTACCAAAATCGTGCGACAGGCGTGATCGGTGTGCGATGCATAGCGGGAGGTTACGCGCGCGGCGGGGGTAAAGGCAAGAGCCTTTTGCGCCAGATCAAAGCGCGCATCGCCGTAACCGCCACAGTCCCATGGTAAATCATCCGGAGACAGCCAGTGACCTATCTGCGCAGCGGCATTTTCCTCGCCCCGTTTCACCCGTTGAACGAGAATCCGCTTCTGAATTTCGAGCGGGATATGGAATTGGTGCAGCATTTGGACAAGCTGAATTACCATGAGGCCTGGATCGGCGAGCATCATTCCGGCGGCTACGAAATCATCAACAGCCCGGAACTGTTTATTGCGGCTGCGGCGGAGCGGACGCGCCATATCAAGTTAGGCACCGGTGTGGTGTCGTTGCCCTACCACAATCCCTTCATCGCGGCGGATCGCATGGTACAGTTGGATTACCAGACGCGAGGGCGGGCGATGTTCGGGGTCGGTCCGGGATCGTTGGTGCACGACGCGTTTAAGATCGGTGTGAAACCGGCGGATCAGCGGCGGATGATGAATGAGTCGCTCGACACGATCATGGACCTATTCGCTGGCAAGAGCGTTACCCGCAAGACCGACTGGTTCGATTTGAGCGACGCTGCGTTGCAACTGCCATGCTACAGCCGCCCGCGCATGGACATGGCGGTGGCGGCCGCGCGCTCCCCCGCTGGGGCGCTGGCGGCTGGGCGGCACGGTATCGGCATGCTGTCCCTGGGCGGCACCAGCGACGATGCGCTGGCGCATCACCGGTCCAACTGGGCGCTTTACGAGGACACCTGCCGCGCCAATGGCCACGTCCCCGATCGTGCGAGTTGGCGCCTGACCACTTTGATCCATATCGCCGAAACGCGGGAGAAGGCGCGGGATAACGTCAAATGGGGCTTGGATAAATTCTGCGATTATTTCCGAGACGTCGCAACGTTCCCGATCGTGCCCCAGGACATTACGGATCGCTACCAATGGATGTTGGACAGCGGCGCAGCCTGTATCGGGACGCCAGACGACGCGATTGCGTTTATCGAGCGGTTGATTAAGGGCTCCGGCGGGTTCGGCGTTATCATGGAACTGGCGCACGACTGGGCCGATTTCGCCGAAACGAAACGCAGCTACGAACTGATGGCCCGTTACGTTCATCCTCATTTTCAAGGATCGCGCGAGTGGCGCACCGAAAGCTACAATTTCGCGCGGGACCACCATGCGGAGTTCACCGGTCAATCGGCAGCGGCCGTGCAGGCTGAAATCGAGCGGCAAAAGGCGCGCAAAGCTGCGGACGATTGACGGGGCGGCGGGGCAAACAGCGACACCTCGGTTGCTGTTTGACTCCCGCAGCCGTCGCCCCGTACAAGTTTATCGCAGCTCGCCGATGCAAGCTGGTCGGGGACACTGCGGTCGATGCCATTACATTCTGTTCATACCCCACTTCGCCTTTTGGCCGCTGTCGTGCTGTCATTGGCCTCCCTGCCAGCTTGGGCGCAGGTCAAGGACGACAGCATCTCCTTCGATGCGCCGGGGTTGTTGGGGAAGAGAACGGATAGGAAAAGCCCGGACGTTAAATCGTCGCCGCAGGCTTGGCCGAGGCTCGACCCGGGCGCGGCGATCTGTCGTTCCGCCGACGATCTGGCTCGTCTGGCAGCCAATCGTGCGCGGACCGAGGGCGGTGGACGTGCGGATTGCCAGATCGTGCAGGTGCCGACCGCCGTGAGCGTGGTGGACCGTATGGCGCCGGGGCGGACCCAAGTGCGGCTGACCGACCGGCCGACGACAGTCGTTTGGACCGACGTCTGGCTGCCCGAGAAAGCGCCGACGAAGCGGTAGTCGCCCGTTAAATCTCGGTCCGCCCACGCCCGAGATCGGCATCGATTTCATGTGCATAGGCGGCTGGGACTAAATTGCGCCATGCCCCCACGCCGGCGATCCCGGTTGGATTGTCTCGCAAAAGCTCCCGTTTCAGGAACGGGTACCCAGCCTCTAGCAGTGTGCGCCACCCCCCCAAGGTGGGGTTCCGGATCGAACCATCCGGCGAGATCGCTTCGTATGGAAATAACGCGCGGGTTCGAAAGCCCGCTTGGCGGACGCGCCGCGACAACCCAATCTCGTAGCGTCCGACTGTCCACCGTTTGCATGGCAACGGCAGGACCCAGCGCCAGAACGATCGCCAAGCGGGGCTGCGAACGACCGGTTCGTGAGCAAGTAGAAAATAGGATTGCAAATGCGGGCTGCGCTCTGTGCTGTCGGTTAGGCCCCATAGGTCGGCCGTGTCGGGAGCCATGCGCGCCAGAAGCGGTGCTAACGGCATCAAAGGGCCGTAGACGCTGTCGTTGACGAGCAATATCCGCTTTGTATTCGCTCGCGGTAACGACAATTTCCGCATCGCCATACGCCAGGCCCCGAAATCGATGCCGACATTCCAACGCGTGAGGCACAGCGCAGCACCGGTCAACGACGCCGCGACTGCCGGCCGGATCGGCGTGCCATTCGATACAACAACAACCGAAAAGCCAGCCTCGGCCAGTTCGCGAATATAGCGGGCGGTATCGGGCCGGACGGCGCCCGACGGATCCCAGTGGCAAAGGAGGGCGACGTCCGGTCCCAACGTCACCGTTATCCTCTACGGTGCCGCTGCAAGGCGTGCGTTTAGAGCGGCAGTCAGTGCTTCCCGCCGTTCCCACAGCGAGCGGTACCAGTCGAGCCGAGCACTGACTTGGTAGGCAAGCATGCGTTCGTCGGCGACGTAGGCGCGGGCTCGGTCGCCGATCGCCCGGGAGAGTTCCGGCATGACCAGCAAGCGCATCAGTCGGGTGCGCAGTTCTTGCGGGTCGCGGAATAATAAGCCGGTTTGCCCGTCCACGATGCTATCGCTGTAGACCACGCTGCTGGCCAGCGGCACGACCCTATGCGATCCGGCTTCGATAAATTTCAGATCGGATTTCGCCCGGTTGAAGCCGTTATCGGCTAACGGCATGAATGAGATCTCGCAGCGACCGAGGATGTCGTTGTAGGTCGCGTAATCGCAAATCGGGGTGAAATTTTTATGCGGCGTGTTCAGTGCGTTGAAAAATGAATCGTCGTGCAAAACTTGGAATTTTAGCCGCTCGCCGGCCATTTCCGCGACGTCGTTCAGGACGGGCAGATAGTCGCGCCAGTCTTGCTCTCGGTTCAGGGCTCCAAAGAACAGGGTCATGGAGCGCGGATCGGCGAAATTGCGGACCTCGGGTAGACTGTCGATGGCATTGGGGAAGACGGCGATTTCCGGGTTGCGGGTGCGCAGCACTTCGGCCAGCGTCGGTGTGCTGGTTTGTATGGCGTGGACGCCGCGGAACGTCAGTTGCGTCTCGTCCTGCATGCCCGAGAAGAAATCGGGATGATCGTCGAATTCGGTGATCACCAGCCAACCGGCTTCGGTTAACATACGCAACAGGTCGCGACCTTGCTGGCCGACCAGAGATGGGCGGTGCAGCACGAAAATATGAGGGCTGCCGTCGTGCGGCTTCGACAGGTCGACCTCGTTGCTCAGGTTGACGCTGACCGTCGGGTCGGACGCCATGGCCTGGAACGGTTGCACCACGCGCACATGCGACACGCCGCCCACTGGCGGCAGCATCGTTCCGGCCAAATGCACGCGAGGACGTTCGCGCTTTCTAACGCGCCAGATGAATTGCAAGGCGGCGGCGCGGCGGGCATAGCCCTGCGGATCGATGCCCAATGCTGCCAGGGCCGGCGCCATCGCAGCCGCGAATTGCCGCGCCGGTTCGGCATCGAAAATGCGGGGGGAGGCATCGCACAGATAAAGCCCGGCTTCGAGCAGTCCGCGTCGCATGCTCTCCAGCCCGAACCAGCGGAGATGGCCGCGATCGAACAAGCCGGCCGGTTCGTAATCCCACGTGCCGCGTAGCAGCCGCTCGGTGAAGCTCCAATGCTCGACGTTAGGCACGCAGATCAGCATGATCCCGTCGATATGCAGCAAGTCTTTATGTCGGCGGATGACTGCGAAGGGATCCCGCATATGCGCCAGAGACGCCGCGTAGACGATGCAGTCGTAGCCGCCCGGGATGCTGGGCGGCAGCGTGTCCGAGTCCGGGTCCATGACCACGACCTCATCGAGATGGGTCTTGGCGATCGCGGCTAGTTCCGGATCGCGTTCGATGCCGACAACGCGACAGGCGGGGCTGTAGTGTTTGAACGCCGCCCCTAGCTCGCCTTCGCCGCATCCGACTTCGAGAATCGAGCGAGACGAGAGCGGGATGCGTTGCAGCAGGTCGGCAGCGGGCAGGTGAGGAGTTGGCTGCATCTGAGTCGTGCGCTCTCGCGGGCTGGTGACCGGGACGCCGCGTTACAAACCGAGCGGCTCCGTTTCGTAGGCGCTTCCTCGGCTTGGGTGCAAGGGCGTCTGGCGGATACTGTACAGTTGTTCCAGCCTTCGGGTCTGACAACGGTCGAGTGCCGACCGGCACGACAGTTGCGGCGCCGCCAGTGCCGCTCGGTGTAAGGAACGCGCGGCGCGGTCGACAAACCAATCGGACCCGATATCGCGTAGCCGATCGGCATGCCGGTCCAGCAAGCCGCGCCCGGCATGGTATGCGGCCAAGTGAGACACGCGCGCGCGTTCCAGCAACGACGATGCCGGTAGGCGATGGAAGCGGATCGTCACATCGAGCGTATCCGCCCAGTCGTGCCATTTCGGCCGGTGAATGGGCGCGAGCGGTTCGATCGCGACCCAGGGCACCCTCCGTGCCAACAAGAGTGAGACATCTCCCCCCCGGAAGTTTAGACCCTG
>JBAXFK010000229.1:0-7693 GCA_037139955.1 Rhodospirillales bacterium
GCCAGAGAGTTTTGGGCGAAGGTGTGCAGGATATCGGTGAGTAGAAGTTCTTGGTGTTGCTGCTCGTGCTGTAAGCCAAGTTCCACCAGATCGGCCGGCAGCGCATCGATCCACGTCGCCATCGCCGCATCCACATGTGCCCGATAGGCCGCGATCCGCGCCGATGGCGGCCGGGTGAGCAACCCCCGCATCGGCCGAGGATGCCGAGCACCGACCGCGTCGTAATAGGAGTTGAACAGGAAGCCGAAATCGGGATCGAAAACGCGATAGGACGGAACGAACGCGGTCAATACGAACTGCTCGAAAAACCAGGTGATGTGCGCGCGGTGCCACTTGGTCGGACTGGCGTCGGGCATCGACTGGACGCACTGATCCTCGGCCGAAAGTGCGGTAGACAGAGCCTCGGTGTGCGCGCGGACTTTGGCATAGTGCGCTGCCGAAGACGGGTTCGGATATGCAATGTTGTCCATCTCCGACATTATGGCATCGCCGAACGGGGCAAGGAAGTGTCATACGGCTGTCGTTGATTGCAGGGCTCTTGGCCCTATGGTCCGAGGGGTAGTCCGGAGACCGCCATGTCGAAGTCCCTCGCTTTTTTTGCTGCCCTGCTGGCCTCCGTGCCCGCATTCGCACAGGCGCCCGATCCGCTGGCGAAAATTGGCCACATTGTCGTGATTTTCGAGGAAAATCGCAGCTTCGACAGCATGTTCGGCACGTTTCCCGGCGCAAACGGGCTGGCCAATGCCGGGGACAAAGCGATCCAGGTCGGGCCGGACGGCAAACCCTACAAGACTTTGCCGAGGCCCTTCGACACCCATATCCAAGCGGTCGACCCACGCTTCCCGGCCGATCTGCCGAACAAGCCCTTCGATATGGTCAGCTACGTGCCGCTTGGCGGCAAAACCGGCGACATGATCCACGCCTTCTACCATGAGCAAATGCAGATTAATGGCGGTCGGATGGACCGCTTTGCGGCGGTTTCGAACGGGGCCGGCCTCACGATGGGCTACTACGACACGTCGAAGACATTCTTGTGGAAAATGGCAAAGCAATTCACGCTGGGCGACGCGATGTTCCACTCGGCCTTCGGTGGGTCGTTTCTGAACCACGCTTTCCTCGTCTGTTCCTGCGCGTTCCGCTGGCCGGATGCGCCACCGCGTATGGTGGCCAAAGTCGGGCCGGACGGGGCGATGATCGCGAATGGACAGGTGACGCCGGACGGTTACGCGGTAAATACCGGCCAATCGGTCTATCTGCACGACCCCAAGGCAACGGACCCGGCCAAGCTAGTACCGCCGCAGACCATGCCGCATATCGGCGACCGTCTGGATGCCAAAGGCATCGGCTGGGCATGGTACGCGGGCGGGTACGACGACGCGATGGCCGGCAAAGCGTCGGAAGATTTCCAATTCCACCACCAGCCCTTCGCCTATTTCCAGAACATGGCGCCCGGCACCCCGGCACAGAAGGCGCATTTGAAGGACTATCGCGATTTTGCGAACGACATCCGTTCGGGATCGCTGCCTCCGGTCGTGTTCTACAAGCCGATCGGCGAGAACAACGAGCATCCCGGCTACGCCGAGATCGCGACCGGCGACAAGCACCTAGCCGAGATCGTGGGCCTGCTGATGAAAAGTCCCGATTATAAAGACATGCTGATCGTGATTACCTACGACGAGAACGGCGGATCCTGGGATCACGTCGCCCCGCCGCGCCGCGACAGATGGGGGCCGGGAACACGGGTACCTATGGTGGCGATCGGTCCGACAGTGAAGACCGGATATGTAGACCGTACACCATACGATTTCGGGTCGATCTTGAAGACAATCGAGGTTCGGTTCGGCGTTGAAGCGGTCAACGAGATCGACGGGAATGCTTATCCGATGCGGGGATTGTTAAAGTAAGGCCGTCAAACTTGATCCGGGTAAACGGCATTTGCGCAATGCAACCATACCCGAACCACAGCCCAATCCTACCGTTCAACCGACAAAAACCCCTTGCACCGACCGCCCCATCCCCATAGGCCGGCGGCACCATGCCAATCGACCCCAACGGTACCCGCCCGCTTCTGCTCCGCCTGTGGCGGGAGCAAGTGACGCACTACAAGCTCCGCCTCGCGGTCGTGCTGCTGCTCAGCGCGGCGATGGCGGGCGCAACGGCGCTGTATCCGCTGGTGATCCAATACGCCGGTATCATGTTTGCCCAGGGCAACCCGGCTATCGGCTGGATCGTGCCGGCAGCGGTGGTAGGGGTCACCATCCTCAAGGCCTTGACGCAGTATTTTCAGAATGTGCAGTCCCAGCAGATGGTGCTGCTCGTGATCCACGACCTGCAACAGCGCATGTTCGCGCATTTGACCGGCACCGATCTAGCGCGGGTGGAGCGAGAGGCGCCGGCCCAGCTCGCCACCCGCTTCACCACCGACGCCACCGCCATCGGCGGCGCCCTATCGCGAACGGTGTCGGCGGTGGCGGATATCGTCACCGTGATCGGGCTGGTGGCATCGATGATCTATATGGACCCGCTGCTGTCGCTGCTATCGGCCCTGCTCTACCCGATCGCCGGCATTCCCATTCAGCGTATCGGTAAGCGCGTGCGCCGAGCATCGGGCGGCATGCAGGAAAAGCTGGGCGAAACCGCCGCGTTGCTAAATGAAAGTTTTGCCCAAGCCCGCACCGTCCGTGCCTACCGACTGGAAGCAATCGAAACCGGCCGCGCCGACAACGCCTTCCAATCCCTATACAAAACCCTGCTCGGAATCACCAAAAGCCGCTCCCGCGTGGAGCCGGTGCTGGAGGTCATCGGCGGTGTCGCCGTCGCTGCCGTGATCGCATTCGAGGCTTGGAGGGCCACCAAATCCGACCATACCCTCGGAGATTTCAGCGCCTTCGTCACCGCTTTGGTCCTCGCCGCGCGGCCGCCGCGCGCACTGGGGTCGCTGAACACGGCGCTGCAAGAAGGCTTGGCCGGACTTGTGCGGGTATTCTCGGTGGTTGACGAGGCGCCCACCATTCTGGACCGACCGAACGCCCAGCCCCTTCCCCCCGGCAAGGGCCATGTGACATTCGCGCAGGTCGGTTTCACGTATCCCCGACGGGCGTACCGGATTGAGCGGTCTAACGTTCGAGGCCCTGCCCGGCCAGACCGTCGCGTTGGTCGGCCCGTCGGGCGGCGGCAAATCGACCGCTTTGGCGCTGATCCCTCGGCTGCACGATGCCACTGCGGGTGAAGTTTTCCTCGACGGGATCGACGTACGGGACATAGCGCTCGCAAGCCTGCGCGATTGCATCGCCTATGTCGGCCAGGACGCGCTGTTATTCGACGACACCGTCGCCGCGAATATCGCGATGGGCCGGCCGGGTGCGCAACGCGCTGCGATCGAAACGGCTGCCGAGGCGGCACACGCGGCCGGGTTCATCGCCGCATTGCCGCAGAAATACGAAACCCGTGTCGGCCCCGGCGGCCAACGCCTTTCCGGCGGCCAACGCCAGCGGATCGCGTTGGCGCGCGCCTTGTTGCGCGATCCGCGCGTGCTGTTGCTGGACGAGGCGACCAGCGCGCTAGACGCGGAAAGCGAGGCGGCGGTGCAAGATGCCCTCGCCCGATTGCGCAAAGGCCGCACAACCATTGTCATCGCCCACCGCCTGTCCACCGTGCGCGATGCCGACGTCGTCGTAGCCATGGCGGACGGCAAGGCGGTGGAGTCCGGCACCCATGCCTCGCTGATGGCTCATGACGGGCTTTACGCAAGGCTTGTTCGCACGCAGTCGCTCGGCGCCACCTGATGCGAGTCCTGCTGTTCGGCAAAACCCGGAACGTCGCGCGGCTGGTGGAAGACCCGGCCGAGGATCTTCGCCTCGCCGGCCACGAGGTCGTCGTATTCCCATATCGCGCGAGCAAACTGACTAAGACGCTAGATCCCTGGCTTTTGTCGGAGGCGCTCGGCGCACCGTTAGCGATTTTGCTGCGGCGGCGCATCGACGCGTTTCGACCCGATTTGATCGTGGCGTTCGGGCCTTACCATTGGCTACCGCCGACCGTGTTCGGCCGCCTTCGACACCGTCCACCGATGGTGGCTTGGGTCGGCGATCTGTTCGGTGCCGAGATGGCGAAAACGGCCGCGCTGTTCGACATCGTTGCCTACACCGACACCGGCATGCTCGATTTGCATGAGCGTTTTGGATTTTCATCGGTGGCCACGTTTCTGCCTCTGGCTGCCACGCGAGGAGCAACAGCACCTTCTGTCGCGCGCGCGAACCGGCTGGCATTCGTCGCCTCCGCCACCGCACATCGACGCAGCTTGCTGGCCGAGGCCAAAGAACCCATCGCTTTATTCGGCCCAGACTGGCCGAAAGCGCCGGAGCTTGCGCACCACATCCGAGACGGACGCAAAATCGGCGGCGCGGAGCTGGCCACGATCTATGCGTCCCACCTCGGCGCACTGAACATTCGGCACGAGCACAACGTTATCAACGGCCTGAACCAACGCCATTTCGCGCCATATATCGTAGGCACCCCCGTGATCGCCGATGCACAAGGCGATATCGAGCAATGTTTCGACCCCGGCCACGAAATCCTGGTCTATCGGGATGCTGCCGAACTGAACGCGATTCAGACCATGTTGCGAGCGAGCCCGGCCAAAGCGCGGGAGATCGGCGAAGCCGGGCGAAAGCGGGTGATGGCGCAGCATACGTATGCACATCGAATTGAGACCGTCGCGGCTCTCGCAGGCGTCCGGAAACCCCGTTAGCGTCTGGACCGCTGCGCGGGCGCAGGTGTGCCCGCTGCATATTGCTGTCAACGGTATTTCGGTTCTTGCGCTGTCGATTCCGGGCGCCATCCTCGCATCCTAGTCGGCTTGCGCTATATTGGACACACGCAACCGCGAGTCCCCGCATGTCCGCTCCCAAACTCCGCATCGGCGTCGCCGGTGCCGGCCATTTCGGCCGCTATCACGCCCTAAAAGTCGCCGCCGCCGAGCGCGCGGTTTTGGTAGGCATCCACGATCGGGATGCCGAGCGGGCACAGACCGTGGGATGGGAGGCTGGGGCGCCGCATTTGTCGTTCGAGGCGCTACTTGAACAGATCGACGCACTGATCGTCGCCACGCCGGCCGACACCCACCACGCCGTTGCCGCCGCCGCGTTGCGCGCGGGCAAGCACGTTCTGGTGGAAAAGCCCATCGCGTCCACATTGGCACAGGCGGACGAGCTAGCGGCGCTGGCAACGGAACGCGGCCTGGTGTTGCAGGTCGGGCATCTCGAGCGCTTCTCCGCAGCGTACCGCGCGATGGCCGCCCGCACCGGCCCGCCGCTTTATATCGAGGCCACCCGCATCGCCCCGTTCAAGCCGAGGGGCACGGATGTCTCGGTCATCCTCGATCTGATGATCCACGATTTGGATCTCATTCTGACGTTGATCGACAGTCCGATCGAGAGCGTCGACGCGGTGGGCGCGGCCGTCGCCAGTCTGCACGAGGACATCGCCAACGCCCGCATTCGCTTCGCCAGCGGCGCTGTCGCCACCATCACTGCCAGCCGTATCTCGGCACGCACCGAGCGGCGGATGCGCATTTTCTCGCAGGATTGCTATATGGGGGTGGATTTCTCCGCCCGCAAACTAACGGTGGTCGGCCGTGGCCCCGGCCAGAAGGTTCCGGGCGTCGAAGGTTTTGCCAGCCAGGAAATCGCCTGGGAAGATCACGACTCCCTTGCCGCCGAACATCTGGGATTCGTCGCCGCAGTGCTGGACGGGGCGCCTGTGCTAGTCGATGCCGCCGCCGGCCGCCGGGCTTTGGCTGCGGCTTTGGCTGTCGCCGATGGGATGGAGTCGGCGCGGGACAAAATGACGGCGTCGGGGTTGATTCAGGCGGCAGCATCCCCTCCGGCCTGACACAATGTTTGCGCCGAAGCTTGCTTCGCGGTTCCGATGGTGCGTGCCTCAAGCCAAGGATCGGCATCGACCGCGACCATTTCGCCTTGGACCGCCGTTTCGCTGCATGGCTCGGTAAAAGGCCCCCACCGTTGACCCCGTAACTCCGCCGGAGCAAGGATGCGCCGCCATGATCCTACTCATCGATAACTACGATAGCTTTACCTTCAACCTCTACCACTTCCTGGGCGACGTCGGCGCCCAGTGCGAGGTGTGGCGGAACGACAAACTGACCGTTGAGCAGGCACTCGCCCTTCAGCCGGAGGCGATCGTGCTTTCGCCCGGCCCTTGCACGCCGAACGAAGCGGGTATTTGCCTCGATTTGATCGCTGCCGCCGCAGGGCGCATCCCCATCCTGGGTGTGTGTCTAGGGCACCAATCGATCGGCCAAGCCTTCGGCGGTAACGTGGTGCGGGCGCCCGAACCGATGCATGGCAAGACCTCCGCCATTACCCATACGGGGACGGACATTCTCGCCGGCCTGCCCTCCCCTTTTACCGCCACGCGCTATCACAGCCTGATCGTCGATCGCGACAGCATGCCCGACGCACTGGTGCCCACTGCCTGGACCGCCGACGGCGTCGTGATGGCGATGCATCATCGCACGATGCCGATCTACGGCGTGCAATTCCATCCCGAGAGTATTGCCAGCGAGTACGGGCACGAGATCCTCGCCAATTTTCTGGCGATCGCCCGCGGTACCAACGCCCCGGCTAAGGCGGCGTAGACAATGTCGAACAATCTCAAACCGTTCCTGGCGCGCCTTGCGATAGGCGATAAACTCTCCGAGGCGGATTCCGAAGCCGCATTCGACGTCATCATGTCCGGCGAAGCCACCCCAGCGCAGATCGGCGCCCTGCTGATGGCGATGCGGGTGCGCGGCGAGACCGTGCCGGAACTCGCGGGTGCGGTGAAAGCGATGCGTGCTCGCATGACTGGGATCGAGGCACCGGACGGCTCGATCGACGTCTGCGGCACCGGCGGCGACGGCGCCGGCACATTGAACGTTTCCTCCGCCGCGACTTTCGTGGTGGCGGCCTGCGGGGTGTCGGTGGCCAAGCACGGCAACCGAGCGCTGAGTTCGCGCACGGGCGGCGCGGATGTATTGGTGGCGCTGGGTATCGACATCGACGCGCCGATGGAAAACCTGTCGTCGATCTTGAAGTCGGCCGGCTGCGTGTTCCTGTTCGCACCGCGCCATCACCCATCCATGCGCCATGCCGCCGGCCCCCGCGTCGAACTCGGCACCCGCACCATCTTCAATCTCCTCGGTCCCCTTGCGAATCCCGCTCGGGTGCGCCGCCAATTAACCGGCGTGTTCGCCCCCGAGTGGACCCGGCCAATGGCGGAAACGTTGCAAGCTTTGGGGCACGATGCTGCTTGGGTCGTGCATGGTATGGGCCTGGACGAGTTGACCGTTGCCGGGGAAAATCAGGTCAGCGCCCTGGCCAACGGGATCGTGCACGATTTTAAGATCGTGCCGGAAGATGCTGGATTGCCTCGCTCTCCGATCGCTGCGATCAAAGGGGGCGACGCCGAACACAATGCTGCCGCGTTGCTCGCGATGCTCAAGGGCGAGACGGGTGCCTACCGCGATACCGTGCTGCTGAATGCCGCCGCTGCGTTGATCGTGGCAGGACGGGCGACCAACTTACGGGACGGCGTGGCGCAGGCTGCGGGCGCGATTGCCTCGGGTGCGGCGCTGAACGCGCTGGAAACGTTGCGGCGCGCCACCGCATCTTAATGCCGAAGGGACCGACGA
>JBAXFK010000230.1:0-7651 GCA_037139955.1 Rhodospirillales bacterium
GTGATGACCGTAGCAACGACACCGTCCGTCGCGCCGGGGCTGTCGAGTTGGAACCGAAACTCCTCGGCTTCGGTGGATTCGACCTCGGGGACGGCCGGCACGGCCCTTGCGGGCGGGGGTAGGAGCGTGACGATCGGGAAGGATTCGTCCTTTTCCTCGCCTTGGCCGCTGCGCACGAGCAGCGCGAACATCCCGGAGGATATTGGCGCGACGGGCGACGGATCGGGCGCTGTCGTTTGCGGCGCCATCGCGCCGGGGCGCAGCGCGCGGCCCGGCAAACGCTCGAGCGGGACGATCGTTTCGTGCGAAAACCCGAACAGACCGATGGCCTGCGCGCGAATCGTGGTCGCGTGGCGATGCTCGTCGCCCAGTTGAACCGTCAAGCTGAAGCCGGAGGTGCGGGCATTGGGATAGGCGGGGTAAACCCCAGCGACATCTTCGCGCACCCCGCCAAGACGGGCTGCGGACACGCGTTCGTCATCGGCGAAGATCTGCACTGTCACCAAGGTGGTCAGTGCAATCGCCCAACCGTGGATCTGGAGCGTGCCCTCCCCATCGACCGCAGCGCGTTCGACGTAGATGACGACCGGCGGACGTATCCCGGCGCTGGTCAGCATGTTCTGCATCGGGCCGGCAGTCAGCCGCACCGGTTGCGCGCCGTGCGGTTCGACTGCGAGTTCGAATATCTCTTCGAAGGTATCGCCATCGCTGGTACGCGCCACGATCGTCGGCCGGCACGGCGCCTCCGCTCGGGCATGCAAGCGCGGTAAATTGAAGTGGAAGGCCCGCTGACGCGCGCGGGTGCCGTCCGGCAAGGACGCCGGCGCCGCGTGATCGGGATCGCCGTACTGGGCGATTGCCCAAACTTCGTCATCGATATGCAGGGCGATTTCTTCGGCCGGCGACGCCGAGATCACACGTCCCTTGATCGTCAGATCGAAGCGGCCATGAATAAAGCCGCCGGAAACCCCCGGATCGACCTCGATCGCAATGACGGGCAAGGTAGCTTCGGCAATCGGGTCGCCTTCGGCCTCCACCGGCTCGTCCGGCGGCTCGTCCGGCGGCTCGATCGACACAACCGCGTCGATGGTATCGGGCGTTTCGTCCGCGAACACGACGGCCGCAGCTTCGGCCGGCAAGGTCGGCGATGCATCGACCAGGATCGCCCCGGTCAGATCGACCGGCGCGACAGCAGCCTGTTTACGCTTCGATTTCCGCGGCTTGCGGCTCATGCGACACCTGCCATTGGAAACGTCGCGAGCTGCCCGAGTGCCGGTGCCATGCGCGCCTGTCCGATCGTGGATGCAACGCCGCGCCGCCGGCTACATGCCATAAGGCAGGCGCCCTTCGCGATAACCGTCTTCGTCGAAATGCGCTTGGGCCGACTGCAAAATACCGCGCCGAACGCTATCGGCCACGTCCGGGTATTGGGTCATATAACAGCGTTCGTCGACCTTCATCGGGAAGGGCAACCGGCCTTCGAAATACCCGTCTTCGACGAAATGATGTTGCGCCGACTTGATCGTGCCTTCTCGGACCGCCTTGGCGATATCTTCGTAGGTGCGAAGGTACCATTCTTCGTCGACCTCCGTCCCCGCGATCATCTTTTTCAGCAGCCGAACGAAATCCTCGTGGGATACGTTCACCCGCAACTCGCCGAGGATGGTGGAGATCTCGACGGACCGGCGAATAAAGTCGAATGGTGGAACGTACTTCACGGTTTCTCCAGGCGGCCGAACATACTGTGCCCCCGATGCGGCAAGGGCATCGGACAGGGTCATCGAACAAGGCAAATCAATACAGGCAACGGGCTCGGATTGGAACTGCCGCGCGCGCATTTTTTACCGGTGCAGCCGGCGCCCCAGGATGCTATCGGGCGTGGCGGCAACAGGGAAGCAGGCCTCATGACAGGCACTCGGCACCACCACGGCGACACCGAACTCGCGGACATCGTGCGCCATTTTCCGCAAGCACGGGTGCTGGTGGTGGGCGACATCATCCTCGACCGATATGTCGTCGGCGCAGTCTCCCGCCTGTCGCCGGAAGCCCCCATCCCCGTGCTGCGCCCCGACAATCGGCGCGGCACCTTGGGCGGATCGGCCAATGTGGCGCTGAACGTCGCGACGCTGGGCGGGCATGCCATTCTGGTCGGCGTGGTCGGCGCCGACGAAGCCGGGACCGAGATCGCACGCCTACTGGATTTGTCGCCCGACACCGAATCCGCACTGGTCGTCGTCAAGAACCGCCCTACCACCGCCAAAACCCGCTTCATGGCGGGCTCGCACCAATTGCTGCGGCTGGACGAGGAAATGGCCGGCCCCCTCGATGCCGAAACTGCTGCGGCGGTGCTGACGCAAATCGAGGCCGCCCTGCCCCGCACCGACATCGTCGTGTTGTCCGATTATGCCAAGGGCGTACTGTGCGACGCGGTGCTGGCACAAGCGCTCGCGATGGCGACGAAAGCCGGGCGAACGGTGATCGCCGATCCCAAGCGGGCGGATTTCCGCGCCTATCGCGGCGCCACGATCCTCACTCCGAACGAGCACGAGGCGCGCGCCGCAACCCGAATCGGCGTCGAACACGATGCCGAAGCCGATCGCGCCGGCCGGGAAGCCCTGGCCGCGACCGAGGGGGAAGCCGTGCTCGTCACCCGCTCCGCCAAAGGGCTGACGTTGGTGCGCAAGGATATGGAGGCCCTGCATCTGCCGACACGGGCGCGGGAAGTCGCGGATGTCTCGGGCGCGGGGGACACACTGGTCGCCGCCCTGGCCGTCGCATTGGGCGCCGGGGCATCGCTGCCCGACGCGGCGCGGTTGGCCAATGTCACCGCCGGCATTTCGGTCGGCAAGCAAGGCACGGCCACCGTGACGCGGCACGAATTGCTGGGCGCGCTGCACCGGCGCGACCTCGCGGCGACCGATAGCAAAGTGGCGACCTTGGACGAGGCGATGACCCAAGTCGCGGCGTGGCGCGGCATGGGGCTGCGGGTCGGGTTCGCCAACGGCTGCTTCGACCTGATCCATCCCGGCCATGTGCGCCTGCTATCGAAAGCCCGAGCAGCGTGCGACCGGCTGATCGTGGCACTGAATACCGATGCATCGGTCAAACGATTGAAAGGCCCCACCCGCCCGTTGCAGAACGAGACCGCTCGCGCGATCGTGATGGCCGCCATGGCGCCGGTCGATCTCGTGATCCTGTTCGACGAGGACACCCCGCTGGAATCGATCCAGGCGCTGAAGCCCGACATTCTAGTCAAGGGGTCGGACTACACCGTGGACCAAGTGGTCGGCGCCGATTTGGTGCAGGGCTGGGGCGGCCAAGTTGTGTTGGTGACCCTCGAAGAAGGGCACAGCACGACCGGCACCATCCGGCGTATGGCGCTGCCAGAAAAATAACATGAAAAAATAACACGAAAGGACGACAACCATGACGGGATCGACGATCGACGTGCCGGCCGGCGGTTATCGCTATATTCCCGGCTTGTTCCAATACTCCGCCGGCGTTGCCGCGCTGGACGGTTATCGGATCGAACGTGTGTCGTTCCAACGCCCGATTCCTCTAGCCGAGGGATTTGCCTTCATCGAACGCTTCATGGCCGCCGAAGGTCTTCCGACGATCGCATTTTGCGCCTGCGAACTCCGCTCCCCCGCGCCCTTCACCGATGCCGGATTCACTGCGTTCAACCGACTTTATTGCGGCACGTTGGAGCGGTGGGGCGTCATGCGCGACGACAAAAACCCCGTCGCCCGCAGCAACGTCTGCCCCGAACTGCACAAGCCCTCCGAACCCGGCTTGCACGCCTTCTGCTTCGCTCGGCCATCCCCCGGCGCATCGGGGTCCTTTGCCATCGCTGGCAGCGGGGAGGCCGAGGAAGGCCACGCATCGTACCGTGAGCGCACCGTCCGCTACGGCGAGACATCGCCCGATGCGATGCGGAATAAAGGTATTTTCGTACTTGCACGCATGGAAGAACGCCTCGCCGCCATTGGGGCGAACTGGGCCGACACGACGGCCACGCAGGTCTACACCGTGCACGATCTCTATCCCTTCCTCGCCGACAAAATCGTTAGACGCGGTGCGGCGCAGCACGGTCTGACATGGCACTTCGCCCGTCCCCCGGTCGTCGGCCTGGAATACGAAATGGATTGCCGGTCGGTGCCGGTCGAACATCGCATTCGGTTGTAGCCTCGCCGCGCCTGTGCTTACCTACCGATCGGTAGATGCACAAAGGGAGCAGTAACGGTTATGTCCGAGGTCATCGAACGCGGCGCCGCCGCGCGTGCGCGCGTTACCGATTTCGACGCAATCGTGGTGGGCGGCGGGTTGGGCGGCTTGTATGCTCTGCATCGTTTGAGGCGCCTCGGTTTGAAAGCCCGCGCCTTCGAAGCCGGGAGCGGTGTGGGCGGTACGTGGTTTTGGAACCGCTATCCCGGCGCACGTTGCGATGTGGAAAGCCTGGAATACTCCTACGCGTTCGACAACGATCTCCAACAGGAATGGCACTGGCCGGAACGATACGGCAATCAATCCGAAATCCTGCACTATATCGACCATGTCGCCGACCGATTCGACCTGCGCAAGGACATGCAGTTGAACACCCGCGTGACGACGGCGGATTTCGATCGCGGGCGCAATATCTGGACGGTGAAAACCGACAAAGGCGATGTCGTCACCGCACCGTTCTGCATCATGGCGACGGGCAATCTGTCTACGCCTCGGGTACCCGATTTCAAAGGTATCGAGAGCTTCGAGGGCAAGTGGTACCATACCGGCCTATGGCCGCACGAAGGCGTAGATTTCACCGGCTTGCGCGTTGGCGTCATCGGCACCGGATCGTCCGGCGTGCAGATGATCCCCATCGTCGCAAAGCAGGCTAAACACCTGACAGTGTTCCAGCGCACCGCCAATTTCAGCCTGCCCGCGCGCAACGCCCCGATGGATTTGGAAATCGAGGCCAAGCACAAGGCACAATATGCCGAACGCCGTCTGGCCGCCTACGACACCCCCTTCGGCATCGCCGGCTTCCCGCCCCCCACCAAATCCGCATTGGACGTCACCCCAGAGGAACGGGAAGCACAGTACGAAGCCAAATGGGCCGAAGGCGGCAGCATCAGCTTCCTATATTCCTACACCGATATCCTCGTGAACAAGGCATCCAACGACACGGCCTCGGAATTCGTCCGCAACAAGATCCGCAGCATCGTGAAGGACCGAGCCACTGCGGAATTGCTAGCCCCGAAGGATCACCCGATCGGCACCAAGCGCCTGTGCCTGGATACGAATTATTACGAAACCTACAACCGCGACAATGTCGCGCTGGTCAACGCCCGCGCCACGCCGATCCAGGAATTGACGCCGAAAGGCCTGCGCACGACAAACGGACAGGAATACGAATTCGACGCCATCGTGTTCGCCACCGGCTTCGACGCGATGACCGGCGCATTGAAGGAGATCGAAATCCGCGCCGGCAACGGCCCCACCTTGGCGGAGAAATGGGACGGCGGGCCGACCACCTATCTCGGTCTGATGGTAGCGGGCTTCCCCAATATGTTCACCATTACCGGGCCGGGCAGCCCGTCGGTGAAAACGCAAATGATCGTGGCGATCGAGCAGCACATGGATTGGATCGCCGATTGCCTCGACACTATGCGCCAGCGCGGCATGGCCCGAATCGAGCCCACGCCGGATGCCGAACGCGATTGGGTCCAGCATGTCAACGACGTCGCCGACAGCACGCTATACCCACTAGCGAACTCCTGGTACGTAGGGGCGAATATCCCGGGTAAGCCACGCGTGTTCATGCCCTATGTCGGCGGGTTCGCCGGCTACAAGAAGCGCTGCGACGCGGTGGCGGCGAACAATTACGAGGGCTTTACGATGTCGCGCTAATCCGCAACATCGTGCTCGGTGTCAGACACGGACAATATCGCGATACTGGCGCGCAAAGGCGTGAACCGGCTGTATCTTGACGTGAGAGAACGCCTCCTGCCAGAGCGCGCGAATTTGCGGAATATAAAGCTGGATTACGTCGGGATTGCCGGGGTAGTCGCCACCGCCGTCCACAGGCATACCGGCGGTATAGGTTTTACCGCGAACCACCGGGCGGCCACGTCCTTCATAGGCATCCAACGGCGCTTTCACAACGGCCTGAACAATACCGTCCGCATGATTCCACTCCCAGGGCACCGCGAGAAAAGCCCGAGCCATTTGCGATAGATTGAGGCCGCGGGAAGGGCAGGCAATCATAATTTTCATCAGTTGGTCGAAATCCATCCACCATCCGCCGCCCTGCTGGTTTTCGGCGTTGGCTTGAAGATCGACGAATCGATAATAGTAGACACCGGTAAACAATCGCGTGCGGTTGGGGTTCTCGATACCGCCGTTGCGTTCGACCATTCCTCCGCGCGCCGAGAAATAGGTATTCAGTTCGCCCCAGTTGTAGCCTTTGGCGACCAAAATCCAGTGCGGTTCGCTGAAGGCTGCCTCATTTAAGGCTTCGGACATCGCTTGCTCCCAAACGCCATCGATCGGCCGGGAGTGTAAAGTGCGGATGTGCTATCCCGCAATCGCAGCGTGGACTAACCCGCGGCCGCTGGCACCGAGATGGAAGGGCCAAAGCCTGTTCCTACGTCCGGCCTTCCCTATCTGTGCGTGGTGAGCCCGGTGGGATTCGAACCCACGGCCCCAAGATTAAAAGTCTCGTGCTCTACCAACTGAGCTACAGGCTCTC
This sequence comes from Rhodospirillales bacterium, assembly GCA_037139955.1. Lineage (GTDB taxonomy): Bacteria > Pseudomonadota > Alphaproteobacteria > Acetobacterales > Acetobacteraceae > Rhodopila. The sequence goes on from JBAXFK010000230.1 coordinate 6,731, forward strand.
ACGCGCGGAGGGGTCTTCAACGCTACTCCGGCCCGCCGGTCAAGGGTGAACCGGCGGGTTCGTACGCAATGCTGCTATTTCGCCTCGGAAGCGAGTTGCACCTTCACAATCCGATCGGGATCGGACATGCCCCGGCCCTCGCCGCGCTTGATGGCGTCGATGTGCTCCATGCCGTCGGTCACTTGGCCCCAAATGGTGTATTGGCCGTTCAGATGCGGCGCTGGGGCGAACATGATGTAGAATTGGCTATTGGCACTGTTCGGATCGGACGTGCGGGCCGCGCCCACAGTGCCGCGTTCGAACTTGTAGACCCGGCTGAATTCGGCTTTCAGATCGGGCAGGTCGCTGCCGCCCGTGCCGGTGCCCGTGGGGTCGCCGCCTTGTGCCATGAAGCCGTCGATAACCCGGTGGAACGGGGTGCCGTCGTAGAAGCCCTGTGCGGCCAGGGTCTTGACCCGCTCCACATGCAGCGGGGCGATGTCGGGCAGCAGTTCGATCGTCACACGACCGGACTTAAGATCCATGTAGAGCGTGTTTTCGGGGGTTGCCATGCAGAGACTCCAATCGGCTGATAACTGATTATTGTACGTCGGGTTATTGTACGTCGGGTTATTGTACGTCGGACGCGACTCGCATCGTTACGATACGATCGGGATTGGTCATCGAGCGCCCTTCGCCGCGCTTGATCGCGTCGACGAATTCCATACCTTTCACCACCTGACCCCAGATAGTGTATTGACCGTCCAAGCCCGCGTTCGGTGCGAACATGATGAAGAACTGGCTATTGGCACTGTTCGGGTCGGACGTGCGGGCCGCGCCCACCGTGCCCCGCAGGAAATGACGCTTCTGGGTGAATTCGGCCGGCAAATCGGGCAGGTCGCTGCCCTTGGACCCGGTGCCCGTTGGGTCTCCCCCCTGCGC
>JBAXFK010000231.1:0-7575 GCA_037139955.1 Rhodospirillales bacterium
CTCGTTTGAAATCCGCCGACTCCGCGAGGTCCATGTTGCCGATAACCGCAGCGGTTTTGGCATTGCGTTCCAGAACGCCAGGTCCGCAGGACACGGCGAGGTCGGCAGCCAGCATCAAATCGGCGCTTCCGAGGGGGATGCGCACCACGTCCAAATCGGCTTCATCTGCCGCGATCTGCACATGCGCGACGACCGCACCGTTTTTCTGCGCCATGCCGGTGAAGTCCAGTGTCTTGACCGCACGACCCTCGATATGCGCTGCCATCGCGAGAATGGCGCCGGAGGTGACAATGCCGCCGCCGCCGATGCCGGCGAACAACCCGCGCCAGACGCCCAAAGAGGGCAGCACCGGCGTGGGCAGGCGGGCGGCGAGTTCGGATTCTCGTTTCTGCCAGGATACATCGGCAGTCGGCGCGGACGGTGCGCCCGGCAGGGTGACGAAGCTGGGGCAGAATCCCTTCAAGCACGACAAATCCACATTGCAACTGGTGGGATCGATCCGCCGCTTCCGACCCAGCTCGGTATTCACCGGTTCGATAGCAATACAGTTGGATTGCACGGAGCAATCGCCGCAATTTTCGCAGACGGCTTCGTTGATGACGACGTGTTGGGTGGCGTTCGCCATCGACCCGCGCTTGCGGCGGCGGCGCTTTTCGGTGGCACAAACCTGATCGTAAATCAGAACGGATGTGCCCTCGTATTCGCGAAGTTCGCGCTGTACCGCGTCGAGCTCGTCTCGCGTATGGCGGGTGGTGCCAGGGGGCAGCATGCCGATACCCGGCAGGCGATCGGCATCGTCGGCGACGACCGCGATCCGCTTGATACCCTCGGCGGCAATTTGCGCGGCCAACAGCGGGACCGTGGGGGAGCCTTCGGCCGGCTGCCCGCCGGTCATCGCCACCGCGTCGTTAAATAGCAGCTTATACGTCATGCGGGTCTTCGCCGCCGCCGCCTGCCGGATCGCCAGCAGACCGGAGTGCATGTAAGTCCCGTCGCCGATATTGGCGAACATGTGCTTCATGTCGGTGAACGAAGAAAGACCGACAAAGGGCGCACCCTCCCCACCCATATGAGTGAAGGTGCGGGTCTGGTCGCTATCGTCCTGCGCCATGAAGTGGCAGCCGATACCGGCGGAAGCGAAGCTGCCATCGGGGAGTTTCGTCGACGTTGCGTGCGGGCATCCGGCGCAGAACGCCGGAATACGGCGCAGCAATCCGTCGGGCCGCTGCACGGCCTGCGGCGGCGACATCGCGGGAACATTGATCCCCTGCCCCCCCAGGAAAGTGCCCAATCCACCGGCGATCGATTCGGGCGAAAGTTCCATGAGCGGCGACAGCAGCTTTTCCCCATTCACCAGGGTTTTGCCGCAGATTTCTGGGCGCTCGTCCGCCGGCCAATTGTACAAGGCATCGCGGATCTGCGATTCCACGAAATTGCGTTTTTCCTCGATCACCAGAATAGCGCGCTTGCCACGCGCGAATTCGCGGAAGCTCTCGGTTTCCAAGGGCCACGTCATGGCGATTTTGTAGAGCGCCAACTGCGGATGGTTTTCCAACCCCAGGCGCTTCAGCGCGTGCAGCGTGTCGTCGTGAGTTTTACCGATCGTGACCAATCCGATCGGCGCGTCCGCCGCACCGAAAATAAGCTTATCCAGCCGGTTCGCCCGCGCCCAAGCTTGCACGGCCGGCAGCCGCTCATCGATCAAGCGCCGTTCCAGTTCCGCCCGTTCGGCGGGAAATCGCATGGTGTGATCGTAGTTCAACCCGTGCGGCGGCAGCGCGATATCGGGCGTTACGTAGGTGCGGCCGGAACGAACGATCGCGGTCGCCGCCTGCTCCATCGTTTCTGCCGTGGTTTTCATCGCCACCCACAGCCCGGTGAAGCGCGACATCGCCCAGCCCGCCAACCCGAGGTCGATAACATCCTGCACAGAACCTGGATTGAACACGGGCATGCAGACGTTCTGGAACACATATTCGGTCTGGTGCGGATAGGTGGAAGAATGCGCCCCGTGATCGTCGCCGGCCAGCGCCAGCACGCCGCCGAATTTATGCGTGCCCGCCATGTTGGCACAGTGGAACGCATCGCCGGACCGATCCACGCCCGGCCCTTTGCCGTACCACATGCCGTAGACGCCATCGACCCGCTTGCCGGGAAATGCGTCCACCTGCTGCGTGCCCATCAGCATGGTCGCGGCCAAATCCTCGTTCACGCCCGGCTCGAAGCGTATGTCGTTGGCCTGCATCAGCTTTTCTTGCAGCCAAAGCTCCCGGTCGAGCATCCCAAGCGGCGAACCGCGATAACCCGACACCAAAGCAGCTGTATTCAACCCGGCGGTCCGGTCGAGCACCCGCTGTTCGAGCAGCAGCCGTAATAGCGCCTGGATGCCGGTCAACAGCACCGGCCGATCGTAATCGACGAAGCGCGATTCCAGCGTGGTCGTGCGACCGATGCCGATATCCATGGTGTTTGTCCTTTTACGACCCCTCGGGTGGGTGCCTTATAGCACAGCAAGCAGGTCGATGCGCGGTGTGTGCATTGGCGATTTTACGCAAATGCGGCGCCGTCTCGCCCGGCAGCGCAAACCGATGCTAAAACAGCCGCAACATGAACGGGAGCGCTCCATGACCGACGATATTCGCGTCGAAACACACGAATCTTGGCGCAAAATTGTCTTGAACCGCCCCGAAAAACTCAACGCCGTCAACGCACCGATGCTGACCCGCCTGCTTGCGGCCCTGGACGTGGCCGAGGCCGATCCGTCGTGCCGCGCGCTGCTGCTCACCGGCGAAGGACGCGGATTCTGCGCCGGCCAAGAACTCGGCCCCGACGTCACCCCCGGCCCGAACGGCCCGCCGGACCTGGAGCACCTCGCCACCACCTATCATCATGAGGTCGTGCGCCGCATTCGCGCGTCCCGCTTGCCCGTGGTTTGCGCGGTAAACGGGGTCGCGGCGGGCGCTGGGGCCAGTTTCGCCCTCGCCTGCGATATTGTTCTGGCGGCGACCACCGCGCGCTTCGTGCAAGCTTTCGTGAAAATCGGGCTGGTGCCGGACTCCGGCGCCTCATTCTTCCTGACCCGCACGGTCGGCGATGCCCGAGCTCGTGCATTGGCGATGCTGGGGGACGCGATCGATGGGACGACCGCCGCCGCCTGGGGCATGATCTGGAAAGCGGTCGAACCCGCCGGATTAATGGCAGAAGCCGAAGCACTGACCGCGCAATTGGCGTCCGGCCCATCCGCCGCCCTGGCCGCGATGAAGCAGATGTTTGCGGCCGCACCGAGCAACGATCTCCATACGCAACTAGACCTGGAAGCCCGCTTGCAGGGTATCGCCGGCCGCGCCCCGGCCTTCGCCGAGGGCGTGCGCGCATTCCAAGAAAAGCGTCCGCCCGTGTTCCCGTCATGACCCCGGACGAGTTGGCGCAGGCTTGCGCCGATGCCATGTGGGCCGAGGACCATGCCAGTCGGGGCCTCGGCATGACGCTGGAATACATCGCACCCGGACGGTCGCGCCTATCGATGGTCGTTGCGCAGTCGATGGTAAATGGCCTCGGCGTGTGCCATGGCGGGTTCATTTTGACATTGGCCGATTCCGCCATGGCCTTCGCCAGCAATGCCCACGGCGACAAAGCCTTGGCGCAACACATCGCCGTCACTTACGTACGGCCCGCGCGTTTGGGCGAAAATCTAGTCGCGGAAGCCGAGGAACGGTTACGCACCGGGCGCACCGGCATGTACGACGTACGCGTGACCGGGGACGACGGTTCTGCGGTCGCGGAAATGCGCGGCCATACCCGCCTATCGGGCGGCAAATTCTTTCCGGAGGCTTGAATGCAAGGGTTCGATCGCATCGAAACGGCGTCGCGCGACGAGATCGCCGCGCTGCAAGTGGAACGGCTGAGCGCGACACTCCGGCTGGCCTATGCCAACGTGCCGCATTATCGCGCCGCTTTCGACGCCGCCGGCGTGCATCCCGACGATTTCAAGCGTTTGGAAGATTTGGCGAAATTTCCGTTCACCACCAAACACGACCTACGCGCCAATTACCCGTTCGGCATGTTCGCCGTGCCGCGCGAGCAAATCGCGCGGATTCACGCGTCATCGGGCACCACCGGCAAACCCACCGTCGTCGGCTACACCGCCAAGGACATCGACACTTGGTCCCATGTCGCCGCACGATCCATTTACGCGGCCGGCGGGCGGCCTGGAGCGATGGTGCATGTGGCATATGGATACGGCCTGTTCACCGGCGGCCTGGGCGCGCATTACGGCGCCGAGCGGCTGGGGTGTACTGTTGTTCCGGTGTCGGGGGGGATGACCGAACGGCAAGTGCAACTGATTACCGATTTCAAGCCCGATATTATCATGGTGACACCCAGCTACATGCTGGCGATCATGGACGAATTCCAACGCCAAGGCCTCGATCCCCGCGCCTCATCTTTAAAGATCGGCATCTTCGGCGCCGAGCCCTGGACCAACGCCATGCGCACCGAAATCGAATACGGATTCGCCATGGATGCGGTGGATATATACGGCTTGTCCGAAGTTATGGGCCCCGGCGTCGCCAACGAATGCATCGAAACCAAGGACGGGCTGCACATCTGGGAGGACCACTTCTACCCGGAAATCATCGACCCCGAGACCGGTGCCGTGCTTCCCGACGGCTCCCCCGGTGAGTTGGTGTTCACGTCCCTGACCAAAGAAGGCATGCCGGTCGTCCGCTACCGCACCCGCGACCTGACACGGCTGTTGCCCGGCACCGCGCGAACCATGCGCCGAATGGAGAAAGTCACCGGCCGCAACGACGACATGGTCATCGTGCGCGGGGTCAATATGTTCCCCACTCAGATCGAGGAACAATTGCTGAAAAGCGAATCTCTGACGGGCCACTACCACATCGTCCTCACCCGCGAGGGTCGCATGGACGAGGTTTCGGTCCATGTCGAAGCAAGGCCGGAATTCTACATGCCCGGCGGTATGGACATGGAAGCCGCCATCGTCATGGCGCGGATCAAAGACACCGTCGGATTAACGACCCGGGTGCATATCGAAGCACCCGGCGCCGTCGAACGATCGGTGGGAAAGGCGCGGCGGTTGGTGGACAAACGTCCGAAAATTTAGCCGATTCGTTCGATAATCGTGACGTTGGCGGTGCCGCCGCCTTCGCACATCGTCTGCAAACCGTACCGGCCGCCAGTACGTTCCAATTCGTGCAACATGGTCGTCATAATACGCGCGCCGGTCGCACCGATCGGATGACCGAGCGAAATGCCGCCGCCGTTGGGATTGAGCTTGGCGTGCGGTACGCCGGTCTCGGCCATGAACGCCATGGGCACCGAAGCAAAAGCCTCGTTGCATTCGACGACATCCAAATCGGCGACGGTCATTCCTGCACGCTGCAACGCCCGCTTGGTGGCCGGGATCGGGGCGGTGAGCATCGTAATGGGGTCGTCGCCCATCACGCTCATGTGGTGGATACGGGCGCGCGGGGTCAGGCCGTATCGTTTCAGGGCCGCTTCGGACACGATCAACACGGCGGCGGCGGCATCGCAGGTTTGGCTCGACACCGCTGCGGTCAGCAGCGGGCAACCCGGCAGGGTCTTCAATTCCGCCATTTTTTCCAGCGACGACGCGCGCGGCGTTTCGTCGGCGGTCACTCCGTTCAACGGCACGATTTCGCGATCGAAATACCCGGCTTTCTGTGCCGCCAGCGCGCGATCGTTACTTTCCAGCGCGAAAATTTCCATCGCCTCGCGTGATAATCCCCATTTCTCCGCGATCATCGATGCGCCGCGAAACTGCGACACTTCCTGCGTGCCGAATCGCGCCACCCAGCCCTCGCTGGTGGAGAAAGGATCGCCAAGCCCGAGCGGCTCCGCCGCCGCAAATGCATACCCGATGGGGATTTGGCTCATGGTCTGCACGCCGCCGGCAATGACGACATCTTGCGTGCCGCTCATGACCGCTTGCGCAGCGAAGTGGATCGCTTGCTGCGACGATCCGCACATGCGGTCGATCGTGACACCGGGCACGGTCAGCGGCAGGCCGGCCGCCAGCCAGCAGGTCCGAGCGATGTTGAACGACAGCGGCCCGACTGCGTCGATGGCACCGAACACGACGTCGTCGTAGTCCTCGGCCGGGATACTGTTGCGTTCCACGATATGCCGCAGCACGTGGCCACCGAGGTCGGCGGGATGCACCTGCGCCAGCCCGCCCCGACGGCGGCCGGTGGGGGTGCGGATGGCATCGACAATATAGGCTTGCGGCATGGTACGCTCCGATTATTTGGAATCGATGACAATCTGGGTCTGGGTGATTTTGGCCGCGAGCCGGCCGTCCGCGTGCCGCAAATTGGTCTCCCAGACCTGCGTCCGGCGTCCCCGATGCAGCGGTACACTCTCGGCAATCAACTTGTTACCCACCGGCGTGCCCGCGAAGAAGTTGGATTTGCTTTCGATCGTGGTCGTGAATTGCTTGTCCCGCAAATTGAGGCAGGTGCCGAGCGCGCCCACGGTGTCGGCGAAGGTCATCATGACGCCGCCGTGGACGCTATCGGCCTCGGTGCAATGGTCGGGACCGATGGTCATTTCGGCGACCACACGGTCCTTCTGTGCGACGGTCACCGTCAGCCCCAGAAATTTCGGCACGCCCGTCATGCGGGCCAGCACCGCAGCGGCTTGGTCGCGTAAGTCTTCTGTCATGAATCCCCCCGTCGTAACGGGGGGAAGTTAACCGCTGCCGGCGACGTAGGCTACCAGGCTTTCAACTTCGTGCTCCCGCTGGGCAATGACGGATTTCACCACATCGCCGATGCTGACCAAGCCTACCAATCCGCCTCGATCGACCACGGGCAAGTGACGGAACCGGCCAGCGGTCATCGCCGCCATTGCCTCCTGTTCCGTGGTGCTGGGCTGGGCGAACTGCATCGCTTTGGTCATGAGTTGGCCTGCTGTCATCGCCAAGCCCCCCGCCCCATTGGCAGCGAGGCAACGAACGATATCGCGCTCGCTCACGATGCCCAGAAGATTTGTCGTTTCATCGACAACCAATACCGCACCGATCCGGTGTTCGGACAAAACGGTCGTGACCTGGGCGATGGTCATGGACGGTTCGACGGTAGTAACGCGGTTGCCTTTGTGCTTCAGAATGGCCGCGACTGTCATAGCACACTCCCTTGGTTCGGGGCGCACGATCCGGGGCCGGAAGTTAGAACGCCGGCCGGAACCGTCCGCGCGTCGTCTTCGCGGCATCAGCATGCGCGCTTTGGCGCGCGAAAAGCAAAGGGTTTATTGTGCGGCATCGCCAGGAGTCCACCGCATGACCGACCACGCCGAAACCACCGTCCGACGCATTCTGGCGGACGACAAATTCAAGCAAGCCGTTGCGCGTCTAGATGCCGATCACGATCGCATCGTCGCCGACATTATCCGCTTCACCGAGACCGAAGCCCCGTCCTTCGCCGAGGACGTGCGCGCCAAGACCTGGGCCGACGAAGCGCGCGCCCACGGCTTGCAAGACCTGGAAATCGACGCCGAGGGCAACGTGACCGGCATCCGGCGCGGTGCCGGAAA
>JBAXFK010000232.1:0-7382 GCA_037139955.1 Rhodospirillales bacterium
CATGGTTGGTGGACTAACAGATTTTTGTTAATTTTGTCAAGGAAAATGTTAGGGGCGATGGGACTAGAGGACTCGCCGCGACCGAACAGGTCTATCCCCCAAATCGTTGGGACCGGACGGATCGCCTGTCCGCAAGTTTCCGCGCGAAGAACGCTAAGAATCGAAGCCGCGAAGCATCGCGAAGACGCTAGCCCGATGGTCCGTCATTCGTTCGAGCGGCTCCCAGCGGTTGTCGCGGCGAGCGATCGCGATAGGAAAGACACGCGGAGGCTGCCGGGTTTCGATGACAAAGTCGTCTCGCTTTATACCCGTGGCATGAGCATGCGTAAGATCCAGGGCCGCCAAATGGCAGTTTCGCCCGCTGGAGCACCTGCGTCAGCCACTATATCCGGCGTTGTCTCGAAGCGGTCCGGGTGAAAATGCGTAACCGGGGAACCGTGTGCAACAAGGCGGTCTACCGAGTGCTCGGCGACCGGTTCCGGCGCACCTGGAGGGATCGCGTGAAACCGTACACCCTCGCACGAGCTTCGCGACAGGCTCCAGCTCGTTCCCAAGCCAGCAGACGCTTGACCCCAACCTCGCCGGTCGATAGCCCACGGAAAACCGACGGAGGACATACGATGACCCGCGAAGATCTGCGCCGCCAAGGCGAGGAAACCCTGCAACGCCTTTTCGGCTCCACCCAACAACAGGCCGGCTTCGCCAATCTGCAAACCGAACCGGTGTTCGGCGGGGTATGGAATCGGCCCGGCCTCGGCCTCGCGGACCGCATGCTCTGCGTTATCGCCGCGCTCGGCACCGGCCCGCGCCTGCGCCCACTGCGCCGCCATATCGTCGCCGGGCTGGAACTGGGACTGACGCCGGAAGCAATCCGGGAAATTCTGGTGCAATGCGCACTATACGCGGGTTTCTCCGCCGCCGAGGAAACTCTGGCCCTCGCCGCCGAAATATTTGCCGATCGCGGCATCCCCTTCCCCGCCGATCCGCCGGAAGATGCGAGTCTCGAAGAACTCACGGCGCGCGGCGCCGAACTGATGCGGACCTTGCATGGCGCGCGCGCTACGCAGGGTTATGCGGCACCGGACAATCCCACCACCGGCGCGCTGTATCCCACCGCCATCCAGTACGGGTACGGCGAAATCTGGTTCCGTCCGGGCCTGGAACGCCGCCAGCGCGCACTGGTCGCAGTCGCCGGCTTCACCGCGCTGCGGCTGCCCGAACAGGTCGGCAAATTCGGGCAATCCGCGCTGAATGTCGGGTTGAGCAAAACCGAGGTGATCGAAGCGATCGTCCAAACCGCGCCTTATACCGGTTTTCCCCCGGCGTTGAACGCGCTGGGTGCGCTCAGCGCCGCCTTTGCCTAACCGCCGCTGGACGGCAACCACGGTTCGGTTGCCCATAGTTTGCCAAGATCGGCGCGCTCCCGCTCGACAATCGCGGTCCAGGCCGGACCGTCCAGCCAAGTGGCGAGAAAGCCTCGGTCATCCGCCAATGCCTTGAAATCGGGGTCGGCAGCGATGCCCTGCATGGCGGCGGTCAGGCGACTGGCCATTTCCGCGTTCAGACCGACCGGCGCGGCCAAACCGCGCCGGATGGTGGCGGACAAGTTCACCCCTGCCTCCTGCAACATGGGCAGATCGGGCAGAATGCCGAACCGGTTGCGCGCGGCGATCCCCAGACCGACCAGCTTCTGCGCGCGCAGAGATTCAATCGCATCCGACAGGCCCAATGCTGCCGCCGACACATTGCCGGCGAGCACGGCCTGGGTCGCCGCCGCAGCCGAGGGAAACGTGACGATATTCAATCGGGTCTGCGCCACCAGCTGTAAGCGCAGCAGTGCCAAGTGCGGCGGGCTGCCCGGCGGCGGCGTGCCCAGCGGGATCGCATCCCGATCTGCGCCGGCGCGCTGTATCATATCCTGAACGGAATCCAGCGGCGCCGCAGCCGGCGACACGAAGGCGACGGGCTCTCGGGTGATGCCCCCCAGCAAGCGCAGGCGCTGCATAGGCGTGTCGTCTTGCCGATCGACGGTGCGCGCCGAGAGCGTCGGGGTCGCGATCCAGCCAAGGGTCAGAGCATTCGGCGGGGCGCCCATCAGCGCCTTGATTGCATGCATCCCAGCCTCCCCCGGGACGTTGCGCACCGCGAATTCCAAGCTGGGCATGAAGCGCTCGAGGAATGGGACGAAGGCCCGAGCGGCAGTATCGAAACCGGAGCCGGCGGTGGCGCCAACCAGCACGGACACGTGGCGCACCGTCGGAGTGACCCGCACCGCCCTCGCGGGACGGCCGATCGGAACAGCCGCCATGCCGGTCAGAGCGAGGCGGCGGGAAATCACGGTTCGTCGGCCGCCGTATCCTTGGCGACCGGTGCGGCGGTATCGCGGCGCAGGCGGTGCTCGCCCAAGAACAGCAGGATCGGGGCGGCGATGAAGATCGACGACGATGTGCCGACAACGATGCCGAACAGCATGATGGTGGCGAAGCCCGAAATCGACTGGCTGCCGAAGACCGCCAACGGCAGGCTTGCCAGAAACACCGTCATGGACGTGCCCAAGGTGCGGTTCAGCGTTTCGTTGATCGACAGATCGATCATTTCTCGCAGCGGCATCGTTTTGTATTTACGCAGGTTTTCGCGCACCCGGTCGTAAACCACCACCTTGTCGTTGGTGGAATAGCCCAGCACGGTCAGGATCGCGGCGACCATGACAAGGTCGAACTCGATACGGGTGACGGCCAGAAATCCGATCGCCTTGGTGATATCCAGGATGAGTGTGACCACCGCGCCGACGGCGAACTGCCACTCGAAGCGAAACCAGATATAGCCCAGGATCATCAGCAGGCTGATCCCGAGCGCCAACAGACCGTTGCGGAACAGCTCGGCCGACACGCTCGCGCCCACAGCGTCGGTGCGCATGATCCGGGCGCCGGCCACCGCTTTGGCAAGGGCGTCGCGCACCTGAGTGACGGCTTGCTGGGTGGCTTGCTCGTTCGGCTGGGTGCTCAGGCGGATCAGCACGTCCGAATCGTCGCCGAAGCGCTGCACGCCCTGCACCTGGATATGGGCCTCGGTCAGGGCGCTGCGGATTTTAGTGAAGTCGGCCGGCCCCTCGGTCCGCACTTGCATCACGATGCCGCCGGAGAAATCGATACCCAGATGCAGGCCGGGGTAAAAAAACAACACCACCGAGGCGATCGACAGCACGGCCGAGACGATCAGGCCGATGAACCGACCGCGCATGAAGTTGAAGCGGGTGGTGTCCGGGGCGAGGCGGAACATGGGTTTGATGAACATTTTGGCGGCCTCAGACCGGGAGCAGCTTGGGCTTGTTGGCGACATACCAGCGCGCCACCAACAACCGCGTCAGCATCCAGGAGGTGAACATCGACGTCGCGATGCCCAAGGTGATGGTCACCGCAAAGCCCTTCACCGGACCGGAGCCGAAGGCGAACAGCATCACATGCGCCAGGAAAGCGGTCGCATTGCTATCGAAAATAGTCCGGAACGCACGGCCGAACCCATGTTCGAGCGCGGCCAAGGGCGGGCGTCCGAGTTTCTGTTCCTCTCGGATACGCTCGTTGATCAGGATATTGGCATCGACGGCCATACCGAGGGTGAGCAGGATACCCGCCATGCCCGGCAGGGACAAAGTAGCTTCCATCAACGACATGATGGCGAGCATCAGCAGCAGATTGGCCAGCAGCGCGAGGTTCGCGAACCAACCGAACAGCCCGTAGAAAAAGCCCATGAAGGCGATGACCAACAGGAAGCCGACGCCCAGCGAGATTGCCCCGGCCTTGATGCTGTCCGCGCCCAGCTCGGGGCCGACACTGCGTTCTTCGATCACCGTCAGTGGCGCCGGCAGCGCGCCAGCGCGGAGCAGGGTGGACAAATCGTTGGCGGTGGCGGCGTTGAAGGACCCGCTGATCTGGCCGCGCCCGCCGGTGATCGGACTGCGGATGACCGGGGCGCTGATTACCTTGTCGTCCAGCACGATCGCGAAGCGGTGGTTGACGTTGGCGGTGCTGATATCGGCGAAGCGGCGCGCACCGACCGTATTGAAGGTGAAGTTCACCACCCACTCCCCGGTCGTGGGGTCGGTGCCAGCCCGAGCATCGGTGAGATCGGCGCCGTCCACGTCGATGCGCTTGCGCACGGCGATCTTTTGGCCGGGCCGGTCTTGTTCCTGCAAGAAGTCCACACCGGGCGGCGGCGTGCCGTTTCCGGCGGTATTGGCGGATTCGTCCACCAACCGGAAGGTCATGTGCGCGGTCTTGCCGATCAACCGCTTGATGCGGTCGGGATCGCCGACACCGGGGAGCTGGACGACAATCCGCCCCTCCCCCTGCTGGGCGATCTGCGGATCGACGACCCCGGTTTCATCGATGCGGCGACGCACGATCTCGATCGACTGCTGCACCGCGCCGGTTGCCCTGGCATGCAACGCGACCGGCGAGAGGGTCAAGGTAATGGTGCCGTCGTCGCTGGATATTAACTGAATGTCGGGCGTGCCGGACGCATTATCCGTCGAGACCAAGGGCTTGAGCGCCGTCATTGCTGCGGCGGTCTTGGTGGCATCGCGCAGCCGGAGGAACACCTGATTCTGGTCGGTGCGGGCTTCGAGGGTCTGATAGAAGATCGCACCGGGACGCAGCGCCTGCCGCACGCCGTCCATCAAGCTTTCCAGCCGTTCTTTGATGACGGCCTTCATATCGACCTCCAGCAGCAGATAACTGCCGCCTTGCAGATCGAGTCCGAGATGCACCGTCCGCCATGGCACCCAGGAAGCCGGCGCCTTCATGGCATTGGGGATGCACAAGAGCAGACCGATCAGGCAGGCGCCGAGGATCGAGAACGTCTTCAGGCGGCTGAAATACATCATGGGGGCGGTTTTGAAGTCCCTGGTGTCGCTCGGGGGGTGCTATGCGGTGGGGGGCGAATTGTCCAGTCGCGAAACGCGCAGCGCGTCGACGATCGCAGCGATCCCCCGCTTCTCGACCGGCACAATGCGCCCGAAAAGGTTAAAATGTCGTTTACAAGGCGGCAGAAATGTCAGTTCACGTATGCCCCGCCGTTCACATGCATCGACTGACCGGTGATGTAGCGCGCTTCCTCGGAACACAGGAACCGCACCATCGCCGCGATCTCGTCCGGCTTCCCGCGACGGCCGAGCGGGGAGTCGGGCAAAGCGGAGCGGCCGTGATTGCCGCCGGCAGCGAAGCCTCGGATGGTTTCGATCGAGCCGGGTACAACGGTGTTCACGGTAATGCAGTACTCCGCAAGTTCCTTCGACAGCGCTCGGGTCAGCCCGATCATGCCGGCTTTGGCGGTGATGGCATGAACACGCCCTTTGGTGCCGACATGCGACGAAATGCCGCCCAGATTGATAATCGTGCCGCCCCCGGCAGCGATAATATGCGGTGCGGCGGCGTGGGCGCAGTAGAACGCGCCATCGATCGTGGTGCCCATGATCTCCCGCCATTCGGTGGCGGTCAGTTCCAGAAACTTGGTCTGCCGACGAATGGAGGCATTATTCACCAGCACGTCCAACCGCCCGAATCGGGCTATAGTCGCTGCGACCAGCGTCTTCGCCTGCTCGGCGTCGGAGATGTCGGCCAGATACATGTCCGCCTCCCCGCCGGCTTCGTTAATCAGACGGACAGTTTCGCGGCAGTCGGCCTCGGACTGACGGGCGGTGACCATGACGCGGAAGCCATCGCGCGCCAGATGCTGGGCGATGGCGCGGCCGATGTTCAGGGCGCTACCAGTGACCAGGGCCACCTTGGATTCTTCGGTCATGGGTCTCTCCTCCGTTGGGGGCGGATTGGACTCCGAATGCTCGATGGTGTGCAATAGGTGGGTGTTATCGACCCTTCAGGAGGAAACCATGGCCACCCCCCCGTCCGCATCTCGCGATGCCGTCCGTCAGACCGTACCCTACATGATCGAGATGACCGAGAAGGTCCTGTTCGGCGACATCTGGGAACGCCCGAACCTTTCGAAGCGCGACCGCAGCCTGATCGTTTGTGCGACTCTGGTCGCAACCTATCGTCCGGAGCAGCTGCGCGGACATTTGCAGCGGGCGCTGGATAACGGTGTGACGAAGGACGAATTGTCGGAGATGATCACCCATCTCGCGTTCTATTCCGGCTGGCCTGCGTCGATGTCGGCGGCGAACATCCTCAAGGACATTTTCGCGGCGAACCCGTAAGGATTACGAACGATGAAAGCCGGTTTTATCGGCCTTGGCACCATGGGTGCCAGCATGGCCGCCAATCTGCAAAAAGGCTTCCAAACCCCAGGCAATACCGTCGTTGTGCACGATGTGCGCAAGGAAGCGGCGGCGTCGCACATAAAGAACGGCGCTGTCTGGGCCGATAGCCCGAAGGCCCTGGCTGCCGAATGCGACATTATCTTCTCGTCGTTGCCGGGTCCGGTGGAATTCGATGCCGTTTCGTACGGCGAGAACGGGATCCTGGCCGGAGTGCGCAAGGATGCAGCGTATTTCGATCTGACCACGAACTCTCCCACCACCGTCCGCAAGGCACATGCCGAGTACGAGAAGAAAGGTGCGTATTTGTTCGACGCCCCGGTCTCCGGCGGGCCCCGCGGCGCGTTCACGGGCAAGCTGGCGATCTGGTGCGGCGGCGATTCCGACGTGTTCGACAGGTGGAAACCCGTCCTCGACACGATTGGCGACCAAGCTAGCTATATCGGGCCGATCGGCGCAGGTTCGGTGGCGAAGTTGGTGCATAATTGCTACGGCTACATCGCAACGGCCGCTGCGGCAGAAGTGTTCAGCATGGGCGTGAAAGCCGGCATCGAACCGCTGGCGATCTGGGAAGCGGTGCGTCAAGGCGCGATCGGCCGTCGCGGCGCGTTCGAATCCATGACCGACCAATTCCTGCCGGATAAGTACGAACCGGCAGCGTTCGCACTGCGTCTGGCGCATAAGGACGTGTCGTTGGCGACCGCTTTGGGTCGCGAGCTGAACGTGCCGATGCGATTGGCCAATCTGGCTCTGGCCGATTTGTCGGAAGGATTGAACCGTGGTTGGGGCAACCGGGATTCGCGGTCGATCATGGTTCTGCAAACGGAACGCGCCGGGGTCGAGATCAAGGTCGATCCTCAGCGACTGACCGAGGCTATGGAGAAGAAGAAGGGCTGATCCTCTGGCGGTGCCACCTGGGATGGGTTTTCCTGGGTGGAACCACCATCGATTGGATTGGAAATGCCGCGACCGATCGCCGGCCGGATGCGATTGACACCAATGGTGGCGTCATACTTCGCGCATCTTCGCGGCTTTGAGTCTTCGTGCCCTTCGCGCGGAAACTTTCGAAAGAACCAACCGCTCGAAACCCGAAATTCAATGAATAAAGCAG
>JBAXFK010000233.1:0-7349 GCA_037139955.1 Rhodospirillales bacterium
TCATTATACCGAGGATACGTCGGAGGCCGATCTGATCCTTGGCTGCCAAGTTTTCGCCGATGCGGCAGCTGAGATTTTGGCCGCCGGTTAGAACTTCTCCACCCAAGGCCGCAACTCGACCTCCCACGTCCAAGCAGACCGAGGCTGGGTGGCGACGTGCCAGTAGCTTTCGGCGATGGCGTCGGGATCGAGCAGGCTGTCGGGATTGTCGTTTGGGTTCTGCCGGACGGCGCTGCGGATGCCCCCATCGATGACGAAATGTGCGACATGCACGCCTTGAGGCGCCAGTTCGCGGGCCATGCTTTGCGCCAGACCGCGCAGAGCGAATTTGCCCATCGCGAAGGCGCCGGACTGGGGGTACCCTTTCACGCTGGCCGATGCCCCGGTCAGCAAGATCGCTCCGCTGCCGCGTGCGACCATATGCCGCGCCGCCTGCTGCGCCACGAGGAAGCCGCCGAACGCGCTGACGGAAATGGCCCGAGCGACTGCGTCGGGCTCGACATCGGTGATGGGGCCACGGGCGCGGGCGGATGCGTTGTAGACCACGATATCCGGCACACCCTGCGTCGCGATGACGACATCGAATAAGGCGGCGACTTCTTCCGGTTCGGTCGCCTCGCAGGCGAAAGTGGCGGCGGCGGTTTCGTGGGCCAGCGCGGCCAATTTATCGGTATCGCGCGCGGCCAACGCCACCTGCAATCCGTGCTTGGCGAACAAACGCGCGAGGGATGCACTCAGGCCCGGTCCGGCGCCAACGATCAAAGCGGTTTTTAGGTCCATGTCAGCGCCCCCCGGAGATGGGGACGATAATCCCCGTAATGTACGATGCCTCGTCCGACGCCAGCCATAGCACGGCGGAGGCCACTTCGTCCGCGCTACCTGTGCGGCCCATCGGCACGCCGCCGACCAGCCGGGTCAGCCGGTCCGGCAGGCCGGCGCGGGCATGCAGTTCGGTCTCGATCAAGCCAGGGCTGACGGCGTTCACCCGAATGCCCCGAGGTGCCAGTTCCCGCGCCGATCCGATGGTTAGGCTGTCGACCGCGCCTTTCGATGCGGCGTAGTGAATCCATTCGTTGGCGCCGCCGATCTCCGCCGCACGCGACGAAACATTGACGATCGAGCCGCCCTTGCCGCCGAGGTCGGTGGCCATGCGCTTCGTCGCCTCCCGCGTGGTCAGGAACGGCGCACGGACGTTGACGGTCAGCACGCTGTCGAGTGCGTCGGCGGTAATCGTATCGATCTTGCAGACCGGCCCGGGGCCGCCGGCATTGTTGACCAGGACAGTTACCGGCCCAAAGGCGCGATCCACGGTGTCGAATAGCGAAACGATGGATGCCTCGGACGCCATTTCCGCTTGGAGCGCCAGGGCCGTTCCACCGCTTTTTTCGATATCCGCTACCACCGCATCGGCCATTGCCCGGTTCGATCGATATGTCAGCGCCACCGCGTAGCCCCGAGCACCGGCCATCCTGGCAACGGCGGCGCCGATGCCCTGGCTGCCTCCGGTCACGATCATCGTGGGTCGCATGCTCGGTTTCCTCCTTTTTTCCATCGCGTGGGCTTGTATCATCCCCCCAGAAAAGCCCGGCGACAACGCCGGTCACCGGAGTGAACGCCATGCTCGGCTTGATGCAATCGCAGAACCTGCTGATTTCGGGAATCCTGAAACATGGCGCCCGCCATCACGGCACGGCCGAGGTCGTGTCCCGCACCCACGAAGGCACCACGCATCGCTATACCTGGGCCGATGTCGAACGCCGGTCCCGCCGGTTGGTGCGGGCGATGCAGAAGCTGGGGGTGACACAGGGCGATCGGGTCGGAACCTTGGCATGGAACGGCTATCGGCATTTGGAGGTCTATTACGCCGCCCCCGGCATGGGCGCGATCTGTCACACTATCAATCCGCGCCTGCATCCGGACGATATCTCGTACATCGTAGGGCATGCCGCCGACCGCGTGCTGTTCGTCGATTTGTCGTTCGTGCCGCTGATCGGAACAATCGCGGATCGAGTGAAGGACTGTGTCCGCGATGTGGTGTTCCTATGCGACGCCGCCAGCATGCCGGATGTCGTGCTCGCACCCGGTATGAGGCTGCATTGTTACGACACGCTGATGGACGCGGCGGACGACGACTATGTCTGGCCGGATCTCGACGAGAATACCGCCAGCGCGCTCTGCTACACTTCCGGCACCACCGGCCGGCCGAAAGGGGTACTCTATAGCCATCGTTCCACATACTTGCACGCATATGCCGCCTGCATGCCCGACGTGCTGTGCGCCAGGGCAAGCGAGCGCATTTTGCCGGTCGTGCCGATGTTCCATGTGAACGCTTGGGGCATTCCGTACGCCTGCGCGCTGACCGGGGCCGGTTTGATCCTACCCGGCCGTTACCTGGATGGCGCCAATCTTGCGGCCCTTCTGAATGCCGAGAATGTATCTTTGACCTGCGGCGTGCCCACGATCTGGATGGGGCTGTTGCAGCATCTGCGCACGTCCGGGGAGAAATTGACCAGCGTGAAACGTATCATGACCGGCGGATCGGCAACGCCGTCATTACTGATCGAAGCCTTCCGCGACGAGCAGAACGTGCGGGTCGAGCACGGTTGGGGCATGACCGAACTCAGCCCCGTCGGGACATATAATTCGCCGAAAGAAGCGCAAGCGGGCTTAGAAGGCGCGGCGGCCGTCAAGCACATGCTGAAGCAAGGCCGCATCCTGCCGGGAATCGACATGAAGATCGTCGACGGAGAGGGCAAGGAACTGCCATGGGATGGCATGGCTTTCGGCGACCTGATGGTGAAGGGTCCGTGGATCGCGAGTGCCTATTACGGCGACGAACCCGGATCGGCGCTGGACGCGGACGGTTGGTTCGCCACCGGAGATGTATCGACCATCGATCCCGATGGGTTCATGGAAATTACCGACCGGTCCAAGGATGTGATCAAATCGGGCGGCGAGTGGATCAGCTCCATCGCGTTGGAAAATATCGCCGTTTCCCATCCCGATGTGCTGGAGGCTGCGGTGATCGCGTCCCGCCACCCGAAATGGGACGAACGCCCGCTGCTGCTGGTGGTCGCCAAGCCCGGTGCGACGATCGATCCCACTGCGGTGCTGAAAGTCTACGAAGGCCAAATCGCCAAATGGTGGCTGCCGGACGAGGTGCTGGTGGTTGCCGAACTGCCGCACACCGCGACCGGGAAGTTACAGAAGACGACGTTGCGGACGAAATATAAGGATTATTATATGGGGTCGGCGGGGTAGCTTTTTCCGCCATCCCTCCCCATCTACCGAATCGCATGCGTCCCCGATTCTACTCACCCCCGATGCAACCGCCGATCCCAAGCCAACAACACCGTGCTCAGCGTCGCCGCAAAAATCGCCAGCAGCAGCGTGACAGCCATGATAACCGGCACGTTCTGTAACCCGATCGCGTTCATCAGCAGGTATCCCAACCCTTTCTGAGATCCAAACATCTCCCCCAACAAGGTCCCGATCAGCGTCAACGAAAACCCGATCCGCAACCCCGAGAAAATCTCGGGCAACGCTGCCGGCCAGACGATGCAGCATAACGTCGCGGTGCGCGACAGCCGTAGAACGCGCGCCGTTCGAAGATAGACCGGGCCGACCTGCCGGACCCCCGCCATTGCGAAGATTGCCACCGGAATGACTCCGTGGATTGCGCCGAACGCGATTTTCGCAGGCAATCCGATACCGAAAATCAACAACACGATGGGAAACAGCACGATTTTGGGCACTGCATAAGCCGACACCAGCAGCGGTTCGGCGATTTCGGCCGCCAACTTGTTCAGTCCGAATGGCAACCCTATCCCCAAGCCTAGTAACACCGAAAGCGCCAATGCCGCCGCGAAGGCGCGCCCGGTTTCCAGCAAATGGCCCCAGAAAGTTGCGGTTTCCAGCAAATGCAGCAGGAATAGCATTGTATCGATCGGCGGCGACAGCGCATGTGTTCCAGCGAACTGAAACAAAGCCTGCCAAGCCACCAGTAAGCCGGCGATCGACAAAAAACCGTTTCGCATCAGCGGCCTCGGCGCGTTAGCAAAATCCGCTCCCACGCCTGCAGCGCCATGTTGGAGCCGGTACTTAACAGCAGGATTGTCAGGATCGCAGGATACATGGTGGCATTGTCGAAATTATTATAGGAATAATTGATTTCGTAGCCCAGGCCGTCGCGCGACATGATGAATTCGGCCCCGACGACGCCGATAAACGCGTAGGATACTGCCAGTTTCACCCCGGTTACCAATAACGGCGCGGCGCATGGCAGGGTGATTTGGCGGGCGGTTTCGAAGGCGCCAAGCCGGTAAGCGCAGGCGGTGCGCAACAGGACAGGCGGCACTCGGTCTAGGCCGGACAAGGTGCTGGTCAGCATCGCGATCGTTGCCAGCATAAAGCCGATCAGCACCTGCGGCGTGCTGCCCAGACCGAATAGGACGATGAACAGCGGATAAAATGCGTAGACCGGAATGGCGTAATAGGTTGCGAACAGCGGCTCCAGCGCCTGTCGCAAGCCACGCAAGCGATGGATCGCGACGCCGACAGCGACACCCACGAAGACCGACAATCCAACCGCCATCGCGACATCCCGCAATGTCTTCGCGATGGCCGCCATCATGCTCCCCGCTCGCAAAATGGCAGCGAGATCGTAAACGATGCGGGTCGGGGCCGGCATGGTGAACGGCGTAACGATGCCGATCCGGCATAGCACCTCGATCGTGGCGAGCATTCCCGCGACGATCAGTGCCCGATAAAACCCGGCGCGGCGCATGCGCTATCGGTGCGGCTTCAGATCGTCGGGCAGCAGGTCGGTATCGACCAGTTTACTCCAATCCGCAGTGCCGGAGAACGCGCCGACCGAGGTCTGCGCTTGGATCATCCGGTCCATGCCCGGAAAGTCGAAATTGCCCGGACCCCAATATGGCATTCCCGACTTCCCAACCTTCACCAACCGTGTAACCGCCGCTCGGACCACCGCCGGTTCGAGGTTGTAGACCTTGGCGATAATATCGCCGGCTTCGTCGGGGTGGGCGTTCATGAACGCTACCGCTTTGCGTCGGCCGCGGATGATGGCGCGCACGAAGTCCGGACGCTTGCGGATGGCATCGCCGGTCGCGACCCCGACCACGTCGCACAGCGGCGGCAATACATCGTCGGCGAAACCGATCGGTTGCAGGTCTGCGGCGTTCTTCGACCAGACGGGATCGGCCAGGGTTGCAACGTCGATGGCGCCGAGGCCGAGCGCCACTACTTGCTCCCCGTAGCCGCCGGTGCGCACGAGTTCGACGTCGGTCAGTTTGATTCCGACCTTTTCCAACATCACCACGTCGATCGCTTGGCTGGTCGATTTCGGGTTGGTGAAGCCGATCTTCTTGCCCTTCAGATCGGCCAACGATTTGATAGCGGAGCCTTTTTTGACTGCCCAGGCGAACTCGGCGACCGTGAGGGCATTATCGCTGACGATGCGTAGATCGGCGCCCTGCTGGATGGCGGCGACGGTGCCGGCGACCGCGATTTCTCCGTATGCGAGATTGCCGCCGAGCATGACTCGGACCGTGCTGCCGCCGCCGTCGGAGGACAATACGCCGGAGATGTCGGCGCCTTCTTGCTGGAAGAAGCCTTTTTCCATCGCGACGGCGAAAGGCATGCCGTTGGCCGCGACGCCGTAGTTGGTTACGACGATCTGCTCCGCCGCGCGGGTCGCGGGCGCGCCGAGGATCAGCGTGCTCAAAAGGAGCATAATGGGAACAAGGCGCGGCATGGAGATCCCCCGGAAGTGTCTTGCGCGCAGTGTGTCGCGCCGAGGGCGGGGAGGGAAGTGGGCGGCGCTAGAGTTTGATAATGGCCGCGAGGATGGCGATCGCGCCGGCGAACATGAAACCCATCCTCACCATGATCCGATCTTCCAGGCTTTTCATCGCCGCACCCATTTCCCGTCGGAGGGACGCAATCGAGTCGCGGGTTTCCTGCCGCAGCGCGGCGATCGAATCCTTGGTTTCCTGCCGTAGTGTTGCGATAGCCGTTTCCAACCGGTCGACATTATGCGTGATCAATATTTCCAACCGGTCGACATTGGCTTGGATCGAGGCCTCCAACCGGTCGACATTGACTTGTATTGAGGTCTCCAGCTCCCGCCGGACAATCTCAAGATCGGTTTTAGTCACCAGTTCCGTCATGATGAACTCCCGCGCGGCATCGGCATGGGCTTCGGCTATCGGTGCCGGAACGCCCCCGTCTCGCAGGCGCCGGGCGTAGGCGAGGGTGTCGAACGCGAAGGCCATCTCTTCTCTCCTATAATCCGTCCCACCCCCTTTCACCACTCGAAGGTTAATAAACCGTTGACACCATCGGAAATATTTTGAACGCAGCGGTATGTTGCGCACTCAGTCCAGTCGTAAATCCATCAACGCCTCGTCGAAATATCGTGCGTCGATCCGCAGTGCACGTTGCTCCACCCCATAACGACGGAACCCCAGCCCAAGATATAGCCGCTCGGCCGCGTCGTTTCCCACAGTGACGGTCAGCAGCAATGTATCGACCCCAACCCGCCGCGCCTCGGCGATCGCGGTGTTCATCAATTGGCGCGCCAGCCCGCGTCCCCGGCCGCTCGGCTGCACATACACCCCAACGATCGTGCCTTTGAGCCGTATCTTGGCGCGCGGCGACACGATCAGCCCGGCGATTCCCATCAGCCTATCGTCGATAAAGCACCCGAACGTGGCGCTCGGCGGCACCGCGATCATGCGCTTGTAGGTGTCTAAAGCTTCGGCCGCTTCGTCTTCGTAGGCACTCAGGAATGCCTCGGGGTGGCGCTGCAAGGCCTCCAACCGGACCAGCCGATAGGCTGGTAGGTCGGATAGCTCTAGGCGACGAATTACGGTCGGCATATTGCTTCGGCGATGCGGGTCGCCAGTCTTTGTGCGACTTCCTCCTTGGCGAGGCGCGGCCATTCCTCGACGCCTGCCGCAGCGATCAGATGCACCGCGTTTTCGGTGCCGCCCATAATACCGGTGTCCGGAGACACGTCGTTGGCGACGATGAAATCGGCGTTCTTGCGGATCAACTTCGATTGCGCGTTCGCCAGCAGGTCGTCGGTCTCCGCCGCGAAACCCACCACCACTTTCGGGCGCCGCAGTCCGGCGGTGGCGATGGTGGCGAGGATGTCGGGGTTGGGCACCAGTTCCAGCGCCGGTGCCGCAGCGCCGGGCTGCTTTTTGATTTTTCCGTCCGACGCATTGGCCACCCGCCAATCGGCGACGGCGGCGGCGAAGACGGCGGCATCGGCGGGCAGGGCGGCCTGACACGCGTCCAGCATTTCGCGCGCGCTTTCCACC
>JBAXFK010000234.1:0-7247 GCA_037139955.1 Rhodospirillales bacterium
GAGCGAGCTTAAATTGCCGAACCCGGTGTATCAAAGTCGTTGACACGTTCCGCCGATCCGCCCCACCGTCCGGTTGAGCGCGTCGATCGAGGCGCGGGTATCGTCGCTAGCACACACCGCCGCCCCGGCCATCGTAGCGGAACGGGCCACCTGGGCGGCGATTTCCTCAATCGATGCGGTAAGCTGTTCCGCTGCCCCGGCCACGGTCTGGGCGTTCGCCAACGACAGCTCGGCCGACCCGGCAACACTGACCGCCGCCGTTCCTGTCCGTTCGGCGGAGGCCGCCATCGCCGTCGCCGCCGTCGCGACCCCGCCCGTACGGACATGAATTTCGACTAGAGCCGAAGCAATCTCCCGCTCGACCGAATCGGCGAGGCCCATCATCGCGATACGCCGTTCCGCTGCCGACCTCTCGGCTATCTCCAATTGCTCCTGCGCCAGACGGCGATTGTCCAGGCTTTGTGCCCGAAACACCTCCAACGCGCTGGCCAGTTGCCCGATCTCGTCGCCTCGGCTGCGATCGGTGGCCGCGACATCCAGCGCACCGTCCGCGAGGCGCCGCATCGCGTTCGCGATCCGGACCAGCGGCCGCGTTACCCCGAATATCGCCACGATCGCAGCCAATAGGACAGACATACCGATGGCTGCGGCGGATAGGACCGTCAACCACAGCAGCATGGTGGCGCGAAATGCACCGATATCGGCCACGAGTGTCGCCACCTCCCGCGCGTTTTCCGCCGCGAGGGCGACGATACTGGTGTTCAAAACCTGACGGTTGCTTCGGTTGGCATCGTTGTTGCCGATCGCGTCCGCCGCTTTCGGCCCGGCTTCCCGTGCGGCACGGACCATATCTGTACGCAAAGCAATAAATTCGCCGACTTGCCGCTGGGCGGTATCCAGCGCATTTGCCCGATCGACCGGCAAACGCTCGGCCCAGTAACCCATCCGCGCGCCGATAGCGGCGAGATTGACGAGCAAAGGTTTGGCGAATTTCTCGGCCTCGGCGGTGTCCCGTGCCATATAGATACCACGCGAGTCCATCACGACAGCGTTAATAAGGCCATTGACCTGCTCCCCGGCGATCGCACGCTCCGCCGCGAGACGGAGTTCGTCGACATGCTGGCTATACACCCGAATGGCATGAACGCCGGCCCCGGCGATCCCGATAGCGGACAAGGCCAGCAGCCCAACGACCGCCAGGATTTTCGAGGCGATACCGATATCCCTCACGGATCGCGGCCAGCGGCTTATGGGCAAGGATGTCATCGCGGACCTTCCAGTCGTGGTACAGACACATCCTATCGGTGAGAAGTTAACGGAGAGTTAACAAAGCGAAGAAAATCGAAGCGGCCGGAAGGAAGAGCCTCCCCTCGCCCAAATGCTCGGCGCCATTGCCACAGCATGGTAGCTTCGGCGGCCGGGGGCGGCTATTCTACGGCATGACCGACTCTCCTGTTTTCCTCGATGTCGGGCGCCCGCCGGTGCCCGATATGGTAATTTCGCGCGGCGTGCTGCCGTTTTTCTTGCCAAACCGGCCGGTGCGGGGACGATTGGTGCGTCTTGGCGCACTCACCGACGCGCTGCTGGTGCGGCACAGCTACCACCCCACGGTGGCGAAACTGGTCGGGCAGGCCCTGGCACTTGCCGCGGGGCTGTCCACCGCGCTCAAGTTTCGGGGCACCTTCAGCTTGCAAGCCAAGGGCAACGGGCCGGTCGACATGTTGCTCGCCGATTGCACCGACACCGGCGAATTGCGGGGCTACGCCCGCTCGGACGCCGAGATGTTGGAAACGCTGCTAGCTGCGTCCCCCTCCCCCTCCGCCGACGCGGTGCTAGGGTCGGGCTATCTGGCCTTCACCGTCGATCAAGGCGGCGACAACCGCCATCAGGGAATCGTCGCCATCGAAGGCGCCAACCTCGCCGCCATGGCGCTACATTATTTCGCGACCAGCGAGCAATTGCAGTGCCAAATCCATTTGGCCTGCGAACACACCGAAGCCGGCTGGCGTGCCGGCGCGCTGATCCTCGAAAAAATCGCCGGTGCCGGCGGTATCGGTCCAGAGGTAGACGTCGAAGCGCAAGACGAAAGCTGGCGCACGGCGACAGCACTGGCGGCAACGCTGACGGACGCCGAGTTGCTGGACGATACGCTGCCCCCCGAGCAATTGCTGTTCCGGCTGTTCCACACCGAAGGGGTGGCCGCCGATCGGGGCAGGGCGTTGTCGTATGGATGCCGTTGCTCCCGCGCCCGGCTCTCCGGCGTATTGCAGGGATTTTCCGACGACGATTTGGATCACATGTCAGTCGATGGAACGATCGTCATGACGTGCGAATTCTGCCATTACGATTTCAAGTTCCCCCGCGCCGATATGCACGGCCAAGTCATGGACAAGAGGTAATCGCATGGCGCAGACCACAAAAATCCGCGTTTGGGATATCCCCACCCGGCTTTTCCATTGGTCGCTGGTCGTCCTGGTCTTTTTCTGCTGGGTGACCCAGGAAAAGGGGTGGATGGAGCTGCATTTCCTCGGCGGGGAAGCCATACTGGCGCTGGTGCTGTTCCGCATCGTCTGGGGTTTCGTCGGCAGCCAAACTGCCCGGTTCGCGTACTTCCTGAAAAGCCCGCTGGCAGCGCTGCATCATTTGAAAGAGATGCGTAAACGGGAGCCCGACACCGAACTCGGCCATAATGCGGCCGGCGGCTGGATGGTGCTGGGGCTACTGGGCTTGCTGCTGTTGCAAGTCGGCAGCGGGATGTTCGCGAACGACGACGATTCGTTCGTCGAAGGCCCTTTGCGGCACTTCGTCAGCAACCGGGTCAGCGGCATCTTCAACGAGATTCACGAATTGTCCTTCGCGATGATCCAAATCGCGGTGCTGCTGCATGTCGCCGCAATCGTGGCCTATCTTGCGCTGAAGGGGCACAATCTCGTGCGCCCCATGATCCTGGGCACGAAAGACATCGCCGGCCCGGTGACGCCGCCGAAAATGGTCGGATCGATGCGGGCGTTCGGGATTTTTGCGATCGCGGCGGCAGCGGTCGCCGCTTTGGTGCGGTATTTGTGACATAAAAAAGGGCGAGCCGTAGCTCACCCTTTTTCCGTGCGGTCGTCGCGCCTAATTACTTCGCACGATAGCCGTTGTGGCAAGCCGCGCAGGCCGCGCCAACCAGCTTGACCTGGGCTTCGACACCTTCGGCATCGCCGGCCTTGGCCAGTTCCGCAAGCTTGGTGGACGCAGCGCCGAGCGCGGCGGCGGCCTTCGTGAAGCCTTCCATATCGGTCCAGATTTCCGGCTTCGCCTTGGTGCCGGTTTCGGTTCCCTTAGGGAACAGGCCCGGCATGATCGCGGCGAAGCGCGCCATCGCCTTGGCAGACGATTCCAGCGTTTTGACGTCGCCCTTGGCGGCAACGACAGCGCGGATGCCGCCAAACGACCCGGCCAGCAAATCCAGGCCGGTCTGCCGCATTTCGATAGGCGTCGGCGCATCGGCGCGAGCCATCCCGGTCGCGGCCAACAGGGCCACCGCACCCAAAAGCAAAATTTTATTCATACTTAACACCTTCCCCAATTCGATACTCGGGCGCCCTGCTCGGCCGCCATCGCACGCCACCATCGCATGGCGTGCCATGGCGGCGCAAACAAACCCGGCCGTAGGTTAAGACGTGCCGCTCGACGTTTTATTCCGCGACCTTCAAATCAGCCATGCGAGCAGCAGCGATAACGTGGCGAACGACAGGATCGTCGAAACCAACACGGCTCCGGATGTCGAAGCCGCCTCTCGACCATAAAGCTTCGCCAGAATGAAGGCGCCGGCACCGGTGGGCAGCGCGCTCATGATCACCGCCGTTTCGCCCCACGCAGGGGGCAAGGTCAGCAACTGGAACGCGACGACCCAAGCGATTGCGGGCTGTAATAAAAGCTTCAAAGCCACCAGACGCGCAACCAAGGCGGGTCGAAAGCGCTCGGTCGTCTCCCCCAGCATCAGTCCGGTCGCGACCAAGGCGCAGGGTGTGGCGGCACCGCCCAGCAACACCAAGAACCGATCGATCGCCAACGGCAGCGAGAGACCGACCATCGCCACCAACAGACCCGCAATGGGGGAGATCAACAGAGGATTGCACGCCAGCGTACCCGCGATGCGGCGGATCGTGCGCCATAAGTCGATCTGGCCGGGCCGGTCGATTTCGATCAGCACGATCGCCGCCCCGAACTGCACGCAAGCCGTAATCACCATGGTGATCACGCCGGGTACGACACTGGCTTCACCGAAAGCCATCAGGCACAACGGAATGCCCATATAACCGACATTGCAATAAGTGGCGCTGAGGGCCTGAATTGCGCTGTTGCCTAGGGCGACGCCCTGGCGGCGGGACCAGAACAGACTAACGACGAAGGGAACCGCGATCCCCAGCCCGAACGACGCCAGCAGCCCCACATTCAGCAAATCGGCCGGATGAATCTGCGCCATCGCTCGGAACAACACCGCCGGCAACGCCAGCCAGACCACGAATAAATTCATTGCCTCGGTCGAATCGGCCCCGAGCAATCGGGTACGGCCGGCCAACCATCCCGTGAGGATGAGTGCGAACACTGGCATGGCAATGGAAAAGACGGCAAGCATCGCGACACTCCGCCCCCTTGCCATGTCCAGGCTGGCAGGCCTTGAATGGGGCTATCGCATAAAGGGAGGTACGACCATGGCGATTCACGCCCGTCTGGCACATGTCGGAGTCTACGCTCACGACAAGCCGAAGCTCGAAAAGTTCTATTCCACGGTTCTCGGCTTGGTCGTGACTGACAGCGGCACCGCGCGCAATGGGATGTCGCTGACGTTCATGAGCGGCGCGGCCGGCGCCCATCACCAGTTCGTCCTAGTCGACGGCCGCCCGGATACTGCGGGCTTCAACCCGATTCAGCAAATTTCGTTCATGGTCGACTCGCTGTCCGACTTAAAGGAGGTCCATGGCCGCGCAATCGCCGAGGGCTGTAGCGAAATGCGGGTGGTGACCCATGGCAACGCGTGGTCCTGTTACTTCAAGGACCCCGAAGGCAATACGGTCGAAGCCTACCTCGATACGCCCTGGCATGTGCCGCAACCGCACGGCGCGCCGTTCGATATCGCCGCGCCGGAAGCCGAAATCGTAGCCTGGACCGAGGCACATGCCCGCGCGACGCCCGGCTTCATGCCGATCGACGAATACCAGAAGCAAATGGCCAAGCGGCTGGCCAACTAGGAGCGCCCGCAATGAAATTCGGCATCGCGATGTTCTTCACCGACTATGCCATGAGCGCAGCGGATTTCGCCCGAGCGGTGGAGGACAGGGGTTTTGAATCTGTCTGGGCGCCGGAGCACTCGCATATTCCGTTGTCCCGCGCATCTCCCTTTCCGGCGGGCGGCGAACTTCCGAAGAAATATGCCGACTGCATGGACCCGTTCGTTTCTTTGTCTGTTGCTGCGGCAGTGACGAAGAACCTGCTGCTAGGAACCGGCGTCTGCTTGGTGGTGCAGCGCGACCCCATCCAGACCGCCAAGCTGGTGGCGTCCTTGGACAGCGTATCCGATGGGCGATTCCTGTTCGGCATAGGCGGCGGCTGGAACGCCGAGGAAATGGCCGACCACGGCACCACCGATTTCAAAGGCCGCTGGAAGCTGGTGCGCGAGCGGATCGAGGCGATGAAAGCCATTTGGACCCAGGACAAGGCCGAATACCACGGCGATCTGGTCGATTTCGGCCCCATGCTCGCCTACCCCAAACCCGCTCGGTCGCCGCATCCGCCGGTCATCGTCGGCGGCGCGTTCCCCTACGGGGCACGACGCGCGATTGCCTACGGCGACGGCTGGGTCCCGCATGGTTCGCGCCCGCAATACGGCGACGTCAGCGCGTTCCTGCCGGAATTTCGCAAGATGTGCGCCGAGGCTGGGCGGGGACATCTGCCGGTGACCATGTTCGGGGTACCGCCGGATTTGGACAAGTTGAAACACTACCGGGACATCGGGGTGGACCGGTTGGTGATCTCGCTGGACTCGGTGAAGGCCGACACGCAATTGCCGCTGTTGGATAAATGGGCGGGGCTGATGCGCGCCGTCGATGCTTCGTAAACCCGGAAGGAAGCCACTATGGAATTCGGCGCCTCGATTTTTTTCACCGACTACTCGATCTCCCCCGCCGCGCTTGCCGTAGCGTTGGAGGAACGAGGCTTCGATAGCCTTTGGGCCGCCGAGCACTCCCATATTCCAGTACCGCGGATCACCCCGCCGCCGGGCGGGGGTGAACTCGCGAAGCGCTACTACGACGTGATGGACCCCTTCGTGACACTCGCCGTCGCGGCCGGCGCGACGAAAACGCTGAAGGTTGCCACCGGCATCTGCTTGGTGATCCAGCGCGATACCATCCAGACGGCGAAATTAGTGGCTTCGCTGGACCAAGTCAGCGGCGGACGCTTCCTATTCGGCATCGGCGGCGGTTGGAACGTCGAAGAAATCGAAGCCCATGGCACCGTCTTCAAAACCCGCATGCAGAAAATGCGGGAGCAGATGGAGGCAATGAAGGAAATCTGGACCAAGTCTACCGCGTCCTACGACGGGGAAATCGTGAAGGTCCCGCCGATGATGACGTGGCCGAAGCCGGTACAAAAGCCGCATCCGCCCATCATCCTCGGCGGTGCCTTCCCCTACGCCGCTCGGCGAGCCATCCGCTACGGCGACGGCTGGTTCCCCAATGCGTCCAGCGGCAACCCGGAAGAATACATGCCACGTTTTCGGCAAATGTGCTCCGAAGCCGGGCGCGATCCATTGCCGGTGACGATGGGCGGCGCGACCGAGGATTTGAAGCAGCTCAACCGGTTCCGCGAACTCGGTTCGGTACGCACGGTTGTCAGCTTGCCCGCTGAAAGCGAAGACAAAATCCTGCCGGTCCTGGACCGTTGGGCCGCGCTGATCCGGCAAGTGCGGGGCTAGCAAACAATAGGGCGCCTTCGGAACCGAAGGCGCCCTTATTGCGTCAGAGGCTCTTGAGGTATTCCAACAACGCTTTCTTATCGCCAGCACTCAGCGTCGTACCGAATTCGTGTCCGCAGCGGCTGTTACCCGAATCGTTATTGGCACAATCGGTCGTGACCCGAACCGCGTTGGACCGAGGCTGTTCCGCTGCCAATCCAATATTCGTCAGGTCGTATTCGGTGCCCACCTTAAACGACACCGGACGCTCGGACACCGGTTTCAGCAGATCGGCCATGGTCGGCAC
>JBAXFK010000235.1:0-7247 GCA_037139955.1 Rhodospirillales bacterium
CAGGGTCTAAACTTCCGGGGGGGAGATGTCTCACTCTTGTTGGCACGGAGGGTGCGCGCAGCTTCCGGGTCTCGGTGGTGTGCGCTCGGTTGTGCAGCAACGACCGCATCCGTTTCCAATCGGCCACGGCTTGCCCGGGATTCGTTCGTCCGACCCAAAGCGCCGCACGCTGCAAATGGGTCGCGGCATCCACCGGTTGCCCCGCAGCCTCGCAGTGGTAGGCAAGCAAACCGGCGAATTCGTCCGACCTTCCCCATTCGTGAGTTTGAATCGCACCGGCGACCGTTGCGTGCAGGCGGGTGCGCCGGGTGCGCAACTGGGTGGCATAAGCCACTTCCTGGATCAAAGGATGCCGGAATGCGAAGCCGGGGCCGGCGGGCAGGGTCTGGGGCTAGATCAACGCGCCGTCGCACAGACGGCCGAGCAGATCGCTGGCCTGCGCCGGCGTCGCCCCCGCAACTTCTTCTACCAGAACTTGGGGAAATTCCTTACCGATGATGGCACCGATTTGCAGAACGATTTTTTCTCTTTCGTCCAAGGCATCGAGACGGGCACCGATCACCGCCTCGACCGTGGCGGGCAGCGCGATGTCCCGCGGCGCCGTCGCCGTCAGCCGGTATGCACCGCGCCGCCCGGCAAGCACACCGCCATGGGCCAGCGACAAAACCAATTGTTCGGCAAAAAACGGATTGCCGTCGCTTTGCGCAGCGACACGTGCGGCAATCTTGCGCAACTCCGGTGCGTCTCCCAACAGATCGCGAACCATCTGGCGGGACTCGCCACGCGGCAGTTCGCCGAGGACCAGTTCCCTGTAGTACGGACAATGCGCCGACGGCGGCGTCCAGCCAGCGCGGAAATTGAAAATCAGAACCGTGCGGGTGCCCTCGATCGCCTGCAATAAGGTTTCGACGAAGGCACCGCTGGCTTCGTCCATCCAATGCATATCCTCGACGATCACCACAGACGGACGTTGCCCTGCCGCCACGACAATCGCTCGGACGACCTCGCGCAGCCGTCGGAGCCGACCGGTAGGTTCCATACGCGGCGCCACGACATCCGGCGCCAAGACGCCCAAAAAATCGAACAAAATCGGTAAATCCGTGTCGAGGTCGAGACCGACCGCCGCCAGCCGCTGCACGATCCGCTCCCGCGCTGTCGGGGCGTCCATACCCTGCCCGACACGGAGGAAGGTCCGCAGCATCTCGATCACCGGCAACAACGGCGTCGCCTTACCGAATATATGCGCCCGCCCTTCCACCACCTCGACCCGACGCCGACGGCACCATTCGCTGAATTCGAAGCACAACCGGCTTTTTCCCAGGCCGGCAGCGGCGCGGATACCGATCGCACTCGCCGTCCCCTGTTCGGCCGCTAACAAAGCGTTCTTCAGCACCGTCAACTCGGCATCGCGGCCACGAAACGGGGCTAAATCGCCGACGCGGAATTGCTCGCTGACGACGGCGGGCCGGAGCCCGACCAGCCGGAATAGCTCGACCGCCCCGTCGATCCCCCGCAATTCGCTCAAACCCAACGGCTCGGTTTCGCAATAAGGGCCGATAAGGGCGCGGCATTCGCCGGTAAGGTAGATTTCGCCGGGTGCGGCCAGTTGCTCGATCCGGCTGGCAAGGTGCACCGTCATGCCCTGCGCTTCCAGTTCCACCGACGATCCGGTGTCGAGCGCACCGGCCACAACCTCCCCCGAGTGTAGCCCGACGCGAATCGACGGCGCGTTTGCCAGACCGGCCACAGCGTCGCGCATCGCCAACGCGGCTTGGCAGGCCAGCAAAGCATGCCCCTCCCGCGCAAGGGGGGCGCCGAATGCGGCTTTCAAGTCATCGCCGAGGGTCCGCAAAATCGTACCGTCGAAGCGCCGCACCGCCCGCGACATAGCGGCGACGACGGGCTGTAATTTATCCATTGCTTCTTCGGCATCGAGACGCGAAATCAACGCTGTGGAACCGACAATATCGGCGAATAATACGGTGGCCTGCTTACGCTCCCCGCCCGGCTCGAGGACAAGTTGACCTTGCGTCAGCGATACGCCGCACCATCCGCAAAAACGCGCCGTCGCGGCGCAACCGCGCCCGCACGCTGCGCAGACAATGCCCAGGCGTTGACCACAATTTTGACAAAAGGCATTGCCTTCGGGATTATCGGTCGAACAGTTGCGGCACTGCATCGTACATCCGCCGACCGACCGCCACTCTCGGCTTTGATTCGCCTCGCTCCGTTCGCCAAACGCAGCTCGGCCAGTTCCAACAATCCATAACCCGCCCCTTGCAACCGCCATTCGGCGGGTCTTGTAAGGGGGGACCCTATCGTCTAGCGCGACTGCTGGCCAGAGCATGCACGCGGCATTGCGCTCGGCCCCATCACGGTGGCACGCTACCGTTTTAACGCAGGGAGCAACCGAGCCATGGCACAGAAAATCCGCGTCGGAATGGTAGGGATCTCGCCGAACCGAGGCTTTTCATCGATCGCGCATATGCCGGCGCTTCTGGGCTTGCCGGATTTCGAGGTCGTGGCGGTGTGTACCACCAAACAAGCCTCGGCCGAAGTCGCCGCCCGGCATTACGGCGCCACCCATGCGTTCGCCGATCCGGTGAAACTCGCGCGGCATCCCGACGTCGATATGGTAACGGTTTGCGTCAGCGTTCCGGGGCATCTCGATCCCGTTATGGCCGCTATCGACGCCGGCAAGCACGTTTATTCCGAATGGCCGCTCGGTCGTACCACGCAGGAAGCGACGTCGATGCGCGACGCCGCGGTGGCTAAGGGCGTACGCCATGCGGTGGGGTTGCAAGGACGCGTGTCGCCGTCGATTTGCTACGTGCGCGACCTAATCGCCGCAGGCCATATCGGCCAACCGCTTTCGGCC
Source organism: Rhodospirillales bacterium (assembly GCA_037139955.1). GTDB lineage: Bacteria > Pseudomonadota > Alphaproteobacteria > Acetobacterales > Acetobacteraceae > Rhodopila. The sequence goes on from JBAXFK010000235.1 coordinate 2,879, forward strand.
ACATTGTTCGTCAACGCCGGCAATTGGGGGGCGACGATCGACCGAGCGTATCAGACCGATTTTGCCAATGGTGCGAACCTGATGACAATCACGGGCGGGCACAATCTGGACGCACTGTGCTACATGCTGGGCGAATTCCGGGAAATGTCCGCCTTCGCCGTCAGCCAGCGCGATACGATCCCGCTGGAGGGGACTGGCGAACCGATCCCCAAGGATGTGCCGGACCAACTTGTCGTCGGCGGCATCCTCGGCAGCGGCGCGGTCGTATCGGTGCAGGTGCGCGGGGGCATGACGCGAGGGCACGAATTCCTATGCGAAATCCATGGCTCCGAGGGCGATTTGGTCTTGGAAGCAACGGAACGGGCATCGACCCAGCGACAAGAATTGAAGGTAATGGGCGCGCGCGGGAAAGGCGTGCCGTTGGCGGAAATGCCGGTGCCGGACAGTTACCGATGGGTTCCTGCGAGCGTCCCGAAAGGCTCGCCCTATAACGTCGCGCAGCTTTACGCGCGGTTCGCGGAATCGATCCGCTCCGGCACGCCGATGGTGCCCAGCTTCGACGACGCGATCGTACGGCACCGGATGCTGGATCGGATCGTGGCGGCGTCGAGGACGGGGCAGAAGCAAATGGGATGAACGATTAGCCCGCTATGCAGTCCGGCTCGGCGTGCCGATGAGGCGCAGGCGCAGCATGCGGGACAAATTGTCGATTGCAGCGACGGCGATTAGCACCAGCACAATCACGTATGCCACCTGGTCCCAGGCGTTGATCTGGATGCGTTCCGACAGACGCAGACCGATGCCGCCGGCCCCGACCAGTCCCAGAATGGTAGCCTCTCGCGAGTTTGATTCGATTTGATATAGGGCCTGCCCGATCATAACCGGCAGCACCTGAGGCAACACGGCAAAGCGCAGGGCGCCGAGGAAGCTACCGCCTGTGGACGTCACGCCCTCGATCTGTTTGCGATCGGTATTTTCGATTGCCTCGGCGAATAGTTTCGACATCAGCCCGGTGTCGGCCACGCAAATCGCCAAGATGCCGGCGATGGGTCCGAGGCCGACCGCGCGCACGAACACGAGCGCCCAGATCAGTTGGTCCAGCCCACGCATCCCGTCGAAAAGGCGGCGGGCGAAGAACCGGAAAACGCGGGCCGGAATAATATTCCGCGCGCCCATAAATCCAAGGGGCAGCGAAACGACCAACGCGAGCATCGTGCCGAGATAAGCCATCGCCACGGTTTCGAGCATCGACCGCAACAACTCCGCATGATCCCATGTTGCGAACCCGGACCAGTCGGTCATCAGGCGGACGATGATGAACAACTTCGACAAGCCCGTGAAGATCTTATCGAAATCGAACAGCCAGTGCAGATAAATAAGATATCCTGCCGCCATCGACCCGATCGCCCATCGAAGAACCCGCGTACGCCGGTCCGCACCGAACGCCCACGGCGTGCGCATCCGCTGCTGGGCGATATCCTCTGCCGTGAGTTCGGCCATACGGGTGTTCATGCGAATTGCCCGATGAACCGATGCCGGATGCGTTCCGATACTATGTCGAGCACAATCACGACCAACAGGATCGAAATGCAGATGGCACTGCCTTCCTCATAAATATTGAAGCCGATCACCCGTTTCAGTTCCATCCCAATACCCCCTGCCCCGACGAAACCCATGATGGTTGAGGAACGGACATTGATCTCGAACCGCAGCAGTCCGTAGCTGAGAAAGCCGGGCAGTACTTGCGGCAGTACGCCGTAGCGGATTTGCGCCAGCCAGGAACCGCCAACCGAGCGTATGCCCTCGACGGCGCGCAGGTCGGCATTTTCATTTAGCTCAGAAAATAATTTGCCAAGCGCACCGGTCGTGTGGATGGCGATCGCCAAGATGCCGGCCAGCGGACCGATGCCGAAAGGCCAGACAAAAATGAAGGCCAGCACCACCTGCGGGATGGTACGCAGAATTTCCAGCAGCCGCCGCAACACGAATACGACCGGACGCAGGCCGACCAGGGTGCCGGTTGCAGGGAAGCATAGGACAACGGCGGCGGTGAAGCCCATGACGGTCGCTAGGATCGCCATTTGCAGCGTCTGCCACAACAATCTGGCATAAACGTCGCACCGATAGAACCAATAAGCGATCGACTGCGGTTCTTTTACCCCACCGAACATATGGGCGAACGTGAGTACAGGCACCGGATCGGCGCCATGCGTTGGCTCGATGGATAACAGCTTTCCGAAATATTCGCCGATGCGGGGCATGCCTTCGAGGATTTTCAATGGCGAGAAATCGGTCCAGACCGCCGACACCGCGAAGACCAGCAGCGCGATCGCGACTGTCAGAATCGTTTCGGTCGCGCGGGCGCGGCGCACCCCGGCGAATCGCTGCTGAAACAAGCGATAGGCGGGATCGTCAATGAGATTTGGTTGAGTCATGACCTGGAAAACAGCGGGATGGGGCGACCCCCATCCCGTCCGCCTTTACGAACGACCGCCGCGCTTTTCGGATTCGCGCAGTTCGATAATGTCTTTGTAGAGGTCCATCGTCGCCGGCACGTAGCCGATACCGGAACCTTGTTCGACTGCATCGTAGACATCTTTATGCGACTTCGGCAGATCGAGCATGAATGCGGCGAACAGCTTCTTGAAATCGGATGGAAGGGCAACGCGCACCGCCCATGGACCGTTCGGAATTTTGCCCGACTGCCAGATGATATTCACATCCGACATTTTCAGCATGTTTTTGGCGACCATGGAATGCAAGTTGCCGCGGCTGTAACCCTCGGCGATATCGCCTTGGCCGGATGTCCAAGTAACGCAGCCGTCGTACTGCTTGTTCAACATGGCAACGACGCCTTGCTCGTGCCCACCGGCGAACCCCGTGCGGGAGAAATACTTGCCGTCGGCGAGATCGATCCCCTTCGATTTCATCGTCGCACTGGGAATCAAATAGCCGGACGTAGAATTAGGATCGGCGAAGGCCAGCGAATGGCCCTTCATCTTCTCGATCGAGTCGATGCCTGAATCCTTACGGGTTACCATCACCGAATAGTAATAGGTGGAGCCATCGGTTTCCTGCGGCACCACGACCGGTTCGATGCATTTACAATCCAACCAAGCGCCCGCGAAACCGGATGCACCGAAGCTGGCAGCATCGAGCTGACCGGCGGCGATGCCCTGCATGACACCGGCATAATCGGCGGCGGGGAACAGCTTCACCGGAATGCCCAGCTTTTCCTGCAACAGGCGCTGAAACCCGTCGTATTTCTTCAAACGATCGGCGGTGTTCTCGCCACCGAGGATGCCGACCCGGAATTCCTTCATTGTGCTCTTCCAGTCGTCGGCGCGGCTAGCGTTGGGCATGGCGATGCCAATCCCGACCATGGCGACAAGCGCCATGCGGGCAATCGTACGACGCAACATCGGAAATCTCCGTGAGAGTTGTTTCTATCGGGCCATAACGGACATGGCCCCGACCGGCAGGCTGGTGGAGGTCAGGCGTTCGTCGAACACCCCAGCCTCCCCATAAATCGTGCGAAGAACGGGATCGGTCAGTTCTTCCGGCTTCCCATCGAACACTATACGCCCAGCGGACATGCCGATAATACGCCGGCAATATGAACGTGCTGTGTCGAGTGTGTGAAGATTTGTCAGCACCGTGATGCCGGCGCGCCGATTGATATCCAGCAACGCATCCATCACCACCTTGGCGTTCATCGGATCGAGCGAGGCAATCGGCTCGTCCGCCAATACAATCGTGGGTTCCTGCATCAACGCGCGTGCGATGGCGACGCGCTGCTGCTGCCCGCCGGACAAGGCATCGGCACGGTTCATCGCGACCTCCGCCAATCCCAGCCGGTCCAACGCTCGGATCGCCAGCGCACGTTCCGCCGGAGTGAACATCTTGAACAAAACCCGAGCGGTGGACATGCGATTGAGCCGACCGCAAAGCACGTTGGTCAACACGTCCAGGCGGTTCACGAGGTTGAACTGCTGAAAGATCATCGCGGAACGCGCGCGCCATGCCCGCAATTCCTTGCCGCGAAGGGCGGTAACATCGGCGCCATCGGCTATAATGCGCCCGTCGGACGGCTCGATCAGGCGGTTGATCAGCCGTAACAAGGTCGATTTACCGGCCCCGGAGCGCCCGATGATCCCGACCATCTCGCCGCGTTCTATGGTCAGATTGGCGCCGGCAACGGCCATTGTATCGCCGAAGCGGCGCGTGAGTTGAACGAGTTCGAGCACGGGCGTCCTGTCGTTTGCTGACCGGCGGGATAGCAGGGCCACTATGACCGGTGTGTGACCGTTCGGTGAAGGCGTTCGTCAAGCACCCTCGAGTGCGGCGGCGATGCCGGCGCACTCGAGGG
>JBAXFK010000236.1:0-7186 GCA_037139955.1 Rhodospirillales bacterium
GCCCTGATCCGTCCGGAACGGTTCTGAACCCCTAGGGGATATACATCCATGACCTTCAATGGCTGGTCGCAGATCGCCCTCTACGGGGTTCTGCTCGTACTGATAACCAAACCCATCGGCGGTTATATGACCCGCGTCTTCGAAGGGGAGCGCACACTGCTCGCCCCCCTACTCCGCCCGCTCGAACGCGGCCTATATCGCCTCGGCGGCATCGACGAAACGAAGGAGCAAAGCTGGACAACCTACGCCGTCGCGATGCTGGCATTCTCCTTCGCCGGCTTCGTCGCGCTGTATGCGCTGCAACGACTGCAAGCGATACTGCCGTTCAATCCGCAAAACCTCGATCCGGTGACGCCCGATCTAGCGTTCGATACCTCGGTCAGCTTCGTTACTAATACCAACTGGCAATCGTACGTGCCGGAAGCAACCATGAGCTATTCGGTGCAAATGGCCGGGCTGACAGTGCATAACTTCGTCAGCGCGGCCACCGGCATTGCCTTGGCGGTTGCCCTGATTCGGGGATTTTCCCGCCGATCCGGCACGACGGTCGGCAATTTCTGGGTCGATACGACCCGCTGCACGCTCTACATCCTGCTCCCCGTCAGCATCGTCGGAACATTGCTTTTCGTATGGCAAGGCGTGCCGCAGAACCTGAACGCTTACACAGAAGTCACAACCCTGGAAGGAGCGAAACAAATCATCGCTCAGGGGCCTGTCGCCTCGCAGGAACTGATTAAGATGTTCGGCACCAACGGTGGCGGGTTCTTCAATGCGAACTCGGCTCATCCGTTCGAAAACCCAACGGCACTGACCAACCTGATCCAAATGCTGCTGATCTTTTCGCTCGGCGCCGGCCTAACCAACGTGTTCGGCCGCATGGTCGGCAACCCGCGGCAGGGCTGGGCGATTTTCGCCGTCATGTTCGTACTGTTCGCCGCCGGAACGGCCGCGACCTATTGGGCCGAGGCCGCCGGAAACCCCGCCTTCGCCGCCCTGCATATCGATCCCACCGGCGGCAATATGGAGGGTAAAGAGGTCCGGTTCGGTATCGCCAATTCCGCCCTGTTCTCCACCATCACCACCGATGCGTCCTGCGGCGCCGTCAACACCATGCACGACAGCCTGACGCCGCTCGGCGGAATGGTAACAATGGCTAACATCATGCTGGGCGAGATCGTGTTCGGCGGCGTCGGCTCCGGCCTCTACGGCATGTTGCTGTTCGTTATCGTCGCAATGTTCGTCGCCGGTCTGATGGTCGGTCGTACCCCGGAATATCTCGGCAAAAAACTGGAAGCCAAAGAGGTCAAAATGGCCATGCTCGGCATCCTGATCCTGCCAATGTCCATGCTCGGCTTCACCGCCCTAGCGGTCGTGTTGCCCGACGGAACCGGCGCGATGAGCAATACCGGGCCGCATGGCTTCAGCGAGGCGCTGTATGCCTATGTCTCCGCCACCGGCAACAATGGCAGTGCCTTCGCCGGCCTATCCGCCAACGTGCCTTTCTGGAACAGCACCCTCGCGCTGGCGATGCTCATCGGCCGCTTCCTGACAATCGTTCCGATGCTGGCGATCGCCGGATCGCTAGTTCGCAAAAAGATCGTGCCGATATCGGCAGGCACATTCCCTACCGATGGCGGACTTTTCGTCGGCCTCACGGTCGGCACGATCCTGATCGTCGGCGGACTGACTTTCCTCCCTTCCCTCGCCCTAGGCCCCATCGTCGAGCATTTCGCGATGCAGGCGGGCACCCTCTTCAACTCGGGATCGTAACATGGACATCCGCGATAAGGCGCGCGCCTCGTCGAGTATATTGGATACCGCGATACTCCTGCCCGCGATCGGACAAGCGTTCGCGAAGCTCGACCCACGGCGCACAATCCGCAACCCCACGATGTTCGTGGTGGAGGTCGTCGCGACCCTCGTCACCATTGTCCTGGTTCGGGATATTTACGGCCATGGCGACTATCTCGGCTTCACCGGCCAAATCGCGAGTTGGCTGTGGATGACCGTGCTTTTCGCCAATTTCGCCGAGGCGATCGCCGAAGGCCGTGGCAAGGGGCAGGCCGCGACGCTGCGCAAGGCCCGCACCGAGACACAAGCAAAATGCCTGCTGCAAGGCGCCGACGGACGCTACGATCCGCGCGGGCTCTACCAACCGATCGCCGCGCCGGATCTAAAGCCGGGCGATATCGTGCTGGTGGAAATGGGCGACTTGGTTCCCAGCGACGGCGAGGTTGTCGAAGGCATCGCCTCGGTCGACGAATCCGCTATTACCGGCGAATCCGCCCCAGTCATCCGTGAATCCGGCGGCGACCGATCCGCCGTCACCGGCGGCACGCGCGTGCTATCGGACTGGATCGTGGTGCGGATTACCGCCGCGCAGGGCTCCACCTTCCTCGATCGGATGATCGCATTGGTAGAGGGCGCCGAGCGGCAGAAAACGCCGAACGAGATCGCGCTGAACATCCTGCTCGCCGGCCTGACTCTGGTGTTCGTGTTCGCCGTCGCGACCATACCTAGCTTCGCCGCCTATGCCGGCGGGTCGGTGCCGGTTACGATCCTGGCAGCGCTGTTCGTCGCGCTGATCCCGACGACCATCGGGGCGCTGCTGTCGGCGATCGGCATCGCCGGCATGGACCGCCTCGTAAGGTTCAACGTACTGGCCATGTCCGGACGCGCGGTCGAGGCTGCCGGCGATGTGGATACCCTGCTGCTGGACAAAACCGGGACAATCACCCTCGGCAACCGCCAAGCGACCGAGTTCCTGCCGCTGACCGGCGTCACCGCCACGGAACTGGCCGATGCAGCGCAACTCGCTTCGCTGCCGGACGAAACGCCGGAGGGCCGATCGATCGTGGTCCTGGCGAAGGAAAACTACAACATTCGCGGGCGCGAGATGGCACCGCTAGGCGCGCATTTCATCCCATTTTCTGCGCATACGCGGTTGTCGGGTATCGACTGCGACGGCTCGGCCATACGCAAGGGCGCGGTCGACGCGGTATTGGCCTGGGTGGGTTCGGCGAACGACGATGCCATACGGGAACTCAAATCCCGAGCGGACGCGATCGCCAAAACCGGCGCCACCCCGTTGGCGGTCGCCAAGGACGGCCGGATGCTCGGCGTCATCGAACTCAAGGACATCGTCAAAGGCAGTATCCGGGAGCGGTTTGCCGAACTGCGCCGTATGGGAATCCGCACGGTGATGATTACCGGCGACAATGCGCTGACCGCCGCCGCCATCGCCGCCGAAGCGGGGGTGGACGACTTCCTGGCGCAAGCCACACCCGAGATGAAGTTGAAATTGATCCGCGCGGAGCAAGCGCAAGGCAAGCTGGTGGCAATGTGCGGCGACGGCACCAACGACGCACCTGCTCTGGCGCAGGCCGACGTCGGCGTGGCGATGAACACCGGCACCATGGCAGCACGCGAGGCGGGCAACATGGTCGATCTGGACAGCGATCCAACGAAATTGATCGAGATAGTGGAGATCGGCAAGCAACTGCTAATGACGCGGGGCGCTCTGACGACGTTCTCTATAGCTAACGATATTGCGAAATACTTCGCCATGATACCGGCGATGTTCATCGCGTTCTACCCGCAACTCCAGGCGTTGAACGTCATGCACCTGAGCAACCCGCGCAGCGCCATTCTTTCGGCGATTATCTTCAACGCGCTGATCGTCGTCGCGCTGATCCCCCTGGCGCTGAAGGGCATTGCTTACCGGCCGATCGGTGCCGCCGCGCTGCTCCGCCGCAACCTGCTAATCTACGGGCTTGGCGGCATCGCCGTGCCCTTTGTCGGCATCAAGCTGATCGACATGTTCGTGACTGCAACCGGCCTCGCATAAGGATAAAACGACCGATGCTGCAACAAATTCGTCCGGCCCTTGTATTGACCCTTCTGATGACCGTCATCCTCGGCCTCGCCTATCCGCTCGGTATGACCGGGATTGCCCAGCTCCTGTTTCCGCATCGGGCCAATGGCAGCCCGATTGTCAGAGATGGTAAAATCGTCGGATCGGCCCTGATCGGGCAAGCTTTCGTCTCCGAGAAATACTTCCACGGCCGCCCCTCGGCGACGACGGATACCGATCCGAGCGACGCGACCAAAACCGTACTGGCACCCTACAACGCGGCGAATTCCGGCGGGTCTAATTTTGGCCCGACCTCGCAAGCGCTGATGGACCGGATACGGGCCGAGGTCGCGACACTGACCGCCGAGAATCCCGATGAGACGATCCCAGCGGATCTAGCGACGGCATCGGCCAGCGGCCTCGATCCCGACATTTCTCCCAACGCTGCGCTGTTCCAAGTGAAACGGGTGGCAAAAGCCCGCGGATTGGCCGAAGATCGTGTGCGCCAATTGGTCAACGCGCACATCGTCGGACGTTTGGCGGGAATCATCGGTGAGCCGCATGTCAATGTGCTGCAACTCAATTTGGACCTGGACGCGTTGGAGAAGGGCTGAGCCACCCGCCGCGCCATGAGCGATCGCCGCCCTGCCCCGGATGCGCTGCTGAAAGATGCGGAACGCGCCAATCGGGGCCGTCTCAAGATTTTTCTTGGGGCGGCTCCCGGTGTTGGCAAGACTTACGCAATGCTATCTGCCGCCCGAGCGCAGCAGGCGGAAGGCGTCGATGTCGCGATCGGCATCGTAGAAACCCACGGCCGAGCGGAAACCGAGGCACTGGTAGCGGGTTTGGAAATCGTGCCGCGCCATGCGGTCGCCTACAAAGGTTTCAACTTAGACGAGATGGACCTCGACGCCATTCTGGCGCGTCGTCCGAAACTCGTGCTGGTGGACGAACTCGCCCATACCAACGTGCCGGGCAGTCGGCATCCCAAGCGCTATTTAGACGTCGCAGAGCTATTGGCCGCCGGCATCGATGTTTACACCACGCTGAACATCCAGCACGTCGAAAGTCTGAACGATGTCGTGGCGCGGATCGCCCGCATTCGGGTGCGAGAGGTGGTTCCGGATTCCGTCATCGAACGTGCCGACGATGTCGAACTGGTGGACCTCACGCCCAGCGCCCTGATCCAACGCCTGCGCGAGGGCAAGGTCTACGTCCCCAAACAGGCCGAACGGGCCATTCGGCACTATTTCCAGCCGGGCACTCTGACAGCCCTGCGAGAACTCGCGCTGCGTCGCACCGCGCAACGGGTCGACAATCAGATGGTGGACTATATGCGGAGCCATGCGATCCAAGGCCCTTGGCCGGCAGGGGAGCGCATTCTTGTCGGGGTAGAGGGCGGCACCAAAGCGATTTCCTTGGTCCGCCACGCCAAACGGCTGGCGGATCGCATGCGGGCCCCATGGACGGCGATCGCTGTCGAAACCGCGCGCAACGAGGGCGACCGGGACAGTGCCGCCGCCGCGCTGCGCCTGGCCGAGCGTCTGGGCGGGGAACCCGTCGCAATCCCCGGCGAGGATGTGGCCGAAACCATCGTCGACTATGCTCGGGCCAACAATGTCACCGCCATAGTATTAGGCAAGACAGCCAAACCAGCGTGGCGACGCGCCTTCGCCCGATCGGTCGTCCAGCGCGCGATCGAATGCGCCGGCGGGATCGACGTCCATGTGGTGGAAGCGCAGCCAGAGGGAGAGGCAATCGGCGGCGTGCCGGAGGCGGTCGCACCTGCACCCGATATCCATCCCTATCTAACCAGCTGCTTGCTGGTGTTTGTCGCCATTCCTTGTGCGATGGGATTGCGCTGGCTGCTCGATGTAACCAACGTGCCGTTGGTTTTTCTAACTGCGATTCTGCTCAGCGCGATGCGGGATGGGCTGTGGCCATCGTTGTTCGCCAGTCTGATCGCGGTGCTGGCGTACAATTTCTTCTTCCTAGCGCCGCTCTACACCTTCACCATCGCCGACCCGCAGAACGTGGTGGCGCTATTCTTTTTCGGTGTTGTGGCGACCATTGTCAGCAACCTTGCATCCAGGGTGCGCAACCAAGCCGTCGCGGCGCGGTTGCGCGCTAAAACCACCGACGAATTGTATCGGTTCAGCCGCAAACTGGCGGGCGCGGTGACACTGGACGATTTGCTGTGGGCCACTGCGCACCAAATCGCGCTGATGCTCCGGGTGCGAGTGGTCTTGTTGCTCCCCGAAGGCGACACGATCGCCGTGCGCGCCGGCTTCCCGCCAGAGGACCGGTTGGACGAAGCGGACCTCGCCGCCGCGAAATGGTGCTGGCAGCACAATCATGTCGCCGGGCGCGGGTCCGACACACTGCCGGGCGCGAAATGGCTGTTCCAGCCGATGCGCACCGGGCGCGGGTCGGTCGGCGTGGTCGGCCTGATTTGCGACTGGACCGGTCCGATCCTGACCCCGGATCGACAACGGTTGTTGGATGCGCTGACCGATCAGGCGGCGTTGGCGATCGAGCGCGTCCACCTCGCCCGCGACTTGCACTTGGCTCGCCTACAAGCCGAGACCGACCAACTGCGCAACGCGCTCCTGACCTCGATTTCGCACGATCTCCGCACGCCTTTGGCGTCCATCGTCGGATCGGCCAGCAGCCTGAATTCCCGCGATATGGCGTTGGACGAACCGACGCGGGATGCGTTGGTCGCGACAATCCTCGAGGAATCCGAACGTCTCAACCGGTTTATCGCCAACTTGCTCGACATGACCCGCCTAGAATCCGGCGCCGTCCGCCCCCGGTTCAGTCTGGTCGTGCTGTCCGATGCGGTGGGAGCCGCGCTGCGGCGGGCAACCAAGATTCTCGCGGATCGCACGGTCGAGGTGGATCTCGCCCCCGGCCTCCCCATGCTGCGCCTGGACATGGTGCTATTCGAACAGGTGCTGTTCAATCTGCTGGACAACGCTGCCAAATATGCCCCTGCCGGCACCAAAATCTGCCTGCGAGCCGGCTGGGACGGCGCACACGTGCGCATCCAGATATCCGACGAGGGCGACGGCATCCCGCCGGAGGACCTAGAACGCGTGTTCGACAAATTCTACCGTGCCCGAGGCGCCGATCGGCGACGGGCCGGCACCGGTTTGGGGTTAGCCATCTGCCGCGGCTTCATCGAAGCCATGGGCGGCACGATCGTCGCCACCAACCGCACCGATCGCTCCGGCACGGTTCTGACCATTACGCTGACTGTTCCCGACGATGCCCCGCTGCCGGAGGATACAACGACATGATTTCCGGAGCCGGCCCGTTACGCATCTTGGT
>JBAXFK010000237.1:0-7152 GCA_037139955.1 Rhodospirillales bacterium
GGGAGTAGCTCAGTTGGTTAGAGCGCCGGCCTGTCACGCCGGAGGTCGCGGGTTCGAGCCCCGTCTCTCGCGCCACCAATCCTTTATCGAATGCGCGGTCTGCGGCCCACTCTCATATGAGATTGGGCCGTTTTCGTATGCGGTCGGTGGGCGCGATCGCCATTTTGAGCGATCTTGCACGCAATCGCAAAAACTCATCATCGAGCCAGGAAAGCGTCTTGACGGCGCCGCCGCCGCAGCCTACACCGCGCCTCCTTGCTGCGGGAGTAGCTCAGTTGGTTAGAGCGCCGGCCTGTCACGCCGGAGGTCGCGGGTTCGAGCCCCGTCTCTCGCGCCAGTAGCAAGCGTCGCATGTGTCGCGGCATATTGGGGCAGGTAAGCCCGTTTCCCATTGTCACCGTTGGAAAATTTGGGCGAAAACGGCTCTTGGTACGGCGCTACGAACCGATTCCGGTGCCGTGGGGTTAATTCCCGTCCATCCCCCTATGGCGGTCGCGGCGGGATGGGGTTAATATCCAACTGCTGTTCCCCACTAGCTGGATCGACCTACACGATGGGCGCTCCGGAGGGTGGGTCGCGGCTTGTCTCCGGATCGTGCGCGCACCGCGCTAAACCTAGGATGTGGAACGACGATGCAGCCTGTCCTCTACGGCTACCTGCCCATCCTGGTGTTTTTGGTCATTGCCGGCGGGATTGCCGTTGCGATGATCGGCGGGTCCCTGCTCGCCGCTCGGCAGAAGCCTTACGCGGAAAAATTATCCGCCTACGAGTGTGGGTTCGAGGCGTTCGACGATGCGCGCCGCCGATTCGACGTGCGCTACTACCTCGTCGCTATTCTGTTCATTATTTTCGATCTGGAAGTCGCGTTCCTTTTCCCCTGGGCGGTGGCCTTGAAGGGCATCGGTGCATTCGGTTTCTGGTCGATGATCGCGTTCCTGGGTGTGCTGACCGTCGGATTTATCTACGAGTGGTGCAAAGGCGCCTTGGACTGGGAGTGACCTGCGCATGAGCACAACTTTGGCATGGAACGGGCAGGCGCTGCCGCCCGGCCCGCAACAGGATGCGGTGCTGAAAGGCATCACCGGCGAGATCGAGAATAAGGGCTTCATCGTCGCCAACCTGGATAAGGTGGTGAACTGGGCTCGCACTGGCAGCCTGTGGCCGATGACCTTCGGTCTGGCTTGCTGCGCGGTAGAGATGATCCACGCCTATATGCCCCGCTACGATCTCGATCGTCTCGGCATCATCCCGCGCGCTTCTCCGCGGCAGTCCGACGTGATGATCGTCGCCGGCACGCTGACCAATAAAATGGCCCCAGCGCTGCGCAAAGTTTACGATCAAATGCCGGAGCCACGCTGGGTGATCAGCATGGGCAGCTGCGCCAATGGCGGCGGTTACTATCATTATTCTTATTCGGTGGTGCGCGGTTGCGACCGCGTTGTGCCGGTCGATATCTACGTGCCCGGCTGTCCTCCGACCGCCGAGGCTCTGGTGTACGGTATTATGCAGCTCCAGAAGAAAATCCGTCGCACGGGGACCATTCTCCGTGGCTGAGGAAATACAGATCGAGGCTCCTCCGCCTCCGCCCCCCACGCCCGCCGAATTGTTTTCGGCCGCGGTGTCGAGTGTGCCGGGTGTGACCGCCACCCATTGGCAACACGGCGAAATCACCGTCGCTGCCGCTCGAGATTCAATCGTGGCGACGATGACCGCGCTGCGCGACGATCCTCGGTTTGCCTGCGAGCAGTTGATGGACCTTTGTGGCGTCGATTGGCCGGAACGTGCCGAGCGGTTCGAGGTCGTGTACAATTTGTTGTCGGTGTCGCTGAATCAGCGCATTCGGGTGGTCGTGACGACCGACGAAACGACTCCGGTGCCGTCGGTTCTGGACGTTTGGCCTGCTGCAACGTGGTGGGAACGCGAGGCTTGGGATCTGTTCGGTATCATTTTCTCTGGTCAGCCCGATCTGCGCCGTATCCTGACCGATTATGGGTTCGAGGGGCATCCGCTGCGCAAGGATTTCCCGCTGACCGGCTATGTCGAGGTGCGTTACGATGAGGATCGTAAATCGGTGGTTTACGAGCCGGTTAAGCTGACCCAGGATTTCCGCAGTTTCGACTTCTTGTCCCCGTGGGAAGCCATGACCACGCTGCCCGGCGATGAGAAAGTCTTTACCGAACGGGCGAAATCATGAGCGAAGCTATCGCACCCACCACTCGTTCGGTCGAGATCGACAGTCATTCGATCAATTTCGGCCCGCAGCATCCCGCCGCGCACGGCGTGTTGCGGCTGATTCTGGAGTTGGACGGCGAAATCGTCGAACGTGCCGACCCGCATATCGGATTGCTGCATCGTGGCACCGAAAAGCTGATCGAGTACAAGACCTATATGCAGGCAGTGCCGTATTTCGACCGCCTCGATTACGTCTCGCCGATGTGCGAAGAGCATGCGTTCGCGCTTGCGGTTGAGAAGCTGCTGGGCATTCAGGCGCCTGATCGGGCACAGTGGATTCGGGTGCTTTTCGCGGAAATTACCCGCGTTTTGAACCATCTTCTGAACCTGACCACCTACGCATTGGATGTCGGTGCGATCACCCCGGCGCTTTGGGGGTTCGAGGAGCGCGAGAAACTCATGGAATTCCATGAGGCTGCGTCGGGCGCCCGGATTCACGCGAATTATTTCCGCCCAGGCGGCGTATCGAAGGATTTGCCGGCGGGTCTGACCGACAAAATCGCGGCTTGGGCGGAGACATTCCCCAAATTTATCGACGATCTGGAACAACTGCTGACTGGCAATCGCATTTGGCGGCAGCGGACGGTGGATATCGGGGTTTTCTCGGCCGAGCAGGCGCTGGCTTGGGGATTTTCGGGTCCGCCGTTGCGGGCTTCCGGTGTGCCTTGGGACCTCCGGCGATCGCAGCCGTACGATAAATATGCCGAGGTCGATTTCCAGGTACCTGTCGGGCGCAATGGCGATTGCTTCGATCGGTATTTGGTTCGTTTGGCGGAAACTCGCGAATCGGTGAAAATCATCAAGCAGTGCGTGGCGAAGATGCAACCGGGCCCGATCAAGGTGCAGGATCGGAAGTTCACGCCGCCGACACGCTCCGAGATGAAGCGGTCGATGGAGGCGCTGATCCATCATTTCAAGCTCTACACGGAAGGGTATCATGTGCCGGAAGGCACGACGTATACCGCCGTGGAAAGCCCTAAGGGTGAATTTGGCGTTTATCTCGTTTCCGACGGCACGAATAAGCCGTACCGGTGCAAGATTCGCTCCACTGGATTCGCGTTTTTGCAGGCTGTGGACACGATGTCCAAGCGGCACATGCTGGCCGACGTTTGCGCGATCATTGGATCGCTGGATGTCGTGTTCGGCGAGATCGACAGGTAGACCATGGCAGCCGCAGCCCCTTCGAATTTCGAGCAGCCGGCGTCTTTCGCCTTCGACGCCGAGTCGGAAGCCGAACTCGCCATGCTGATCGCGCGTTACCCGGCCGGGAAGCAGGCCAGCGTAGTCATTCCCGGTCTGTATGTCGTTCAGCATCAGATGAAACGGCAGACCGATAGCGCTTGGGTGCCGGTTAAGGGCATGGACGCGCTTGCCGAACGCCTTGGCATGGCGCCGATCCGCGTCTACGAGGTCGCTACATTTTATTATATGTTCAACATGGCTCCGATCGGGAAGTACCACCTCCAGGTCTGCACTACGACGCCTTGTTGGTTGCGTGGGTCGGATGAGATCGTCGAAGCCTGCCGTGCCGCGACCGGCATTAAAGGCTGGAAAGAGACATCGGCCGACGGGATGTTCACCATGACCGAGGTCGAATGTGTCGGCGCCTGCGTCAACGCCCCGATCTTGCAGGTGGACGACGATTTTTACGAGGATTTGAACGGCGAACGCACCACGGCGTTGTTGGCCGCTTTGCGCCGGGGCGAGAAGCCGCCGAAGGGTTCGACGATCGGGCGACAGAATTCCGCGCCCGATGGTGGCCCGCAGACCTTGCTGTTTGCGCCGGAGGCTTGAGCGATGCTGCAAGATAAAGACCGTATTTTCACCAACCTCTACGGCATCCACGACCCGCTCTTGAAGGGCGCGCGCGCTCGGGGCGACTGGGACGGCACGGCGGCGATTCTGGCGCGCGGGCGCGACGGCATCATCGACGAGATGAAGAAATCCGGCTTGCGCGGTCGTGGCGGTGCGGGCTTCCCGACCGGCCTCAAATGGTCGTTTATGCCGAAGCAGTCGACGCTGCCGGGCTATCTCGTTGTGAACGCCGACGAATCGGAACCCGGTACTTGCAAGGACCGCGACATTCTGCGTCACGACCCGCATAAGTTGGTCGAAGGTTGCTTGATCGCCGGTTTCGCCATGGGGGCCTGCGCGGCATTTATCTACGTGCGCGGCGAGTTCTATAACGAAGGCCGCATGCTCCAAGCGGCGGTGGACGAAGCCTACGAGGCCGGTCTGATCGGCAAAAATGCTTGCGGATCGGGCTACGATTTCGATGTCGTCGTGCATCGCGGGGCCGGAGCCTACATCTGCGGCGAAGAAACCGCGCTGATCGAAAGCCTCGAAGGTAAGAAGGGCATGCCGCGCATGAAGCCGCCGTTCCCGGCGGGCGTGGGTCTTTACGGTTGCCCCTCGACGGTGAACAACGTCGAAAGCATCGCGGTGGCGCCGACGATTTTGCGCCGTGGGGCCGATTGGTTCCTGGGCATCGGCAGGCCGAATAATGCGGGACCGAAACTGTTCTGCATCTCCGGCCATGTCAACAAGCCCGGCAATGTCGAAGAAGAACTTGGCATCCCTCTGCGCGAATTGATCGAGCGACATGCCGGTGGTGTGCGCGGCGGTTGGGATAATTTGCTGGCGATCATCCCAGGTGGCGCGTCGGTGCGGATGATCCCGAAATCGATCTGCGACGATATCCCGATGGATTTCGACAGCTTGCGCAATGTCCGCAGCGGTCTGGGCACGGCGGCGGTCATCGTGATGGACAAATCCACCGACTTGATCAAAGCCATCGCTAGATTGTCGAAATTCTACATGCACGAGAGTTGCGGCCAGTGCACGCCGTGCCGAGAGGGCACCGGCTGGATGTGGCGCACCATGAACCGCATGGTCGAAGGACGGGCGACGATTCAGGAAATCGACACGTTGGAACAGGTGACGCGGCAAGTCGAAGGGCACACGATCTGCGCTCTTGGCGACGCGGCGGCTTGGCCGATTCAGGGCCTGATCGCCCATTTCCGACCGATGATGGAAGAACGCATTAACGCCTACAAGGCACGGATATCGTCGCCTTCGCGCATGGCGGCGGAGTAGGGGCATGCCGAAACTCACCATCGACGGGATCGAGGTCGAAGTCCCCGCCGGATCCACCATCCTGCAAGCGGCCGAAGCCGCCGGGATCGAGATTCCGCGCTTTTGCTATCACGAGCGTTTGTCGGTCGCCGGCAATTGTCGCATGTGCTTGGTGGAGGTGGAGAAGACCCCGCCAAAACCCATCGCGTCCTGCGCTTATCCGGTAGGGGAGGGCATGGTCGTCCATACCGACACGCCGATGGTCCGCAACGGCCGTCGTGGGGTGATGGAATTCCTGCTGATCAATCACCCGCTGGATTGCCCGATCTGCGATCAGGGCGGTGAGTGCGATCTGCAAGATCAAGCAGTGGGCTACGGCAAGGACCAGTCTCGCTACGGCGAGAATAAGCGCGCGGTGAAGGACAAAGACCTCGGCCCGCTGGTGAAAACCACGATGACGCGTTGCATCCATTGCACCCGCTGCATTCGTTTCATCACCGAAGTCGCTGGCGTGCCGGAACTCGGCGCGACTAACCGCGGCGAGCACATGGAAGTCGGCACCTACGTCGAGAAGGCGCTGTCGTCCGAGTTATCCGGTAACATTATCGATTTGTGCCCGGTGGGCGCATTGACGTCGAAGCCGTACGAGTTCGTCGCCCGTCCATGGGAGTTGCAGAAAGTCGATTCGATAGACGTTCTGGATGCGGTCGGCGCCAATATCCGCATCGACTCGCGCGGCCCAGAAGTATTGCGCATCCTCCCGCGCTTGAACGAGGACGTGAACGAGGAATGGCTGGGCGATAAGTCCCGCTTCTCGATCGATGGTTTGAAGCGCCGTCGCCTGGATCGGCCCTGGTTGAAAAAAGACGGCAAGCTACAAGCGGTGTCCTGGGCCGAGGCCTTCTCGGCCATTGCCGACAAAGTAAAAGGCTTGGCTGGCGACAGGATCGGCGCCATCGCGGGCGATCTCTGCGATGCAGAATCGATGCTCGCGCTGAAGAACCTCATGACGTCCTTGGGATCGGCCAATATCGACTGCCGCCAGGACGGGGCGCGCCTAGACGTATCGCGGCGGGATTTCTACAGCTTCAACACCTCGATCCCCGGGATCGAGGAAGCCGACGCCGTGCTGTTGATCGGCACCAATCCGCGTATCGAAGCGCCGGTGCTGAATGCTCGCATCCGCAAGGCTACCGTCGCCAATCGCGCGACGGTCGGGGTTATCGGGGCGCATGCCGATTTTACGTATAAGACGACGCATCTTGGGGCCGGCCCGTCGGTTATCAATGCGTTGCACGATGGATCTCATGCATTCGCGGAAGCGCTGCGAAACGCAAAAAAGCCTATGATTGTCGTGGGGCAGGCCGCTTTGGCTCGGGCCGATGGTAGTGCCGTTCTGGCTGCCGCATGGCGTTTGGCCGCGTCGGTTGGGGCGCTTACCGCCGAGTGGCACGGCTTCAATGTGTTGCATACTGCTGCCGCCCGCGTGGGCGGTTTGGACCTGGGATTCGTTCCGGGGACTAAGGGAAAATCGGTCGCCCAGATGCTCGAGGGCGGTGTCGATGTCCTCTGGCTGCTCGGCGCCGACGAGGTCGATACCGCGCGCATCGGCGCCAACACTTTTGTGGTCTACCAAGGCCATCACGGCGATGCCGGTGCCCATCGCGCCGATGTCATTCTGCCCGGCGCGGCCTACACCGAGAAATCCGGCACCTACGTCAATACCGAGGGGCGGGTGCAGCGTGGATTCCAAGCCGTTTTCCCGCCCGGCGATGCGCGGGAGGATTGGACCATCGTGCGCGCCTTCAGCCAACTCGTAGGCAAGACGCTGCCTTACGATAATAT
>JBAXFK010000238.1:0-7145 GCA_037139955.1 Rhodospirillales bacterium
GTCATCCGCTTTGACCCTGAAGAACCCTATGTGCTTGATCCGGCTTTGCTTCATTCGCGCAGCCGCAACACTCCCTTTGATGGGGCGCGGATGGAGGGCCGGGTGAAGCTCACCGTGGTTGCGGGCGAGGTCGTGTGGGGCTAGGCTTGCGCGCAAGCGCCACGGGGCGCGACAGCTTTATCGGACCCTGATTTGCTCACCGTTGAAACCCTTCTTGCGCTGCTGTTTGGCTATCTCCTGGGATCGATTCCCTTCGGATTGGTCATCACGAAAGCTGCGGGCACGCAGGACATCCGCATCCGGTCCGCGCGCGGCTCGTCAAATCCGCTTTCGTTTGAAACGGGCGATCTGCCCGAGGTCTTTGAGACCGAGCCCAATAACGCCTCGACCAACGCCATGCCCTCGCTTGGACCGGGCGAGACATTTTCTAGCGAAATCAGCACCGGCCCGTCCGGCAGGCCTGCGAGAAGTTGTTCCAACAGGCGCAGGCTTTGGCGGATTTCGTGGACCCGGATCCAAACGCGGGCGTTGACATCGCCCTCGGTCAGGACGGGCACATCGAATTGCAACGCATCGTAAGGCGCATAGCCCGGCTGCTTCCGCGCGTCGAAATCGCGGCCGGATGCACGGCCGACATATCCGCCGGCCCCGAAACGACGGGCGAGGTCCGGCTTCAGAATTCCCGTCGTAACGGTCCGGTCCAACAAGGATGCCGTCTTATCGTAAAGTTCGACAAGCGGCGCGAATGTATCGCCGAGCGAAGGGACAAGTTCGAGTAACAGCGCGATTTTGGAATCGTCGAGATCGACGGCGACACCGCCCGGCACGATACGATCCATCATCAATCTGTGGCCGAAGCATGCCTGCGCCGCGCGCAGCACGCGCTCGCGCAACACCGCGCAGTGGGCCAACATAATACTGAACGAGGCATCGTTGCAGATCGCACCGAAATCGCCGATGTGGTTCGCCAAACGCTCCATTTCCGCCATGATGGCGCGCAGCCATACGGCCCGTTCCGGCGGTACGATATTCGATGCGGCCTCGACAGCTTGGGCAAAACCCAAGCTGTACGCGACGGTACTGTCGCCCGAGGTGCGCGCGACAATCCGGCTGGCGCGGCCGATCTGGGCGCCGGCCAGCAGCGAATCGATGCCTTTGTGGACGTAGCCCAGGCGCGCTTCCAACCGTACGACCGTTTCACCCTCGGCGGTGAATCGGAAATGGCCGGGTTCGATGATGCCGGCATGGACCGGGCCGACGGGAATTTGGTGCAGGGCTTCGCCGACCACCGGCAAAAACGGATACGACGCGGCGGGCGGGGTTTCGTCGCCCCAGCGCCCGTGATCGAGCCAGGGTCGTGGATCGGGCAGCCCGTCCGGTACCAGCCCGAACAAGTCGCGCATCGCCCGTTCCAAACGGATGGCCGGGGCGTGTGCGGCGCCGACGCTGGGATAATGCCCGTCCGGACAATCGAGGCTGACAACCGCGATATCCGCCGGATCTTGCAACAACGCCATATGCGCTCGGCCGGTTTCCCCCCACAGGCTCAGCAAAGTCAGCGAGCCGTCGGCCAGCGCGGCGATGGCGTCCGACCAAACCGCTTCCGTTACGGCAACGCAGGGCCAGGGGTAATGCCCACCGACACGCATACCGGCGGCCAGCAAAGCGGCTAGAGCGGTCATCCGAGCATCCTCGCGACCTGCTGGAACCAAGCGGCGATAGGCGGAGGGAGCCAGATGCCAGCCATCAGCACCAAGGCCAGATGCGCGAACAGCGGCAAATACGACGCCTTCAACGGGCCGACCGGGCCTTTGACCGAGCCGAACGCGACATCGGTCATCCGTAACAATAAAGCACCGAACGATAGCAGCAGGCCGAACACCAACACACCGGCCAGCAGCGGTTCGCGGACAAAGGCGGCGCCGACCAGGACAAACTCGCTCATGAACACGCCGAACGGCGGCAACCCGACGATGGCGGCGACCCCGGCGACCAGCCCCCAGCCGAGGACAGGATGGCTTTCCGTCACACCGCCGATGTCCGTCATCCACTGACTTCGCTTTACCTGCGCGAGGTGCCCGACAGCGAAGAAAATCGCCGATTTCGTCAGGCTATGCATGGTCATTTGCAGTAGGCCGGCAAAATTGCCGAGCGGCCCGGCCAAGCCAAAGGCGAACACGACGATGCCCATGTGCTCGATCGAGGAGTAAGCAAACATGCGTTTGATGTCGCGGCGGCGATACAGCATGAACCCCGCGAAGATCAGCGTCAGCAGCCCGAGCCCCATCATCAGCGGCCCGGGCGCGATACAATGCGGGTTGCCGGCCAGCAGGATTTTGAACCGCAACAGCGCGTAAAGCGCGACGTTCAGCAACAACCCCGACAGCACGGCGGCGATCGGCGTCGGCCCCTCGGCATGCGCGTCGGGCAACCACGCGTGCAACGGGACCAGCCCGACTTTGGTGCCATAGCCCAACAGCAAGAACACAAACGCAAGGTTCAACAACGACGGATCGAAGTCGCGGACATGCGCCACGAGCGCGGTCCAAACCATCGCGTCCACCCCCTCCCCCATCGTGGGTCGGGCGGCGAGATAGACCAGGATTGTGCCGAACAAGGCCAAAGCGATCCCGACGCTGCCGAGGATGAAGTATTTCCAGGCGGCTTCCAGCGCCTGATGGGTGCGATACAGTCCGACAATCGTCACAGTCGCGAGGGTGGCGAGTTCCACCGCAACCCACATCAAGCCGATATTATTCGCCGTCAGCGCGAGATTCATGCCGAACAGCATCAGTTGGAACATCGCGTGGTAGAACCGAACGTGCAACGGCGTCAGGCGGCCGATTTCCAGCTCGTGCTCGATATAGGTGGCGCTGAAAATACTGGCGGTGAAGCCGACGAAACAATTCAGCACGATGAACACGACGTTGAGATCGTCGACGAACAGCAAATGCCCCGCCCCCGGCCGCTGGGCGAGCGGCAGCAGCAACGCGAACGCAAGCGAGACCATGCTGGCAACGACGTTCAGCACGGCAGCGATCCGAAAACCGGGAATCAGCGCAAGCGCCGCAGCGGCGATGAGCGGAACGAACAGCAGACCGGAAACGAGATTGGGCGTCACTGCTGCCCCCCGCGGAATGTGTCCATCACCCCGACATCGACCGTGTCGAACCGTTCCCGAATGCGGAACAGAAAGACCCCGACGACGATCGACGCGGCCAAAACCGAAAACGCCACGCTGATCTCCACCACCAGCGGCATGCCGCGCGCGCCGGCAGCGGCGAGGATGATGCCGTTCTCCAACGACAGAAATCCCACGACCTGACTGACCGCATTGCGGCGCGTCACCATCGTCAAGAGGCCGATCAGCACGACGGACAAGGCCAGCGCAAGATCCTCCCGCGCGACGGGATCGGCCTGAGCGGTGACGGGCAGCATGACTTCCAGCGACAAAGCCACAAGGCCCATCCCAGCGAGCATGGTCAAGCCGATGCCGCCCACGGCCTCGATCTCACGATGGATGCCTAGGCGGAACACGATTTTGCGCAACGCCCAGGGGATCGAAATGGCTTTGAAACCGAGGGCAATCAGCGCGGTGATATACAGATGCGGTGCGCCCTGGATATGCGCCTGCCATGCCACCGACAGCGCCAGGATCAGTGCGTGCAGGGCCAGTACGTTCAGCAACGAATAAAGCCGGACTTGGTACAGCATCAGAAAGCTCGCCAGCACCAAAAAGCCGGCCAGCATGTGGGCGATGTCGAAGGATATTCCGTGCATCACATCCCCCGCGAAACGAACAGCAGCAGCAGGCCGAGCAGACCGAGCATTAGGGCGGCGCCGACGAAATTGGGCAGGCGGAAGACACGCATTTTGGCGATGGACATCTCGAAAATGCCCAACAAAATGCCTCCGACCGCGAGCTTGATCGGGTAGACAAGCGCACCGACCAGCAGGACCGTCGGCCCGGCGCCGGCGCCGGCCAGACCGGCGGGAAAGAAGATGCAGCCTATCACCGATAGATACAGTAGCAACTTGATCGACACGCTCAGCTCGATCATCGCCAGATGGCGGCCGGAATATTCCAGCACCATCGCCTCGTGCACCATCGTCAATTCCAAATGGGTGGCGGGATTGTCCACGGGAATGCGGGCATTTTCCGTCAACGTTACGATCGACAACGCCACCAACGCCAACGCCAGCGACACCCGCAACCCGACCTGCGCGTTCAGCATGTGCTCGGCGACTGTGGATAATTGGGTCGAACCTGCAATCAAGGCGACGCAGAAGACGATTAAGATCGTGGCGGGTTCGGCCAGCGAAGCGATCATCGCCTCCCGCGAGGCGCCGATCCCGCCGAACGCGGTGCCTATGTCCAGTGCGGCGAGGGATTGGACGAAACGAGCGGTGCCGAGCAGCGCGACGATGACGATCAGATCGCCGGTCCAGGAGAACATGAGGCCGGTGCCGAACGTGGGCACCAGCGCCGCCGCCACCCAGGTGCAGGCGAACACGGTGTAAGGCGCAACGCGAAACAGCCAAGATGCGTTTTC
Organism: Rhodospirillales bacterium; assembly: GCA_037139955.1. Taxonomy (GTDB): domain Bacteria; phylum Pseudomonadota; class Alphaproteobacteria; order Acetobacterales; family Acetobacteraceae; genus Rhodopila. The sequence goes on from JBAXFK010000238.1 coordinate 4,554, forward strand.
GGCCATCACCGCATCCTTGCCCAACAGCCGGCGCAGATCGCGATAGGGTTGCACCAGCGGCGGCCCGGCCCGGCGTTGCAGCCGCGCTTTGACCTTGCGCACCAAGCCGGTAAGCAGAGGGGCGAGCGCCAGCACGAGCAGCATCTGGGCGAACTGCACCAAGAAGGGAGCGATCATTGCCATAGCGCAAGCGCCGCCAGCAGCACGATCAGCGCCACGAAGACAAACCCGAGGTAGCGCCGGATCGTCAAGAATTGCAGCACGTTCAGATGGGTGGCCACGAACCCGACGAAGCGCCCGATCGGGACGTATATCCCGTCCCAGATCGGATCGGATTTGGTGCTGGTCAAGCGCGCTGCCCGCGTCTCCCCCGGCGCCGGCATGTCCACCTTATCCCGCGCTCGGAATACCAATGCGCCGTACACGCGCTTGATCGGCTGGCCCATGCTCGCGGCCGTGTACTGCGTCATCGGGGTCGGGTCGGGGAAGCCGCAATCCCAAGGCGGTGCGCGCCGCAGCACCCGCGAGCCGAGACGCTTGACCGCAACCGCTGCGAGCCACCCGGAACCCCCGACAAATAGGAACAACAACAGAGCATTGTACGAACTGTGGCCGGAAGCAATGGGGATCGTGGTCAGCCAAGGATCGCTTATTTGCACCGGCATGCGCGCGCCCGTCATTGCGTGGGCGACCGGGGCCAGAAGATCGATCGCGACGCCTGGAAACAGGCCGGTCAGCAGGCACAGTACGGCGAAAAGCACCATCGCCGCGCGGGACCAAATGTCGGTCTCGTGCGCCTGCTCCGCCGCCGGCGTGCGCGGCCGGCCGAGGAACGCGATCCCGAACGCCCGCACGAAGCAGGCGGCAGCCAAGGCAGCCGCCAAAGCCAGCAGCGCGCCATCCGCCGGAATCGCCAGTTTCAGCCCCCATTGCGGCAATTCAGGCCGGAGCAAAATGGCCTGGAACGTCAGCCACTCCGACGCAAAGCCGTTCATCGGCGGCAAAGCCGAAATCGCGAAACACCCCGCCAGGACAGCGACACTCGTGACCGGCATACGCCGGATCAAGCCGCCCAGCTTCTCGATATCGCGGGTGCCGGTGGCGTGCAGGACCGCGCCGGCACCGAAAAACAGCAACGATTTGAACATGGTATGGTTCAGCGCATGAAACAACGCCGCCGTAAATGCCAACGCCGCCCCCGTGGGGAACCCGTTCGCTCGGAAAGCCATCGCGAGGCCCAGGCCGACGAACACAATGCCAATATTCTCCACCGTTGAATAAGCAAGTAGCCGCTTAAGGTCGCGCTCCATCAGCGCATGCAGAACTCCTAGAACGGCGGTGATGCCGCCGAGTATCAAAACAATGGTGGCCGCCCACCATGGCGCGCCGCCCAACAGATCGAAAACGACACGAATAAAGCCGTAGATGGCGATTTTAGTCATGACCCCGCTCATGAGCGCGGACACCGGGCTGGGTGCGACGGGATGCGCGAGGGGGAGCCATACATGCAGCGGCACCAAACCGGCCTTGGACCCCGCCCCAATCAACGCCAGCGCGAAGGCTGCGGCAATCGGGCCGGCGGCCGGGTGCGCGGCGCGCATGGCATCGAACGCGTAACTGCCGCCAGCGCCCGCCATGGTGGCGAAAGCCAGCAGCATCGCGAGGCCCGAGAACACCGCCATCGAAAGGTAAACGAACCCGGCTCGCGCGTTGCCCGGTTCCTTGTGGGCCGCCATCGTCAAGGCCCAGGAGGCCAGCGACATCGTCTCCCACGCGAACAGAAAGGCGAAAGCGTCGTCCGCCAGCAGCACCGAATGCATGCCTGCGATGAACAACGGGTAGAACGGCAGAATGCGCTGGGGTTCCGTGTCGTGCCGCGAATACCCGATCGCGAACAGGCTCGCCCCGGCGGTGCCGAGACCGAGGATCGACAAGAAGAAGCCGGACAGCGCGTCGAGGCGCAATTGCACCCCGACCCAGGGAACGCCTAAGGGCAATCTCAGATGCTCGACCGGCGCACCGATGGCCACGAGGCCGGTCGTCAGCGATGCCAAACCGACCAGCAAACAACCGCCATAGACCAAAAAGCGCCCCACCGGTGCCCGCGCCACGATCGCCCCGGCGATGCCGAGCGCGATCAGGAGCACGATGCTGAACAGGACGCTTGCGATCATGACCGAAGCCGCACACCCCGCCCGCCGGTCTGGCTGGGGGCGCCTTCGTCGATCAACTCGATCCCCGCATCGCGCAGGGCGCCGACCAGTTTCATCAGCGAGTCGACATTGCCGCGTACGACGCCGGGACTAGCCTCCATCCGCTGAACCGTCGGCACCGACAGGCCGGACAGCGCAGCGAGATCGCGCTGTTCCATTCGCAGCAGCGCGCGGGCAGCCCGCATTTGGGCGGCGGTGATCATGTCTGGGAGGCCATACGTGACTCCAGATGGGTAATATCATATCTGACATATGGATCGGCATGGGTCAAGTGTCATGAAGTTATCGGTCTCGGGTCAGCCGAAACAAAACTGGAATCCATACCTTGACAAATTTAACATAAATAGTTAGTAACACCGCCATGCACCCGATGGCGCCA